>JBFIFS010000216.1:0-3878 GCA_041602695.1 Kiritimatiellia bacterium
CGGCGCGCGCCGCCCGGGCCCATTGGGTTATATCCGCTTTAAATCCTCTTACACCACCCGCTAGAAGGAGTAGCCGGCGCCGATGTACCATCCTCGATCGACCTGCATGCCGGCCATCGTCCGGAAGTCGTCCATTTCCCAGTCAACGTATTCGACCATCACGCGCAGCTTTTCTGTGCACTGGGCACCAAGCGCGAATATCCAAAGATCAGAACGCCGCCCTTCGTCCGGCTCGTCGACACTGTAGTTTACCCACGCCGCAAGCGAGTCGATCCACTCGTTGTCCTCACTGCTGTAGAAGGTGTAGTGGACTTCCGTCAGCCACGTAACGCCCCTATTGAAGTCTTCAAACTCGATGTCCTCATCAATGACGTCACCCCTGTCATAGGCTATGCCTTCAAAAAACAGAGCAAGATCGCCGCACTTCAGGTTTATGTCGACTTCGTAGTTCGTCTCGTCCTCGGTAACGCCGGAGCTGTACTCTATCTCGCCATGATAAATGGTCGCGCCCACAGTCAGTTCCGTCTTGTCGCTGAACGCGTGCTTCACCGTGCCGCGCGCGTATCCAAAATTGCGCTGACGCCGGTCACCATGACTTGATTCCGGTTCGTTCACCCCGAATTCGGGACTCCGGAACTCTTCGATGTCAAAGGCCTCCAATACCGTGGCGCCGTCAATTGCGTCACTGCGATTGAACGCGCCGATACTGTAACCCACTGTTGTTTCGCCGCCGGCAAGAACGTGTTCGTCCACAAGCTTCGCGCCCCAATCACCTTCACACATGAATCCCTTGAGGTAGAGAAGGCTGCCGTACCATGTGTGGTCCCACTCGCAGCCGAGATCGAGGAGGACCTTACCGACACGTAATTCACCAACAGGAGTGTCCGCGTAAGCATAGGCTTCGTAGAAAAAGTTCTCGTCGAAAGCAAACGAACCGAACCGGCGCTCGTCACGCAGGCTGTACCAGGTTCGAAAGCCGTAGTTACCCATGTCGGCCTCCAGGCGCAGCCAGAGGTAGTCCAGGTTCATTTCCGACGGATATTCGTGCCCGTCTATACTCCTTGGCGCGTAAAGGTATACCCACGCCTCCCCGTAGAGGGAGAGCTTTACGCCGTCCTGTTCAAACGTCAGGTCCCTCTCACTGTCGGCCGCCATAGCGGGCATCAGGCAGCCCAGCATCACTGCAGCCGCAAGAACTGTTACTGTAGTCTTTCTAATCATTCGTTATCTCGCTTTGATTAATCGATAGAGAAATGACCGAGAGCCCAAAATGCACACGCATCAAAAGATCGGTCATGTCGGCGGTGCGCAGCAACTGTCTACAGCTGTCGATCTGCTCCGAAGGAATGGTCGATCGGAATGACGCGATGCTGTAGAGCATCTCTGCCGACACGGCGTTTGTTCGGCGTACTCACGGCACGCTCATAACTACGGCCGCGTCAATGGCTGCTGCAGAAGTATGTCTTCATCGCATCACCCCCTCTCCGAACTTGGCCAACGTGCGTGACACCTGGCCTCTGGAGCGGGATTATCCACTGGCGCCGTCAGTAGAACAAGGAAAAGGTATAGCTGAACAGACAAAGCGCTTGAGGCCTGAGCCTCCTCCCTCCCCCCCCACTCACGTTATAAACTGACTTGCCCATTGTAATAGCTCCCCCCGAGGTCACCATGCAATACTGTACTTGGATTATTTACCTGCCGTGAACGCCATATTTCTTGAGTTGCATGCCGAGCTTGAGGCCTAGGGGGCAAAATCGGCAGGCAACTGATGATAATTGGGATATATTTTGTGATTTATTTTAGAAGAAAACGGAAGCCCTGATCGTATTAGAAGAAACAGCAAGAAAGATGGAGATATGTGACCATGTCGAAGAGAATCTGCACCGCATTGATGGTTCTTGCCATGCCATGCCTGGCCCTGGCGGGGATGTTTACCCTCGTTGACGGGGACACCACGGCCAACCTTGACACCGATTCGGAGTTCGGGATCGAATCCCTGATGTCACAGGCCACCGACCACCTTTTTCAGCACTGGTTCTGGTATCGGATCGGGCCCTCCGGTCCGGAGATCCCCGTAACAACACTGACGATGCAGCAGTTCTCTGAATCGCTGCCTGCCTCCAATTCGTATTCGGGCACATTCTCCGCTACTGGCGTGACCTTTCAGATAAACATCACCCTCGAGGATGATCCCGCGGGCGACAACACGGTCCGGTGCCAAAGCACTCTCTCGGTGCAGAACACTAATGCCGTCGGGGACCTCGACCTGCACCTCTTCGCGTATACTGACTTTGACCTGAACGACTCCATTGATGACGCGTGGGTCAGGATTGACAGCAACGGCGCGGTACAGGCCATTGCCGGCATTGTCTCGCGCGAAACCCTTTCACCTGCCGCTGACGCGTTCTCTGTCGCGATCTATCCTGACCTTGTGGATCTCCTGAATGACGGGTTTCCGAACAATTTCACAAACAGTGACTCGCTCGGGCCGGCGGACAACACATACGCCCACCAGTGGAACATCAGCCTCGCGCCCTCTGAGTCATTCGATGTTGATATCGTCATGGAGGTCACCCCGACGACCAACTTCACGATAACCGCGCTGGATAAGACCGATACCGAGACAACTCTGACGTGGTGGAGCAATCCGGTTGAATATTACACCGTGGAAGTCAAAACAAACCTTCTCGATCCTAACTGGATCGCTGTTCCCGGCATGACGTCCATGCCCGGCGACGTCGGCGCTATGTCTGTAGTTATAGACACTAACGCACCCGTCGCCTACTACCGGATAGTCAGCTCTGATGCGCCATAGGGAGAGGAAGGATTCATAAGCCCGACGGTTCAGGCTGAGACATGCGCCCGTCAAGCTCTGAGCCTCTTAGGCAAGCGGACCGGCGTTACTTGTCTCCATCGGCAGGCTCCTGCCCATCCGCCTTCTCGACGTCTGCCTGTTTACCGACATGCTCGCGGTAAATGAAAGGCTTCACAAGGAACGGCGCTACTGCAATGAGCGCTATCGTGCATATGATCCTTGCCAGCGTACCATTGCCGAGAAGCCGGTATATTCCCTCACAGATAATGGCAATCACAGCGATCGCCATCAGCAGCCACAGCACTGTCTTCGTTGCGCTCATTATGCCTTGATAACGTTCTTTGCCGGCTTGCAGGCGTTGCGCGCGTCTATGACAAGCGGCAGCTTCTTCGCAATCTGGTCATGATCTACCTTGGCATGGGCCGTCGTGATCACTGCCGCGTCGAAATTGCGCCTGGTGATGTCCTTGAGTTTAACACTTCTGATGCCTGCGAAGTTGGAATGATCGCGCGAAGGCTTCACAACAGGGCAGTAAGGGTCAAAATAGGACACTTTGGCTCCATGCGATTGCAGTATATCCCAGACATGATAAGTCGGACTCTCGCGATCATCATCGACGTTCTGCTTATACGCGAGCCCCACAAGAAGAATTCGCGAGCCGCGAATCTTCAACTTCCTCTCTTTTAACGCCGCAATCGTCATTTCTGCAACGTAATCGGGCATAGCCGTATTTATCTCGCCAGCCAGCTCAATGAAGCGCGTATGGATACCGTACTCCTTGGCTTTCCAGGAGAGATAGAACGGATCAATGGGGATACAGTGCCCGCCAAGGCCCGGGCCCGGATAGAACGGCATGAATCCGAACGGCTTCGTACTGGCTGCTTCAATGACCTCCCAGACATCAATGCCCATCTTCGTAAAGATCATCTTGAGCTCATTTGCCAGGGCTATGTTGATTGAGCGAAAGATGTTTTCCATGAGCTTTGAGGCCTCAGCCGTCCTGCAGTCGCTGACCGGCACAGTGCGGTTAACTATCGCCTGATAGAGCTCAGTAGCTACCTCC
>JBFIFS010000217.1:0-3875 GCA_041602695.1 Kiritimatiellia bacterium
ATCACAATTACTGACCTCGAGCACATTTTTGATTTCGAGATCGGGATGCGCAGCACTGTGATCATCGGAAACTCCTCCTCCGTAAGGCTCGGCGACTGGCTCGTAACTCCGCGGGGATACGGCGTATGATTCTTCTTCTGGGCGGGACATCCGAGACACAGACAATTGCTGAAGCAATCGCCCTGGCAGGCGAACGCGTTCTCGTATCGCGCTGCACGGACACCCCACTGGACACTGGGAGCCACGAACTGATCACCGTCCGTACCGGCCCGCTCGATGCCGAGGGCATAGCCCGCATCATAAGAGAAGAGCACATACGCTGCGTGGTAGACGCAACACATCCTTATGCGGTAAATGCTACTGAGAATGCCATTTCTGCCTGCCGTCAGCTCGGTGTGAAGTGCCTGCGTTTTGAACGCCCCGCCCTGGGCTCCGCACCTGCCGGCATACACGAGGTACTGGACCATAACGAGGCGGCGAATGTAGCGTGCTCTCTCGGCGCGATAATTCTCGCCGCGACAGGAAGCAGGAATCTTGAACCTTACGTAAGGGAGGCCGCCAGAACGAATCGCACTCTATACGTTCGCGTTCTCCCATGCGATGAATCCCTTTTAGCGTGCAGGTCACTGGGAATTCCTGATTCACACGTCATCTCGGGTCGCGGCCCTTTTTCAGCAGAGGCAAACGAGGACTTGCTCAGGAAACATCACGTAGAGGTGCTTGTAACGAAGGACAGCGGCCCGGCAGGCGGCCTTCCCGAGAAACTTGAAGCTGCCGCGGCCTGCGGGTGCAAAGTGGTGCTCGTAAAGAGGCCCGCGCCTCCATCGCACGTGCACATATGCCGCTCCGCCGAAGAAATTGAAGCCGCCATTCAACAACTGGATAAATGCGAGGTACAGCAATGAGCAGACTTGAAGGCCAGGTGCAGGTCTATACCGGGGACGGAAAAGGCAAGACCACCGCCGCCGCCGGCCTTGCGCTGCGCGCGCTCGGCGCCGGACAGCGAGTCTATATAGCACAGTTCATCAAGGGAACACCATCCTCTGAAATCAAAGCGCTGACGGAACACTTCCCTGAAGTCAGAGCGGAATGCTTTGGTCTTGGCCGCTTTATCAAGGGAGCCCCGTCAAACGAAGATACTGCCGCTGCCAGGCGCGGCATCGAGGCAATCCTTTCAGTGATGCACGATGGCAGCGCGGACGTGATTATCGCAGATGAACTTAACGGCGCGCACAGCGCCGGGCTCGTAAGCACCGGTGACATCCTTGCGCTCGTTGACGCGAGGCCGCCTCACGCTGAGCTGGTCATAACGGGCCGCAATGCCCCTCACGCGCTTATAGAACGGGCGCACCTGGTCACGGAAATGTGCAAAGTAAAACACTACTTCGACGACGGCCTTGGGGCGCGTGAAGGAATTGAGTACTAGGTGGAGAAAATACTGACATGAATTCGGTCGCGGCACTAATTGCTTCCGCTTTTCTCCTGGACTGGCTTACCGGAGACCCCGCGTATCCGCTCCATCCGGTACGGCTGATAGGCCTGCTCATCAGGGCCCTTGAACGCACCATCGCGGCACTACGGCTCTCCGGCGCGCTTGGAGGGCTGGTGCTGCTTGTCTCGGCAACATTACTTTCCGCTGGAGCCTATCTTTTCACCAGACACCTGATTTCCGGTTTCGGATATTGGGCTGCGCCTGCGTTGGACATCTACACAGCTTATTCATGTATCGCGCTTCGCGACATGGTCAACCACGCACGCCCGATAGCGCTAGCCATCGAGAAGAAAGACATTGCCAGGGCACGGCAGATGGTCCAGCGCATCGTCGGTCGCGACGCTTCCCTTCTCGGGCTTCCGCAAATAGCCAGCGCAACGGTCGAGAGCATCGGAGAGAGTTTCGTCGACGGCTTCCTCGCCCCTGTCTTCTGGGCCGCAGCAGGCGGAGTCGCCGGTCTTTACATTGGGGCTCCCCTCCCCAGCGCGGTAACCGCAATCATTCTCTATCGATGCGTCAATACTCTTGACTCGATGGTCGGCTACAGGAGCGAGAAGTATTTGCGGCTTGGCATGTTCAGCGCCAGGGCTGATGACATCCTGAACTTCATTCCGGCCCGACTTTCAATACCCCTCTTCGTTCCAGCTGCGGTGATCTGCGGCCTGAGTGCGCATGATGGCTGGCGCATCGCGTGGCGCGATCGTCTGAAACATGCTTCACCGAACTCAGCTCACGCCGAGAGCTTTCTCGCCGGGGCACTCGGGCTGCGCCTCGGCGGGCCAACGGTTTATCCGCACGGCACCGTGGATAAACCATGGATCGGTGACGGCAATGAGGATGCCGACAGTGCCCACATTTTTAAAGCCTGCCGACTGGTAATGTCGGCCGGAGCATTGACTGTAATTGCATTACTGGCAGCAGGGAGCTTAAAACCATGAGAACAAACCCGCATGGCGGAGACACGCATTCTGTAGCCGAGCGCCTCGGCATACCAAGCGTGCCGGAAATCAAATGCGATTTCAGCGTAAACATCAATCCGCTGGGCCCGCCTCCGCAACTGAGGGAGGTACTGCTCAGAGGCAATGTGCTTTCCGCTTCATATCCCGACGCCTACGCGGAGTGCGCGGAGGCGCACCTCGCAGATGCACATTGCGTGCCCCGTGAGTCCGTAATCGCAGGAAACGGCTCAACAGAACTGTTCGGATGGATCCTGCAGGCGCTCTCTCCGAGCAGCGCATCGCTTTTGGCGCCCTGTTACGCCGGCTATGCCGAGGCATGCGATGCATGCGGGACCAGATGTGACAGCGAGGCACTCCTCACCCACGATAACGGGTTCAGGGTCAACGCAGACATACTGGACAGAATGCGCGGCGAGATCATCTTCCTGGGACAACCTAACAACCCCACGGGCCGCCTGGTCGACCCGGACATAATCCTCTCGGCCGCACGCACTAATCCGCGGCGTACTTACATCGTTGACGAGGCCTTCATCGATTTCTGCCCCAACAGGTCCGAACTGACACTCATACGTGCGGACACTCCCGGCAACATCATTGTCGTCAAGTCACTGACAAAGTTTTTTGCGGTCCCGGGCCTGCGACTGGGCATGGCCTTTGCGAGGCCTGATGTAATAGAGCGACTGAACTCCGTGCGGATGCCGTGGACGGTCAACGCGCTTTCGCAGTCACTCGCCATGAGTCTATACGATGACGGGGACTACATCTCGCGGACACAGGACCTAACCGTCAGGCTTCGGGAACAAATGTCACACTCCCTCACGAAGATCCCAGGCTTTGAGGTGCTCGCTTCCGACGCTAACTTCGTCATGGTTAAACTTCCCCCCGCCTGTCCGGCTCCCCGGCTCCAGGAACTTCTCCTACGGAAAGGCATACTCATCCGCGACTGCAGTAATTATGAGGGGCTGGACTCGTACTATTGTCGGTTGGCGGTGCGCCCCGAGCGCGAGATCGGCGAGCTGCTGACTGCCCTTTCAGGCCTATTTGAGCCGCGCTCACTCACGCCGCCTGACCTTAAGACAAAGACGCCTGCGGTCATGGTTGTCGGGACGACCTCCAACGCGGGCAAGAGCGTCCTGGCGGCCGCGCTCTGCCGCTACTTCGCACGTCAAGGTCTGTCAGTCGCCCCTTTTAAGGCCCAGAACATGGCCCTCAACAGCTTTGTAACCAGGGAGGGCGGAGAAATGGGGCGGGCACAGGTTGCGCAGGCCGCAGCCGCCGGGGTTGAGCCGCACACCGACATGAACCCTGTGCTCCTGAAGCCGCTGGGAGAAGACGGATCCCAAGTGATTGTCAACGGAAAGGCTATCGGCAATTACCGTGCGCGGGAATATTATGCCATGAAGAGCCGAATGCGCGATGAGGCG
>JBFIFS010000218.1:0-3826 GCA_041602695.1 Kiritimatiellia bacterium
AGAATAAACGCGGACACTCTGGTCGTGCATCACGGCGCGCTGCACTGCATATCACAGCAGATCCCAAGCGGGGTAAGCCTCAACGCCATTCTTAAGGCGGATAACGACTAATCATCCGCTTTTGCGAAAGCGGACCTTGTGGTATAGAGATCGTTGTTGTCAAAGTAGAAACAATGAACTGTACGCAGCAAAGCGAAACTGGGTTTCCCCGAATCAACGCGTGGCTTGCCATGCGCCGCGGCTTTGTATTGTCGATCCTCCTTATTTTGGCGCTTGCGGTGAGGGGCATCTACGTCGCGCAGATCTGGAACAGCCCGGTTGCGTGGATGCACCAGTGGGAAGAGAGCGACATGAGCTTCTTCGACTCGTGGGCGAAGAGAATAGCTGCCGGCGACTGGCTGACCTCCCGTCCCACGCACCCTTATCCCCAATGGACAAAGGACACGGCGGAAAGATATTTTGCCCTCTATCCGGAAAGGAAGGCCGAGTACGAGGGGATGGTCGCAGGGAATGACCGGGAGCCTTACCATAAATTGTGGGATGACTGGTACTGCGCCCCGTGCCTGCATCAGGGCCCCGCTTATCCCTATCTTCTGGCAGTGACATATAAGCTGTTCGGGCCCGATCCAAGATATGCATTCCTCTGGCAAATGCTTCTGGGGGCCGTCTCGGCCCTTTTGGTATACGCAGTAACTTTGCGTCTTTTTGACGACCTGACAGCTGGCCTCGCGGGCCTGATATACGTCTTCTACGGACCTATTCTCCTTTATGAGGGCGTTCTTCTAAGGACATCAATCATAGTGTTCACTACGCTACTGGTTCTCTACACGGTCGTGTGCATTCGCGGCAAAGGAAGCAGGGCTGCTCACCTTGCGGCCGGACTGGCGTTTGGGTTTGCTCTTTTGGTCAAAAAGATATTCTTTCCGGTCACGATCCTCTATGGTGCGTATCTCTTTCTGCGGAGCGACGGCCGGCAGAGACTAGGCGGGGTAAACCCGTCTCTACCGAGAGGCAAGGGCGTCTCCCGTCTGTCCGGCGCGGCATTGTTTCTTGCCGGGGTGGCAATATTCCTGCTACCGGTGGCCTTACGGAATGCGTCTGTTGGCGCTCCGCTACTTGCCCTCAGCAGCGTAAACGCATTTGCCTCGACCTTCATCAATTCCAATGCCGCGGACTCAGCGCCATGGCAGGGGTACTGCATTAGCGGGCATTTTGCGGAGATCGCGGAGAACGTGGGCGCGAGCTCGATAGGGGCGGTGGTTGAAACACTGAAGACCCATGATTCCCTGTCATCTGTTGTGCAGCTGTTCTGGAGGAAGTGGCTTGCTCTATGGCATTGGTATGAACAGCCGAATAACATCAACTTCTACTATTACCAGCTCCATGCGCCGGTGCTCAGCTATGTTCCGTTCACGTTCCTTACCGTTGCTCCGCTGGGCATCGTTGGCCTGTTTCTCGCAGTCGCTGGGATCAGGAAGCGTTGGCCTGTCTATGTCATGGCTCTGATGTACCTTGGCATTCTAATGCTGGGCCTTGTGCTCTCCCGCTACCGCCTGCCGCTTGCAGCGCTGCTGATTCCTTTCGCGGCGTGGAGCATCGTCTGGATTGCCGCCTCAATGGCGAGTAAAGGGTGGAGAAAGGCTCTCGCTGCCGCAGCCGCGATTGTCCTGGTGTCACTTGTTACCATGCGTCCACTTGAGGCCGGACGGCCGGTGATTCGAAGCTCCTACTATTCATCGGTCTATCATGCTTATTATTCCAAGCTCGCGGTCGCGGCGATCGCTGAAGGCAGGTGGGATGTCGCCGCCGAGGTCATGGTGTCCTCGCTTGCATTCCAGCCGGGTGTTGTGGACGAATTGTGCGCGGAAAGGCCTGCGCGAACGCGAAATGAAGCCGCCTTGGCAAAACTTTATGCCGAGGTCTACGGCCGCATTGCAGAGGCATTTGCTGCTGTTGGCGATAAGCGCCGCGCCGAGGAGTGTGAAAGGGTGGCGGGCAGGCTCTCAGCGGCCTTCTGATCAAAACATCCATGCCTGATTTGGAAATTGAACAGGTGGTTGTCCTGTGTTATTATTAAGCTGAATTAAACTCAGGAGGTATTCATGAGGTGGTTTGCCGCGTTGTTGGTTGTAATGATGGTGATGTCCAGTGGTTGTGCCGCATTCAGGATCAGCGTCAAGGACGAGGACATGGAGTCTTCGGGGCATATGAGTGAACGCTATGACTACAAGGACATGCGCAACCTGACCAAGATGGTTGTCAATGAGCTTGCCGAGAGCAAAACAATTGCTACTGCGAAAGAACCTCCGCTGCTTGTGATACTGGGCGTCCAGAACAGGACGAGTGACTATGTCGACATGAAGAACATGACCGACAGTATCCGCACCAAGCTTATGCAGACTAAAAAGGCCAAATTCGTTAATGCGGCCAGAAGAGACATCGTCATGAAGGAGCAGAAGTTCCAGGCGGAGAACGCTACGCCCGAGACCCAGGCCAAGATTGCAAAGCAGCTGGGCGCCAGCTACCTGCTCTCAGGTTCGTTTACCGAGATGGAAGCTGAATCCGGACGCCAGGTCAGAGTTTCCAAGAAGAAGGTCAAATACTACAAGCTTACGATCGAACTGACGGACCTCACCACAGGTGTAATAGAGGAATCCGTCGAGAAGGAATTCGCGCGAAAGGCGAGTCTTCCTATTATTGGTTGGTAGCATATGTCGTTTCAGGGGAACGGCGTGAAGCAGGGGGTTAAAGCCCTTCTGTTCCTACAATGCGCAGCCGTACTGGCGTGCGGCTGCGCATCATCGGCCCTGCACAGGGCGCGCTCGGATTTCTACTCTGGCCGTTTCGATTCCGCCCAGGAGCTTCTTAAGGACGTAGAGGTAAATGGCAGGGACGAAGTCCTGCTCCGCATGGAGCGGGGCATGGTTTTGCAGAACCTGGGCCGCTACGATGAAAGCTCGTACGACTTCATTAAGGCGGCTGATGAGCTGGAGCGCCTAAGGGTCTACAGCGTCTCTCAAGGCGCCGCGAGCATGATGGTTAATGACAAGGTTCAGGACTTCACGGGGTTCCCTTTTGAACAGTCACTGCTGCATGCCTTTACCGCCAAGAACCATTACGCGCTCGGCAACTGGGACAGCGGCGCCGTTGAGTCGCGCCGGCTAATCAAGCTGCTGAAGCCCGATCGGTTGGGAAAGTACCCCGACGATCCCTACTCCAGATACATCGCGGGGCTCGGACTGGAAATGATAGATGACTGGAGCAATGCTCGGATCCAGTACAGGAAGGCGGCAGCCGCGTGCAAGACAAGTGCAATAACGGAACGGGGCGCCTTGGGTCAGGTGGGCAAGAAGACCAAAGAACTAACGGATGGACATCAGCTAATATGTCTTGTTGCCGCCGGACGCGTTCCGAGGCGGGGAGTGTATCGGTACAACTATATCCTTAACGCGCAGCCGGTATACGCTGACATTTATGCCGACGGCCTTAAGGTTGGGCGAAGTCATGTGCTAACTGATACGGCCCAGCTTGCATTTACCTCGGAGCAGGTCGACGCAGCGAGGGAGGCGGCCAAGACGGTTGCGCGCGTGGCCCTTAAAGATGCGGTCGCAGACAGTATTGAAGAGCAGAGCGAGTTTCTCGGGGTCCTCGCGCATATTATTCTGATTGAGCTGCTGGAGCAGCCGGACCGCCGCAGGTGGGAGACACTGCCGCGCTGGCTGGGTGTCGCCCGGGTCAATGTTCCTCACCGGCCTGGCAGCATTGAAGCGGTGTTCAAGACCGACGGATACCAGATGAGGCGCGTCAAAGTAACTGCACCCATCAT
>JBFIFS010000219.1:0-3793 GCA_041602695.1 Kiritimatiellia bacterium
AGAACAGGGCCGCTGTAAAATGATCCCTGTAATACAGAAGCACGGATATCAAGCCGAAGCCGACAAGCATCGCTACGCCGAACTTGCGCCGCTCCTTAACGTCCGGCTTCCAGTTAATTCTTACGAGTGCCATTATTTTGCGTCTCTCACTAAGGCCACAAAGGTCACGATGAAAATATACTCTCACTTTGAGCCCTTCGTGCCCTTTGTGAGAGGCATTCTGTTCTCCCAATCCTAAAACAAAGTGTATATAAACGGCGCGGCTGCGGTGCCGCCAAATAGCAGCAATACTGCCAGCAGAAGCAGTACAATTACGATCGGCGCCATCCAATAGACCTTGTTCTCCTTCATGAAGAGAAAGAACTCCGTCCAAATACTAGTTCTCTTTGCCATATGGTTCTCCTTCGTCGAACAGTAATCAGTGATCAGTCACCAGTAATCAGCTCAGAACTGCCTCCCTCAGGTTTCAGGTCTCAGGTTTCAGGTTTTCTTTTAGTCCAACTTAAACTTCTTCTTATGCTCTTCGGCTCCGTCCATCGGGGGCTGGTCTGCCTTTAAGCAGACGCAGTTCTCCATAACAAGCACGTCCATGTCAGTAAACATAAAACACTTGTAGGCGTCTTCCGGGGTGCACACTATTGGTTCCCCCCTGATATTGAACGATGTATTAATTACAGCGCCGCATCCGGTCTTTTCCTCAAAGGCCTTTATCAAACGATAGAACCCACCATGCCGCTCTGGATCAACAGTCTGCACACGCGCGGAATAGTCGACGTGCGTGATGGCAGGCACATCCGACCTGGGTACGTTAAGAAGATCGATACCGAACAGCTTCTTCTGCTCTTCCGTCAATTCCGTCCTGCGAGATTCCTTCACAGGCGCAACCAGAAGCATATAAGGACTCTCCGACTCCATCTCGAAGAATTCGGAAACCTTCTCTGCCAGGCAGCTTGGGGCGAACGGCCTGAAGGACTCCCTGAACTTGATCTTCAGGTTCATCTGCTTCTGCATCTCGGAATTCCTCGGATCGCCGACAATACTCCTGCTGCCCAGTGCCCGGGGCCCAAACTCCATGCGCCCCCTCATATGCCCAAGCACTTTGCCCTCTGCCAGGTATTCGGCCAGCTTTGCGGTCAGCTTCGACTCATCCTTGATTACATCGTATTTCGCGCCAACCCCGTCCAGGTATTCCCTCACGGAATCATTATCAAAGCGCGGCCCAAGCAGCGATCCCTTCTGGGAGTCCGACGGCCTGGCTTCACGCGCCCTGCCCTCCATCTGGTGCCAGCAGAAAAGCGCAGCTCCCAGCGCTCCGCCCGCATCACCTGCCGCCGGCTGGATCCACAGCTTTTCAAAGGGCCCGTCGCGAAGGATCTTGCCATTCCCCACACAGTTAAGCGAGACGCCTCCGGCAAGGCACAGGTTCTTCATGCCCGTCTGCCTATGGACATGATTCACCATCCTCAGCATTACTTCTTCCGTTACCTTTTGAATACTGGCTGCAATATCCATGTCCTTTTGCGTGATTTTAGACTCAGGCTTCCGGGGCTTTCTTCCGAAAAGATCGTGTAACTTCCTGCCGGTCATGGTCAGGCCCTGACAGTAGTTGAAGTAACTCTGGTCCAGCTTGAAAGATCCGTCCTCTTTTAAGTCAATCAAGTTGTCCATTATCAGGTCCACATACTTGGGCTGACCATATGGAGCCAACCCCATCAGCTTATACTCACCCGAATTGACCCTGAACCCCGTGTAGTAAGTGAACGCACTGTAAAGCAGGCCTATCGAGTGAGGAAAGCGTATCTCCTGCTTCAGCTCTACCTTATTGCCCTTACCCACCCCCCAGCTCGATGTCGTCCATTCACCAACACCGTCCATGGTCAAGAACGCGGCTTCTTCAAATGGACTCGGAAAAAAGGCGCTCGCAGCATGGGCTTCATGGTGGCGCGTAAAGTAGATAGGGCCTTCATATTCGTTGCCGAGCCCTTTGTCGATTTCCCTGGGAATGAACAGCTTCTCGTGCAGCCATAGCGGCATTGCTTTAATAAAAGATCTCACGCCCCGCGGTGCATAGGCGGCGTACGTCTCAAGCAAACGCTCGAATTTCAAAAGCGGCTTTTCATAGAAGACTACGGCATCAAGATCCTTCGCCTGGACCCCTGCCTCACGCAGGCAGTAAGCCACGGACTGCTTGGGAAAAGCATGGTCGTGCTTTTTCCGAGTAAAGCGCTCCTCCTGCGCGGCCGCGAGGATCTCGCCATCATGAACCAGTGCCGCCGCACTGTCGTGATAGAACGCAGATATGCCCAGAATGTTCATTGCTTAGACCGTAACTTCGCCATGACCCCGTAGCATCCCACAATTCCCAAGCGAACGCCAAGGTGAATGATCGACTGAAGGCTGAACCTTCCGCAATCCTCGACAGTGACAAGCCACTCCTCACGGAACTGCTTCCTGAAGTGCTGTCCGCTGATTGACGCTTCATGCCACCTGAAAAATGACAGAGGCGCGCCTTTAACGCGAACAGCGCCGCCGTGATGCCAGAGCCGCAACCATAGGTCATAGTCCCAGGCCGCAACAAACTCCGTCCTCATCTCCTGCCCGATTTTCTCCCAGGCGGAACGCCTGAAGAATGTCGCGGGCTGCGAGATATAGTTTATGCACTGGATGGTAAACCGCCCGGATATCGGAAAGAACATCTCTTTGAAACGCGTTATCCCTCTACGGATCTCGTGGCCCTGCTCATCGACAATAGGACAGTGCCCGAAACAAATCGCCCTGTCGGGATGACTCTCCATCGCCTCGGCCACCCGCTTGAGAGCTCCAGGATAGTAGCAGTCGTCGGCATTCAGCCAGCATACGACATCACCCGTTGCCTTTCGCAGGCCTTTAGCTATAGCATCTGCCGGTCCGTCGTCTTTCTCCGAAACCAGGACATCGATGTCACGCTCATACTTCTTCAGAATTCCTGTCGAGCCATCAGTGCTCGCACCATCCATGACAATGAATTCAAGGTCAACGCCGTCTTCGCGCTGCGAGATAACGCTTTTAAGAGATTCCTCGAGGAACTTCTCCCCATTGTAATTCGCCATTACGACCGAAATTTTCAAATCTTACCTCTCACAAAGGCCACAATGTCATAAAGATGTCTTCAAAGTTCTTTATCTCTCACAGAGCTCACAGAGGACACAGGGGGGATCAACGGTTACTCAGAAGTAACCATTGATGATCCTTGTAAGCCCGTCTATCAGCTTTACTTCGTTGAAATTGATTAAAAGTCCGAGAGGCTTGTTTGCCAACCTAAGATATGTCAGGAGCTGTTTCTTGTGTACATCAGTTACTTTCTCAACAGACTTTAGCTCCACAACAATCAAGTCCTGGACCAGGAGATCTATCCTGAACCCATCTGATTCCATCTTCCTGCCCTTGAAGGTAATCTGCACAGGAAGTTCTGATTGGACATAAAGCCCCCTGTCGGAAAGCTCCGCGAATAAACACTGCTGATAAACCGACTCAAGCAGGCCCGGCCCGAGCTCCTTATGCACCCCGATCGCCGCATCAATGACATTCCTTGAAATGTCATTGATATCTGCCTCTGTGACCCCTGTGCGCTCTGTGAGAGATTCCGTCATCCGTGGTTTAGAAGAAATCTGCATATGAGATAAATGAGGAGATGATTGACGCCGAGGGCGTAGGTGGTGGAAACGAAGTCATCGGCGAGGATGCCAAGACCGCCCTTGATATTCTGCATCTGCCGCGCGGGAAACGGCTTCCAGATATCAAGGATTCGACAGAC
>JBFIFS010000220.1:0-3788 GCA_041602695.1 Kiritimatiellia bacterium
GCTATGCATCCCAGCATGTTGGCAGGCACACCTACAAGGCGATCTGCAGCAATGCAAACGACAGTGGTCTGCATGGTATTGAGGGCGAAATTGAGGTGACTCCGTATTCCGGTGATAATCCTCTCTATAAGTATGGGTCTGTTAAGACGGAGCTGGGTAGACACTACTTCATACACACTGATGGCACGCCCTTCCTTTGGCTTGCGGATACATGGTGGAAATGTCTCTGCAAGCGGTTGAGTTGGGAGGGTTTTCAAGAACTGACCGCCGACAGGAAGGCCAAGGGATTCAGTGTTGTGCAGATTGTGTGCGGGCCGTATCCGGACGAGAATTTCCTAGCAGCAAGTCTCGAGAACGAAGGGGGTCAGCCATATCTGGCAGAGGACATGAGCGTGATCAATCCGCGTTACTTCGACTATGCCGACAGGCGGTTTGAGTGCTTGATGGATGCAGGTATTCTGCCGGCAATTGTCGGCGCGTGGGGGCGAGGTGACTGCGATAGCATGCAGAAGTTCGGAGCGGCCAGTCTTAAGCAGCACTGGCGCTATCTGATTGCGCGCTATGCTGCCTGTCCTGTGGTGTGGATTCTTGCCGGGGAAATTGCCGATGAGACCAAGTGGGGAGAAGGGCCGTGGGCCGAAGTTGCGGAATATGTTCGTGAAACTGATCCTTACGCGCGTCCACTTGCCTGTCACACTTTTAAGGGGCGACGTGGAGAGGAAGGTGATCCGTGCCTTATTGACTATGACATGGTCGGCGGGCACCACGCCGAAGATAAGGCTGTTGCCGATGAATCGCTGGCCTACATCATCTCCGCCTACGAGAAGAAGCCTGCGATGCCTGTTTTGTGCGGTGAGACATGTTACGAGGGGCATATGCAGCAGGGGTTTGGTGACGTGCAACGGCGGATCTTCTGGCAGAGCATATTGAGCGGAGCGGGTGGTCATACTTATGGCACTGCAGGAGTATGGCACGCGGGAGTCGAAGACGATCCCGGCAACTGGGGCGCATGGGATCGTCAGCCTTATGATTGGACGACCTGGAAGCAGGGCATGGCATATCCTGGATCCTCACAGCTTGGAATAGCCAAGGAGCTGCTGGAGAAATATGAATGGTGGCGCTTCGAGCCGCATCCTGAATGGGCGTCCGAGATTTATGACAACGACATTCACTGTTCTGCTGCCGGCATTCCGGGCGAAGTTAGGTTTATCTACCTTCCGAGGCGCGGCATTTACAACTGGAATGGACCAGAGGTAAAAGACCTCGAACCGGATATTGACTGGCACGCTTACTATTGGGACCCGGCGACCGGGCGGACTTTTGATCAGGGAACCGTCAAGGGCTCCGACACCTTTAAGAAGAATGTACCGTCACCCCAGGATTGGGTGCTAGTGTTGGAAAACGCTACTATCCTGAGGAGTGTCCCAGATGCCATGAAATCACCACTCGTCCGGTCATCCCGCAATCAAGCCAGATGATGTGAGCGCGGCTGCGCTTTGGCTGTGTATGCTTTCTGGTCATCGAGATCCGGTCGCCCGTCATCTGAAGAAGGTCACGAGTCAGTCTTCTCGCCTCTTGGTTTCTTCTTTGCCCTGCGCCCCGGTATGGCGATAAGCTCCACATAGAATGCGGGGAGCTGCATCGATAACGCCTCGTCGATATGCTTGCCGAACTCCGCCAGGTGGATGGGCTTGGCGTCCTCTTCGCTTTGCCCAAATTTGCAGTCGAAATCCCAGAAATCAACCCCCTCCGGCAGTTCGCGCTTCCTTTCGCGCCGGACGTAGCGATTGATGTCTCGTTTGGCCTGCTCGGCAAGCCGGACTGGTTTCACTTTCGGGTGCGTCATTTCAAAAGTTTTCTTCACTGGCTCTCCTGTTTGTGTATGTACCGTATCAGAAAGAGGCAGGAGTATGATTTCAAAAGTCAGTCTTTTTCTCAACAGAAGATAACGAAGGGAACAGAAGGGGATGCCTCGCCTCACAGGGCCCGCTTTATCACTTGCCGGATGGGGATGAGGCGCCATAATTACTGCACATGAAACCTACAGTAAAAATCGCTTCGACCCGGACTCAGGATGGCGGACTGATGGAGCTCTATCAGCATGACCGCGAGTTCATTATCAGGGTCAACGGTCAGGACCTGATGCTGAGCCGTCAGCATGAGTCTGAGCTTGAGCTGGCCCGGCTCGGATGCTCGGATCTGGTTAACCGCAGAGATCAGCGCGTTCTGATAGGTGGTCTTGGTATGGGGTATACGCTTCGCCAGACTCTGGACATGATGAACCCGAAGGGCGTGGTGGTCATGGGTGAGCTGATGAGTGCTGTGGTCGACTGGAATCGGGAGTTCCTTGGTGAACTTAATGATCATCCGCTGCGGGACGAGAGGGTAGATCTCAGGGTCGGTGATATCGTCCCTCTTATCGCCGCAGCCAAGAACGAGTTCGATGCGATTTTGTTGGATGTGGACAATGGCCCAAATGCGATGACTGATCTCGGCAACAGTCGACTCTATGGACCTGAAGGAATTAAGGCGTGTCGCCGCGCGCTACGGCGAAAAGGATGCCTGGCGATATGGTCTGCTGAGGCAAGCAAAGAGTTTGAGCATGTATTGATGACTTGTGATCTCCACGTGCGTCGCTATCGGGTGCCGGCCTACAAGGGCGCAAAGTCACAGGGCCGCTTTGTGTGGGTGGCTTCGGAGCTCGAGTCGATGCTTCCTGAGGGCGGCGGCGAGCCGCGTCCTGCGCCGATGCAGAAGCCGCAGCGGCGGCAGAGATGGGGTAGAGGGAGAAGGTGATAGTGATGGGGAAACCTGCGCCGCTCGAAGAGGAACTGGCCAACCTTGTGTTGGCAGCGAAGCGGCAAACCTGAGACCTGAAAGGGGAACTGGCGAAGAATTAACCACAGAGGGCACCGAGGCACAGAGGAGAGTTTTAGACAGAATTAACAGAATGCACAGAATGAGAGGCGGCGCAGGCTTTGCATTGATGCAAATCCAGGCCGCGTTGCCTGATGGAGAGAATCAATTTGGAGTGCGGCGGCTCTTGACCCGTCGAATGACTGGGTTGACGCCGCTTTGTGTGCGAATGGCAATGGAGTTACGATGATGGGCAGAGCAGGTAGAGCCGGGGTGTGTATAATGATGATGGCTTCGGCGGCGTTGGCGGAAGACAGAGTGAAGCCATTGGAGCGGATTGGAGTCAAGCCGGGGATAGAGCGGGCGGAGTTTGTGCTGAAGAAGTCTGGCAAGCCCTTCTTCGTGAAAGGGTTCAACTATATCCGGCTGCGCTCAGCGGACGGAAAGCCGGGCGGTGATCACGCGACGGACGACTGGGACCTCTTTTACGAGAAGATGGGTGATTTTGAGCCCGGTGGAGAGTGATCGGTATATCAGGAGAATAAGAAAGGAACTCAACAGTGATGAAGGGTGCGGAAGCGAGGATGAAGTGGTGGCGTGACGCGAAGTTCGGGATGTTTATTCACTGGGGGTGCTACAGTCAGCTGGGGCGTGGCGAACAGATCCTGGCCCGTGACTGGATGCCGTTTGAAGAGTATCTCGAGGTGGCCAACCAGTTTCATCCGGCACCTGACTGGGCGGACAACGTAGCAGACCAGGCTGTTCGCGCCGGCGCAAAGTATGTCGTGCTGACTGCTATGCATCATGATGGCTATTGCCTTTTTGACACGAAAACGGATTCCTTCAATGCCGTGCAGACCGGTCCGGGCCGTGATCTTATCTCAGAGTATGTTCAGGCCCTGAGGAAACGGGGGCTTCGGGTGGGGCTCTAC
>JBFIFS010000221.1:0-3777 GCA_041602695.1 Kiritimatiellia bacterium
CTCTATTTCAACTACGGCCGTTACCTGCTGATCAGCAGTTCGAGGCCCGGGACGATGCCCGCGAACCTGCAGGGAATTTGGGCGGAGGGGATACAAACCCCGTGGAACTGTGACTATCATATCGATATTAACGTCCAGATGAACTACTGGCCCGCCGAGGTGGTGGGTCTAGGCGACTGTCATACGCCGCTTTTCAAGCTTATCGAATCGCTGCAGGAGCCGGGAGCCGAGACGGCAAAGGTCTATTACAATGCCAAGGGCTGGGTGGCACACGTTATCACTAACCCGTGGGGGTTTACGGCGCCCGGCGAGCAGGCCGGATGGGGAGCGACAGCTACGGGTTCGCCATGGCTGTGCGATCACCTGTGGGAGCATTACGTATACGGCCGCGACAAAGAGTTCCTCAAGTGGGCTTATCCCATAATGAAGGGGTCCGCCCAGTTCTTCCTCGATATGCTGATTACTGACCCCAAGACGGGCTGGCTGGTTACCGCGCCGTCCAATTCGCCCGAGAACACTTTCAAGTACGGTGACGGCAAACATGCACGGGTATGCATGGGGCCGACTATGGACATGCAGATTCTTCGCGAGCTGTTCGGTAACTGTATAGAAGCCGCTGATGTGCTGGGAATTGATAAGGAGTTCAGCAAGCGTCTTAAAGAGACCAGGTCCAAACTGGCGCCCAACCAGATAGGCAAGCACGGGCAGCTTCAGGAATGGCTTGAGGATTACGAAGAGGCAGAAATACACCATAGGCATGTCTCGCACCTATATGGCCTTCATCCGTATGACGAGATCACTCCGGAAGGCACTCCTGAGCTGGCCAAAGCCGCCAGGGTCACGCTGGAGCGACGGGGCGATGCCAGTACCGGATGGTCCATGGCCTGGAAGGCAAACTTCTGGACACGCTTGTACGAGGGCAATCGAGCTCACAGGCTGCTGAACATGCTGATCACGAGGGGAGGCCAGAACCTGCTCTGTCAGCACGCTCCGTTCCAGATCGACGGGAACTTCGGAGGCACCGCGGCCGTGGCGGAAATGATAATTCAAAGCCACGCATCTCCAGTGGGTTCGGCTGAGAGGGATGTAATTCATCTGCTTCCAGCGCTGCCTGACGCGTGGCCGAAGGGCAGCGTAAAGGGGCTCCGCGCGCGTGGTGGTTACGTAGTGGATATGGAATGGCAAGACGGGGTCCTGTTCCGTGCGATGATCCGCAATGAGTCCGGAGCAGCGGCGCGATGCACGGTTATATACGATGGGGAGAGTGTCAAAAAAGATATTGGTGATGATAAGGCGGTGACATTGGACGCGGGAACTTTTCGGGGGACCCTATGAGACACTTGAAGCACTTTGCTGCGTTAACAGCGTTCATTGGACTGTGCGGAACCGTAATGGGTGGGCCTGTCAAGGTGGTGATTCTGGCAGGTGACGAGAATGTCCTGGAGCAGGGCATGGTTAATGGCAGGACTGCTGGTACACACGATGCGTTCTTTCCAAATGCAGCCCCAGTGAAGGGCGAGCGAAAGAAGCATGTCAACTGCGCTGTTTACGAAGGTGGTTATTCGGCGAAAACGGACTACGATGCGCTCAAGCCTGCTGCAGCCTGTCTCGTAGAGGTCGGTGATCAGCGGTCACGGCGGATACATCCAAAGCAGCGAGGGATGGAGCCTGTTCCCATGACTCCCTTTCCTGACCTGGCCGGCAAAGACGGTTACACGACGGTTCTGCGTGGGTATGTCACGGTTGGGCGTTCTGGCAAATACGAATTCCTTCCGGGTAAAGACGAATCGGCATTCAATGTTACGACAGTCAAAGGGCAAGAGGTATACCGTCTCGAGTCGGGGCAGGAGAATCCGATGGTAACTTCGGTGCAGCTTGAACCAGGCAAACGATACCCATTCCGGACGGTTTTCTTTGGTACGCCGGGTCACGAATTCCGGATTCCACTCGTCAATTTCCCCGGCGCGTTGTCAACGGTCGTTGATGAAAATCCGGGATACGCCTTTTTAAGGGTAAAAGACGGCGAGTGGATCACGAGGGATGATGTTCTCCTATATGACGCTCATCCCATTCACAACAATACTGAGGCACCAGCAAAGCCGCTTGGGGTCGGCATCACTGTTAAGATGGGAGCAGAAGGGGGTTACTGGGTTGGGCCTGAGCTGATGCTGGGGCACATATTGGGAGAGGCGTTCGATGAGCCGGTCATGATTCTTCGGTTCGGGGTCCGGCATAACATCTGGTTCATGCGGGGATCGCGAAATCTGGCCCACAACTATCGCTCGCCATCGAGTGGGGGCGGATCGGACCTCGAGGGCAGCTGGGACGTAATTCATTTCAACTTCGGTGTATGGGACTCTGTATACAGGGAGTCGACCTCGAAATATTTCTCCGGTTACAACACTACCTCGGTAGAGGATTTTGAAAAGAACTTGCGGACGCTTGTGGCCAAGATGAAGAAGACGGGCGCCACTATCATCTGGGGGTCGGTGACCCCGGTCCAGGATGGAACGCCAGAGAAACCATACGGTGATGAAGATGCTTACAACAAAGTTGCCGCGAAGGTCATGGAGGAAAACGGCGTCATAATTAACGACCTCAATGCCGAATCCCGCAGACAGGGGTTTCCAAAGACCAAAGATGTGCACAGTGTAGGGAACCTGGCGCCGAAGGTGACAGCGACCATCCTCGATGCTCTTGCGAAGAGGGAGAAGAGTACGAAGCCTTTGCCGCGTGTCCTGCTGATAGGCGACTCAATTACCGGCAGCTATCAGGGCGGGGTTATGAAGGCGCTTGATGGCAAGGCTGCTGTATTCAAGAACCCGGGCAACGCAGAGGACACGTGGAACGGGCTTGAGCGCATGGACGAGTGGCTGGACATCAAGCGCTACCTGCTCAACGGGCAGGAATACCTCGAGCTTGTGGATGGTGTCCGCAAGGCTTTGGGGGAAGAATTTGACCGTATCTGTCCGGACCATGCTGGGCAGGGAGCTGAACTCGCCGGCATGGTCTGGTTTCAGGGCACCGCAGATATCAAGTCTGCTTCGATGGCTGCCAGCTACGAAGCCAACCTGGCTAACCTTATCCGGGATGTGCGCAAAGACTTGAAATCGCCAGATCTTCCGTTTGTCGTGACGGCACTTGCCAGTCAGGGCATGTCCGGCAACGCCCAAAAGGTGTTCGACGCGCAAATGGCTGTGGGCGACAAAGAGAAATATCCAGGGTTCGAGGGCAATGTGATCAGCATAGACACTCGTCCCATGCTCCGTCCGAGGGATGCTTCACCGGGCTGGCGAGATGCCTACATGGGAAATGCGGCATCGTTCCTTGAGATTGGCGAAGCCATGGGAGAAGCCCTGCTCAAGATGCTGGAGAAGGAGCCTGACTGAGGCCGAAGGATCCCCGGCCATTGCCTTTACTGAGTCTGTTCGCGGAAGGCTTTGCGGTATTGGCGAGGGGTGAGTTTCTTTATGCGCCGAAAGTGACGGTTGAAATTTGAAAGGTTCTGGAAGCCTGCTGCCAGTGCAACTTCCAATATCGACATCCGTCCGTCGGCAAGAAGGCCGCAAGCCCTGCCAATCCTAAGTTCTGTGACATAATCCGTAAACCGTTTGTGGGTACCCTGTTTGAAATAGCGGCTGAAAGACTGGGGTGTCAGGCATGCCACCTTCGCCGTGTCGGAAAGCGATACCTTCTTTCCTTTCTCGAGGCAGGTGTGAATATGGTTCAGCACTCGGGACATCCTCTTGTCCGGCTCGAAGTTGACGGAGCCGACAG
>JBFIFS010000222.1:0-3757 GCA_041602695.1 Kiritimatiellia bacterium
AGCAAGGCAAGCAGTGGCCAATGTCGACGCAGCGTCGGCCGACAGCCTGAAGAAGGTCATCATAGACTACCCCTTACCTGGCGCCGTCTTCCCCCCTGAAATAGTGCCCCCCACAGTCCTGTGGCATGAGCCGTCAGACGAAGTGGACCACTGGCTGATTGAAATCTTGCTCCCCGTCGATGAGCAACGGATGCACGCATTGAGCGACGGACATCGCCCCCAACCTGTACTAGACCCAAAGGCAATTTCCCATAACAACGCCTGGGTGGAAGATGATTACCAGGCATCCGCAAAGGGATGGACACCGCCCCCCGAAACTTGGGAACTCATAAAGCAGGCCTCTGTAGAGCGGGACCTTGACCTGACGGTCTGGGGTCTCACCGACAAAGGACGCGTGGTCTCTCGCGGAAGCGTGAAGTTCCAAACGTCTGCCGACCCCGTCGGCGCTCCTATTTTCTATCGTGACGTCCCCCTGATGCCTGTGGAAACCAAAGAAGGCACCGTCCAACCACTGGCTCCTGCCGCAATACCGCTGATAAAGTGGAGGCTGCGGGATATCTCCAAACCTTCGGCCCCGGCGGTAATGGAGCATATGCCCACCTGCGCCAATTGCCACTCTTTCTCCAGCGACGGCAAGACTCTTGCTATGGACGTTGATGGGCCAACCGGAGACAAAGGCGCGCACACTGTTCAGGACGTTGCGAAACAGATGGTCATTGAGGACCACGAAGTGTTCTCCTGGAACGATTTCGACCCAGATCCATCCGTCATGTCGTTCGGTCTCTTCCCGCGTGTCTCGCCGGATGGACGCTATGTCGCGGCAACAGTCAAAGAAGAGGTCTTTGTACAGAACTACACTGACTTCCGCTTCCTCCAGACCTTCTATCCAACGCGCGGGATTATCGCCATCTACGACAGGGAGACACGAAAGATGACTGCCCTCCCCGGCGCAGACGACCCAAACTATGTCCAGACGAACCCCGTATGGACACCAGACGGACAATCCATTGTGTTCCTGCGTGCCGCCGCCAGGGACAGCTACCCCGCGGAAGAAAGGGCAACTTACGCGAACGATCCGCGTGAGACACAAATCCAGTATGACCTTTACCGCATACCTTTCAACGACGGCAGGGGCGGCAAGGCGGTGCCGGTCCCCGGCGCTTCAGCGAACGGCAAGAGTAATTCGTTTCCGGCGTTCTCACCCGACGGCAAGTGGCTGGTCTATGTCCAGTGCAAGAACGGCCTTCTGATGCGTCCGGACAGCCGACTATTTATCCTTCCAGCCGATGGCGGCGAAGCCCGCGAAATGAACTGCAACACGAAGCTGATGAACTCGTGGCACTCTTGGTCGCCAAACAGCCGGTGGCTGGCCTTCGCGTCCAAGGCCAATCGCCCCTTCACCCAGATATTTCTGACACATGTGGATGAAAAGGGCATCGATACGCCCGCCATTCTCCTGCCGGGATCGACAGCTGACAACAGGGCCGCGAACCTTCCAGAGTTCGCAAACATCCCTGTAGATGGAATTGCCAGGATTGAAAGCCCTGCCGTCGAGTACCGACGCCACTTCGATCGAGGTACAGAGTTGCTTGAGGCAGGCAAACTCGATGAAGCACTTGACGAACTAAACACTTCGGTTGAACTCAAAGGTGATTACCCTGAAAGCCTCATTACACTCGGATTCATACTCAACTGCCTCGGACGACCGAAGGAAGCGCTCCCCTACTTTCAGCGTGCGCTCGCCCTCGATACAGGGCGGGCAGAGGCACACCAGCAGTGGGGCAACTCGCTCTTCCATATGGGGCTAATTGACGAAGCCATGGAGCAATACGAAAAGGCAACCCAGATCAACGAGCGCCATGCCGTAGGACACAGCATGATTGCAGACATCCTTATGCGCAAGGGAGAGACCGAGGAAGCACTAAAGCGCTACGAAATGGCCGTTAAGGCAGACCCCTCCCGCACCAAGGGCTATTGCTACTGGGCAAGGGCCCTGATACTCGCAGGCAGGCTCAAAGACGCCGAGGAAAAGCTCAACCACTGCCTCAAGTTGAATCCGCAAGATGACATGGCCCTGGTCCTGCTTGGAGAACTGCTGGCCAAGATAGGACGACCACAGGAAGCCCTGCAGCATCTGGAGAGCGCTCTGGCTTCTAATCCAAACAACGCGTCTTCGCGCCGAGTTATGGGCCGTATACTTGGCAATCTGGGCAGAATGAAGGAAGCGGTCGAGCAGTTCAGCATTGCCTGCGAACTAGCCCCCAAAGACCACCTTTTATTGACTGATATGGGGCAGGCGCTGACTTACATCGACAAATCGGAGGAGAGCATCCCGTACTACCGGCGCGCGCTTGCAGCTGAGCCGGGACATGATCCGGCCCGTAACAGCCTGGCGTGGATACTTGCCACACACGCAGACCCGAAGATCAGGAACGGAAAGGAAGCTGTTCGGCATGCCCAACTGGCGTGCAGGAATACGCGCTGGGGTGATCCAGCATATATGCTGACGCTTGCCACAGCCCACGCTGAAGCCGGCGAATTCGAGGCTGCAACGGAAACCGCCGGAAAGGCGCTTAAGCTTGCCGAAAGCACAGGCAACGGCCAGCTGATTCAAAGCATCCAGCATTGCCTGAGCCTGTATGAAGGAAAGAAGCCTTACGCGAGCGCTAAGCCGTAGTTATCCTCTCAGGTAGACGGGGGCGCAGCCCGCATGGCAACTGGCCAACCACGTGTTGGCAGTGTAGCGGCAAAGACGCATCACATTCGCGAACACATCATCCCGCCAACTGCAGGCGGATGTATTCCGCCGCCTTCGTTATCCCCTGCTTCTGAAGCTCGGGCGTGTCAGCATAGTAGTGGTCTTCAAGCTCAATGCTAAGCACACCGTCGTATCTGATATCATCAAGTCGGCCAAGGACCCACTTCCAGTCGATCTCGCCATCGCCGGGAATGGCATAACGCCAATAAGCGCCGCCATATTTATACGGCTGTTCGCCGATGCAGGGGCCAAGGGTGCCGAATTCATAAAGTGCATCATCATAGATGACTGTGTCTTTAAGGTGCACGTGAGCTATGCGGTCTTTGAATTCCTCTAGGAGCCGCCTGTAATCACTGCGCAGACGTACCATGTGCGACGGGTCATAACACAAACCTAACGCGGGGGACGGAATGGCCTCATACATAGCGCGCAGCATTTCCGGCGTGCAGCCGAGCGTTGCCTTATAGCGCGGTGCCGGCGGGCCTGGCCAGGGCTCAACAGCGATACGGATCCCACGCTCCTCAGCATGCTTAACAAGAGCCGGCCAGCTCTGCTTCCAGTTTCCAAATGCCTGGGCACGAGTCATAGAAGGATCTTCAGCACCTATGGCAACGAACATGACCTTTCCGCCATGCTCAGCAATGGCGTCAACACGCTCGCGGGCCTCTACTGCCGCGCGTTCCCTTTCAGCCGGGTCATCGCTCTGCATGCCAAAGAACATCCCGTCCACGCTGCCTATTGCCATGCCGTGTTTCTCGCAGCATGCTGCAATCTCCGCGTTCATCGTCGGGCAATCGACGGCATCGAGGCCAAGCTCGCCGCAAAAGGCCACAAACTCCTCAAATCCGCCATCGCCCCTGAAACACGGGGATATCCTGCATCCAAGTTTCATCCAGCCACTCCCTTCCACGGTTCCAGAACGGACGGCGTGGAAGCCGTCCCTCCAGGCTCCAAGCACCAGCCCTGCTTTCGGTCAGCATCCTGCTTCCCTGCCGTCGA
>JBFIFS010000223.1:0-3745 GCA_041602695.1 Kiritimatiellia bacterium
AAAGCTCAAGTACCAATGGTACATGAGGGACTACCTCGCCTGTGTCGCCGGAGTAGATGAGAGCGTAGGCCGAATTCTTGAGTACCTGAAGAAAAGCGGGCTCGAAGATAATACCATTGTAATGTACTGCTCAGACCAGGGGTTCTACCTCGGAGAACATGGCTGGTTCGATAAGCGGTTCATGTATAAGGAATCATTCCGGACTCCCCTTCTCGCTCGCTGGCCTGGGGTAGTCACACCCGGCTCCAGGAACAGCGACCTGGTCCAGAACATAGACTTCGCGGAGACGTTCCTGGACATAGCCGGCGCGCCTGTTCCTGCAGACATGCAGGGGGAGAGCCTGCTCCCGCTCCTAAAGGGCCAGACCCCCACAGACTGGCGAAAGACGCTCTACTACCATTATTACGAGTATCCCGGCGTGCATTTGGTAAGGCGCCACGAAGGAGTGGCCGACAAGCGTTACAAGCTGATCCGATTCTACGGCAAAGACGTACCTGACGGTGAAGAATGGGAATTCTATGACCTTGAATCAGATCCAAACGAGATGAACAGCATTTATAAAAATCCTGACCAGAAGGAGCGCGTCGCTGCCATGAAGAAGGAGCTGCTTCGCCTCAGAAAGCTTTACAAAGTCCCGGACGCGCACGGGTGATCCAGGCTGAATCCCTGCTCGTAATCATAATCTTACCCTTAATCTTCTGCTCGGCACGACGGATCATGATTATGATTACGACCACGATTACCATTAAGACTCGGACGGGGCATCCCGTTAACAAATAGCGAAGAAAGGTAGAGACGGGTTTATCCCGTCTAAAGATCCCATGCAGAACACGGCGCCAATCATATGTTCGTCGCGTTCTTTTTGTGGTTAATCCGCCTCTGATTGCTTATAAATAAACGCTATATGAAAAAGAGACCTAACATCCTCTGGATATCATTCGAAGACACTAACCCTTATTACGGCTGCTATGGCGACAAGGTCGCCAGGACACCGAACCTGGACAAGCTCGCAGCTGCAGGCTGCAGGTGGACAAACTGCTATTCGACCGCTGGCGTATGCGCGCCGGCCCGCTCAGCAGTCATAACGGGTATGTATCCGATCTCCATGGGCACTCACCATATGCGGACAAGCCACACGCAGCGCGCCACACCTGAGATGCCCACTCCCTACTCGGCGGTGATCCCCCACTATGTGAAATGCTTTACCGAATACCTGCGCGCTCAGGGCTACTACTGCACAAACAATTCGAAAACCGACTACCAGTTCGATCCTCCGATGACCGCCTGGGACGACTGCAGCACCAACGCCCACTGGCGCAACCGTCCCGATCCTGACCAGCCTTTCTTTGCCGTCTGGAACCCGACCCGCACGCACGAGAGCGGGATGTGGCCGGAAAAGTGCCCTGAGCCAAAGTTCAATCCTGACGACATGATACTTCCGCCCTATTTCCCCGACACACCAAAGGTGCGCGAGGCCATGGCCCGGATGTATACTCACATCGAGCGCAGCGACCAGCAGCTCGGTGAACTTCTTCAGCAACTTGAGGAGGACGGGCTGGCTGACAACACTTACATCTTCCACTGGAGCGATCACGGGCCGCTGCCGCGCGGTAAACGCTGGCCCTACGATTCCGGCATACACGTTCCGCTTATCGCCCGCGGCCCGGATATTGAGGCCGGACAGGTAAAGGACGACATGGTCAGCACCATCGACCTTGGCCCGACAATGCTGTCACTGTGCGGGATCAGCGTACCGAACCATGTCCAGGGCCGCCCTTTCCTGGGGCCGCAGGCGGCTCCCGCCCGCGAATACATCTACGCCTCACGCGACCGCTACGATGAGTCATACGACATGATACGAGCGGTACGGGACAAGCGTTTCAAATACATCCGCAATATGAAACCCGAGCTGCCGTACCTGCTGTGGATACCGTATCGCAACAAGCACCCGATACTGCAGGAGATGTGGCGGCTGCACATGGCCGGAGAACTTAATGAGCAGCAGTCGCTGATGTTCCAGCCGCGGCCGACAGAAGAGCTGTATGACACCGACAACGATCCTTTCGAGATGAACAACCTCGCAGGGAATCCGGATTACAGCAAGGAGCTCGAACGACTGGGCGAGGAGCTTGACCGCTGGATCGATGAGGTCGGCGACATGGGCAGGATCCCCGAGAGCGAGATGGTCAGGCAATGGTATCCAGGCGGAGAGCAGCCGCAAACTGCCGCGCCGGTCACCGTACCAATATGCGACGAGAGTCCGGGTATCGAAACCGATGCGGATGGCAAGACTTTTGCGGCACCGCTTCTCGTTCAGCTGCACTGTGCGACCCAGGGCGCCTCAATGGCTTATACCCTAGATGACGGCGATGAAGCTCGCTGGCTGCTCTACTCCGCGCCGCTGCCCTTCAAGCAGGGACGCCATACTTTGCGGGCGCGCGCGATCCGGATCGGTTATAAAGAAAGCAGCGAAACAAGCGTTACATTTACTGTCACATAAAAACAGCGGAAGGATATCAGAACCATGACTAAAGCAACTTCTATAGGCTTCTCACTCCTCCTTGCCACTGCCGGCGGCCTCTGCGCCCAGGAAGCGGCAACATATACCGGGCCCAAAGACAAACTTCATATCTATCTGCTGATAGGTCAGTCGAACATGGCCGGACGCGCGCCATATACCGAAGATGAGGCCGGCGTCGTACAGCGCTGCTTCCTGCTCAACGACAAAGACAAGTTCGAGCCGGCAAAACACCCGTTCAACCGGTACTCAACAATCCGCAAGGGATTGAACATGCAGAAGATGAATCCCGGCTACACCTTCGCAAAGAAGATGCTCGAAAAAGACAAGACAGTGTCGATAGGCCTTGTCGTGAATGCAAAGGGCGGCAGTAAGATCGAGCAGTGGAAAAAGGGAACGAAATTCTACGCCGATGCCATTCGCCGGACAAAAGAAGCCCAGAAGGCCGGCACTCTGAAGGGTATTCTATGGCACCAGGGCGAGAGCAACAGCAAGGAGCCAGCCGGATACGCGGACAAGGTCGCCGAGCTGGTAAAGAACCTGCGCTCTGACCTCGGAGCCAAAGACCTGCCCTTCGTCGCCGGCCAGATCATAGATCATCCGGGGATTAACGAACAGGTGGCCAAGCTTCCGCAAAAGGTGCCCGCCGCTTCTTTTGCCAGCTCCGAAGGACTCAAGGGAATGGACCGCTGGCATTTCGACGCTGACAGCATGCGAAAGCTTGGCGAGCGCTACGCGGAAGAAATGCTGAAGCTGCAGAAGAAATGATACTGATGATGCCGGTCGAGGTGGAACTCGACCCTCCAGCGTTCGTGGGCGCGGCTCGGCGGACTTTCCCTGGAGGGACAACTTCCACGTTGTCCGTTATCAATGCCGCGGGCGGCTCTGCGGCGGGCACGTATGACCAGTACCGAGAACATCACGCGAATTGAGCGGTCAGGCTCTCTGGAAGAGGCCGTCGCGCGCTTCCACTCGGATCTTGGCGCCTGGGCAAACGCCTGTGTGGACAGATACGCCGATGAGCTTGCGATTGCCGGACACGACCAGCTCACATACACAACCGGATGGGAACCCTACCTGACAGCGCGGCCTGATGATCGGGTGGCACGGTTCCTCAGAGCAGAGCGCGACAAGGTCGCATCGTATTTCGCGACTACAGATAAGTGGCACCATGGCTACTGGCGAATGCAGGAGGCACATCACGGCACAGAGCACTTCGAACTGTTC
>JBFIFS010000224.1:0-3733 GCA_041602695.1 Kiritimatiellia bacterium
ATGTGCCATAACATGATTCTCGCGGCGAACGTGGGCGACGCAGAGCTTGCATACGATTCATGGAAAGCCTCACTGGACATAGATTTCGGGGCCCGGCCCAGGTCGAGGGACGGAATTCACTGCGCGAATGTTGGCGGCATGTGGCAGCAGGTGGTGCACGGCTTTGCCGGCATGGTAAGCGTGTTGCATACGGACACACTGACTTTCCGGCCATGTGTCCCCAGGCAAATTGAGAAGATTAGCTTCAAGCTCTATTGGAAAAAGGACCTGGTGCGCGTTACCCTGACCCAGAAAGAGCTGGCGATCGAGAACCTTTCTGGCAGCGACGTGGCGTTCAGCGTCAATGGCAGGCAGGAGTCCGTTCTGCCGGGAGGCACAAAGGCGATCGCTTACGCCTAAGGAGACAGTCCGAATGAAGACACTGGTTACCGGGCGCGAGAGCATGACATCGAAGGAGCGGGTGCAGGCCTTCTTCCGGAATGAAGAGACAGATCGTGTGCCAATCGACATGGCATGGAATCCGTTGATAAAGAAGCGGGTCATGGACCATTTCGAAGCTGAGAACGATGATGAGCTTCGGCGCGCGCTCGGTGTGGACTTTATGGGTGTCGGGTCGCGCTACCAGGGATCCGAGCTGTTTGATCCCATACCGGAACGAAATGTGAATCCAATCTATGGCTGGCGCACGCGCTGGGTCGAGCATGGCAGCGGCGGATACTGGGATTACTGTGATTTTCCGCTTGAGCATGCGACAGTGGACGAAGTTGCCGCATGGCCTTTCGCTGATCCTGACGATTTCAGTTACGACCATATCGAGGAGCGAATAGACGCCTATCCGGACATGGCGTTTCATTGCGGTGGTGCAGGAACCGCCTGCATAATAAATACCTGTGGGTTCCTGCGCTCAATGGAGCAGGTGTTCGTCGATCTTATTACAGACGATGAGGCTGGGCTGCTGTTGATGGACAAGCTCATGGACCAGCAATACGGTGAGATGAAGAGGACGCTTGAGGCAGGCAATGGCAAGATTGACTTTATGTGGATGGGTGAGGACCTCGGAACGCAGATAGCTCCGCTTATCAGCATGGAGATCTTCAGGAAGCATATTCGACCACGGCAGCAGCGTTTCTTTGACTTGGCGAAAGAGCATGGTGTACCGACGCTTCTGCACACCTGCGGGTCGAGCAGCTGGGCTTATGAAGATTACATTGAGATGGGGCTGACCGGAGCTGATACGCTTCAGCCCGAGGCAGCCAACATGTCGCCCGACTACTTGAAGCGGACGTTTGGCGGACGACTTGTTTTTCACGGCTGTATCTCGTCGACCGGTGCACTGAGTTTCGGAACGCCAGACGAGGTGGAGGAGGACTGCCGCAAGACCCTCGACATTATGATGCCGGGCGGCGGCTACGCGTTCAGCCCGACCCATTGCCTTCAGGACAACACTCCCACCGAGAACGTTGTCCGAATGTACGAAACCGTGCATCAGCATGGGTGGTACTAGGGCGTGTGTCTTTCCGTATGGGTCTTGAGTGGCCGCTTTGGTTATCCGTGAGATTCCTCGACTTCGCTCGGAATGACAGAGCGTGGAGATGGGAATGACAGAGCGTGGAGATGGGGATGACAGAGCGTGGAGATGGGAATGACAGGGCGCGGAGCTCGGGAGGACAGGGTGTGCCGTCTGAGGCTCGGTGAATGGTTCGGGGGTGACATGTTGTAGCGCTCGGAATGACAGGCCACTCGCTTCAGTGATGGTAGACCTGGTGACAGGAATTGAATTCCGGGGGCAGTCGGCGGCTGGTGATGTAGCCGGGAATCATCTTGTAGCTGGCGCGCACCTCGGGCTGTCATCTCGAGCTTGTCGAGAGATCTTGACCGCAGCATGCGGACCCTTCGAGCTGGAGCTCAGTCCCTGTGCTCCAGAAGATAGATCGTGCAGTTCTCGGATCCTTCTATTGCCCCGCGGAAGCTTGCCAGCTTTGTGGATTTCATTTGCGCGAAATTCCTGGCCGGGCTGCCGGTGGCGACGAAGAGGACGGGCTTCTTGTCCTCTTTTGCAATGCCCGCCAGCTTCCGCATGGTCTTGAGGTTGCGTCCGCCCCGCCTGCTCTTGTCCCAGGTTACGTAGGAGCCAAAGTCACCTGAATCGAGATAGAAGAATGATTCCGCCTGAAGATATCCTACAACAGCCGTAACATAGGGGCCTGAGGGAGCGGCGTAGATAACTTCACCCGGATCAGGATATTCATTTCCTATCCACTCGGCCGCTTCCTTCGCGGCCGAGAAGGTCTCGTTCCATTCATACTTAATGGCAACGCAAGCGCCCCAGATTTGCACGGCAAAGATCGGAAGAAACAGCAAGACCCGATACTTGTCTGCGAAAGAAAGGATGTTCTCCGGCACCCGCCATTTCAGTTTCCATGGAGTGTAGTGATATGACATCCACAGCATGGTTATGAGAGAGAGGTAGAGGAAGCCGTGATGGCGCATTGAGCCGGGATACTTTATGTAGAAGAAGCTCAGGAGCGCGAACGAAATGCATATGTATGCAAGGCCGGGCCACGGGCGTTTGAAGAATGGAATTGTAAGCAGGAGAAGCAAAGCGACTCCGTACCGTGTATGCTTCTCGACTGGTACGGCAGGTTCTGAGTTGGGACTGTCTTTGTTGGGAATAAGGAACCTGTTGCTGTTCCAGAAGGCCGGACGATCAGGCGGAACAGGAAGCAGGGCCCGGATGACGCGGTTCGCAGTGGAATTGCGACGGGCCTTTGTCCACTTGTAGGTCCACGTCGTGGCAAAGCCGGAATCCTCGGGAGGCGCGGTCTGTTTTATGCCGGTAGCCAGTCCGGCAAGAATGATGAGCAGCCCGACTGCAACGCGTCTGATATAGAGATGAGCGCTCCTGGCTTTTGCCGCGTATGCCACCGCGAATTCAATCATCAGGAACACAGTCAGGACGATGGTCACTATTATCGAGTGGATATTTGTATGGCACAGAAGAAAGAAGAGCCCTGCTATGTAAGGGAAACGCTTCCATCGCTTCTCGAAGAGAGCGCAGATGGAGAACAGGATTACCACGCTGATGGCGTAGTTCCGGGATATCACAGCCCACTCGTAGGCAAAGAAATAGCCGCAGAGGATCATTATCTTAATGAAAAAGGGGAATGGCGAGAAGCGCAGAAGAATGAATGCTGAGGCCCCGGCGATCAGGACGTGAACCACCTGCATAGCCGCTGGGTTCCATGTGAGCTGGGCCACTGGCCAGAGAATCAGGTGCCAGAGCCCCGGGTGCCCCTCGTATCGCATGTTATGCAGAAGCGCCCATGGAGAGGTTGCGTCACGCGACAGCAGCCAGGCCTGTATTTCGTCCCGCCACATCTCGTGCCTTGCGGCCAGCATGCCGACACCTACTGTGAACAGGACGGAGAGCAGCCACGGCAATATGAATCTAATCTTGCGCCAGGCTGTCGCGGCGCGTCCACACAGAACCTTGAAGCTGGTCGCTTCGCACGTATCAGTCTTTATAGACTCCTCGGTCATTCTGTCAGATTAGCGCACGGGCTCGGAATTATCAAATCTCGCCCTAGTGCGCTATATTGCTCCTTATCACAAGTGGAGCTGACCACAGAGGACGCAGAGGCACAGAGAACGAGAGGTAGGGACGGGTTTACCCCGTCCACATAGACGGCATAAAGCCGTCTCTACCGGGAGGGTCCGGTTCCACCCGGACCGG
>JBFIFS010000225.1:0-3707 GCA_041602695.1 Kiritimatiellia bacterium
ATCAAGAATGATAAACTTGGGTGCGGTCTCAAAGTAGTCTTTGAAGGCGAAGAGGAATCCGAGGGCAGCACGGCGCTCACCGCTTACGCGAGGGAGAATCCTAAGGAACTGCAGGCCGATATACTCATGGTGACAGATATAAACCGAGTGTCCTCTGGTGAACCCACAATAATCATGGGACTTCGCGGCATCGTCGCACTGGAAGTGAAGCTCACCGGTGCTGACTATGACCTGCACTCGGGACTGCACGGCGGAACTGCCCCGAATCCTGCGACGGCAATGGCAAGGCTCGTCGCTTCATTCCATAACGAGGACGGCAGCATCGCTGTGGAAGGATATAACCGAGACATTCGCCCGATCTCTGAGAAAGAAAGAGAGATGGCAGCTACAGCGCCATTCGATGAAGATCTTTACGAGAAGCAGACTGGCGTGCCCCCGGTAGCAGGCGAAGAAAGCCTGCCAGCTTTCGAACGAGTGGGCTTCCGGCCAACTATCGAGGTCAACGGCCTGCACTCCGGCTATGGCGGCCCGGGCGGCAAGACGATCATCCCGTCATCGGCGATACTTAAGATCAGCTCAAGGCTTGTAGCAGATCAGGACCCTACCGAGGCGATCAACGCGCTCCGCGCTCACATCGAGAAACACGCACCCAAAGGATTGAAGCTGGAAATCGTGGGGGCCGAACACGGAGGCCCTCCACTGCGAATCGACCCCGACACCAAGGCGCTGACAGTCGCAACGGAAGCGCTGAAGAAGGTCACAGGCACAGATCCCGTCTTCTATTACGAGGGCGCTTCCATTCCTGCCATACCGGCCCTGAGCCAGGCAACAGGTGCCGCACCGGTTCTCGTAGGATTTGGATCGGAAGAAGGCCGGGCCCACGCGCCGAACGAGTCGTTCGGCATTGACGACTTCAAGATGGGCTATCTCTACGCCTGCGAATTTCTCTCGTCACTCTAAGTAACTCAACGCGTGGCTTCCCCGTCTCGTGAGGCATTCACGCCTCACAATTAATGGGTCCGCTATTCCAGCTCCGCGCTGCACTCGTTGACTCATTGCTTTCACAGCACTTCCCGGGAGGGTACGCATTCTGCGGACCTAATAGGATAAGATCGCCGTTATTTCATCACGAGACCTCACCTTGGAACCGACATCCACTAATCAGTTCGTCCAGGAAGATTGATATCGCTTTATATAGGTCCGGTAGTAGCGGTTGCTCTGCCCGCCGTTGCCGCCCGTCCAGTGGGCCCGCTCGGTCGTATAGGTAACGTTGCTTACGATTGACCAGTTGGTACTGGTCAAATCATCTGCCCAGATAATGCCGTACGGCCTGTTCGTTTCCGCATTGCCGGTACATGGCCAGGACAGATACGTGTTGGTTGCGGTGGGCGCTTCAATCGTGTCTATCTCAGTCAGGAGCAGCCGCATCGAATTGTAAATGTTCAGCTTGCCCCAGCCATAGTGCATGTCCCAGCCGGACAGGTCGTTAGTGTCGCTGCTGATCTGGTCTTCGGCTCCGCCACAAAGCAGGTCGCGAATTTCCCAGCAGTCCAGCGTCGGATCAAGCGAGAGAAGAAGCGCCGCCGCTCCTGAAACCATGGGGGCTGCAAACGATGTCCCTATCGCATCATAATCAAGGCCTATAGTGTTACGCACTGCAAATACATTTGTGCTCGGCGCCACCAGATCCATGTTGGTCCCCCAGTTGCCTCCGGTCCAGAACGTTCCTGTCTTCGTAATGCCGCCTACAGTTATAGTTTCATCCATCCAGCCGGGAAACGTCACCAGGTTCGTGCCGCCGTTGTGGGCGATTGTAACGAACGTGACTCCGTTACTGACAGCATGCTTGATTGCCGCCTCTAGAGTAACATTGCTCTCGGTGGATCCCGCGGAGAGGTTTATGACGTTTGCACCGTTTGAAAGCGCGTAATAGGTTCCCTGCGCCCACCAGCTCGCGAGTCCGGATGCGGTATTGTCCAGGACTTTCACTGGCATTATCTTGCAGTTCCAGTCCACTCCAACCCCGTTCTTGCCATCGTTTGCGACCGCGCCAATGATCGAGGCCACTTTCGTTCCATGTCCGCCGTCGGCATCGTTGTCATCGGCGGGATTATTGCCGACAGGAGGAACAAAATCCCAGCCGGGCACCCACCTGCCGATGAAATCATCAAGGTTCGTATTCAGGCCAGTATCAAGTACGGCCACAATGATATTCGAAGATCCCTGCGTTATGCCCCATGCCTCAGGCGCCCAGATACGGCCGACCTCTGCCGTGGGACCATGCAGGAACCACTGCCGGTCAAAGTATCGAGGGTCAGGATTATTGGTCGGATAAACCGCCCCAGCGTAGCCAATAGCGTCCTTTTCGGCATATTCGACCATCGGGTTCCTGGAAAGCATGCTGACGGCATCATCTCCAGAGAGTCCGGGCGGCAGGTCGAGATACATGAAAACCGACATATCCTCGGCCTCCGTGTCCGACGCGCCGCGCTTCTTCTTCATCCATTTCGCTAACGTGGTCTCACGCACGCGGATACCAGGGGGAAGGCCAAGCTTCTTTTCGACGCCGCGCATGCCGCGCCGCCTGTAATCAGGCACGCGCTTCAGCACCTCGTCCTCACGGAACTTCACCAGCACGTGACCAGTGGCGAAACGGCCCGCCCTGCCCCGTTCCTTTTCGGCTGAGGCGAACCCCGCGCCAAAGACCAGCGCGAATACCAGGACCGCAACAATATAATACATACTCCTCATCATACATATTATAGCGGCGTCCGCGCCCAGAGGCGACTATTTCCTTGCACCGAGGCGTGCGCACATTGATGATGTCGTGCTATGGGAAAGCCTTTCAGGAACAGGGACTATTTCAGGAAAAAGAACGCCGTCAGCGAGCCTGACGACGCAAGTCAACGCATGGGCAAGACCGAGGAAATCTCAGGCACAGTAGAAAGCATCGTGTACCGGTCGGAGGAATCCGGCTACGCCGTATGCAGGGTGAAAATAGATGGCTCAAAGAGCCCCGTAACAGTAGTCGGAACCTGCCCCGTAATCTGGCCCGGCGAGGACATCAAAGCTCACGGTGAATGGACGCGTCATAAGCAGTTCGGCATCCAGCTCAAGGCGGACTCCATGGTCAGCATCCCGCCGGCTTCCCGGAAAGGAATAGAGAAATTCCTGGCAAGTGGCCGCATTCGCGGTGTCGGCAAAACTACCGCTGCGGCCATTGTGAAAACATTCGGCACAGACGCGCTGCGCGTTATTGAGAAAGAGTCCCAGAGGCTTGAAGAGGTCCCCGGAATCGGAAGCTCTAAGCGCAAGATGATCAAGGAGTCCTGGATAGAGAACAAGAGCGTCAGGGACATAATGATCTTTCTTCACAGCCACGGGGTCGGCAACGCGCAGGCGATGCGAATCTACAAGCAGTACGGCGACGAGGCCGTAACTCTCATACGGGAGAACCCTTATAGGCTCTGCAGGGAGGTATGGGGAATCGGATTCAAGTCGGCCGACAGCATAGCCATGAGCCTCGGCGTTCCGCCTGACTCCGAAATGCGCGCGCGGGCCGGACTGATCTACACGCTGCAGACTCTTGCAGAAGAAGGACATTGCTTTGCGCCTGAACAGGACCTGATTGAACACGCGGGCACGGCCCTCGGCATTGATGAAGCAGTCGTAGCCAGCGCGCTCGACGCCGAAGTTAAGCGTGACGG
>JBFIFS010000226.1:0-3688 GCA_041602695.1 Kiritimatiellia bacterium
GACCATCCGGCACTTCTAGTGTGGCATGCTTCAAACGAATACAACGGCGGCGACTGTCAGTGTGAACTCTGTTTGGGGGCATTCCATGATTGGCTGCGAGAGCGTTACGACAATGATATCGAGAAGCTTAACCACGCTTACTGGTCGTCGTTTTGGTCGCACTCATTTCCTGATTTCGACTATGTGATTCCAACTGACCACGGTATTCATGGGCTGATGATCGACTGGGAGCGGTTTAAGACATTTCAGACTGTCGATTTCTTCAGGGCAGAGACGCAGCCATGCAGGGAGATTACACCTGACGTGCCGATAACGACAAACTTCATGCCAGGCGGAGCGACGCTGGACTATGGTTATTTTGCGAAGTTCATGGACGTGATTTCCTGGGATTCGTATCCCAACTGGCACGAGCACCAGGACGAGATCGGTGAAGCTGTCAGCACAGCGCGTCAGCACGACCAATGCCGATCTATGCTGGGTGGAAAGCCGTTTATGCTTATGGAGAGCGTACCGAGCATACCAACGCGAGGGCGGGTCAAGAAGCGCAAGGAGCCTGGCATGAATGTCCTCTCCAGCCTCCAGGCTGTCGCACATGGGTCAGACACAGTCCAGTATTTCCAATGGCGCAAGAGCAGGGGGTGCATGGAGAAATTTCATGGAGCCGTGGTAGATCATGAAGGCTCAGAGAAGACTCGTGAGTTCAGGGAAACCGCCGACGTCGGCGCAGCGCTTGCGAAGCTGGACGATGTTGTCGGAACGACCGTGCAACCGGAGGTCGCGCTAATTCAGGACTGGGAGAACGAGTGGGCGCTGAATTCGGGGGCTAAGGTATATCTCGGGGAAAACGTGAAGTACCGCGGGGAGATGAATGCTCATTACAAGCCATTCTGGCAGAGCGGGGTCCCTGTTGATGTCATTGACCAGAACGGCGTGCTGGATCGGTATAGGCTGGTTGTCGTCCCCATGGCTTACATGCTGAGGCCGGGTTTTGCGGAAAAGCTGAAGAAGTACGTCGAGCAGGGTGGAACCGCAGTGATGACCTACTGGAGCGCCGTAGTGGATCAAACTGATCTTTGTTTCCTTGGCGGGATTCCCGGTGATGGTCTGAGGGAAGTGTTTGGCGTGTGGGAAGAGGAAAGTCAAAGTTACTATCCGAAAGAGTCGGTAGGCATCAGGATGGAAGAGGGAAATGTCCTCGGCCTCTCCGGGACTTACAAGGCTGTAGATACCTGCTCCGTGATCCATGCTGAGGGCTCGGATGTCCTGGCGACTTTCAGTGAAGAATACTTCGCGGGATCGCCTGCCCTTACTGTAAACGCGTTTGGACAAGGAAAGGCGTATTATATAGCGGCGCGTACGGCCGAAGGCTTTCTGTCCGATTTCTATTGTAAGCTGGTGGCAGATCTTGGCATTGAACGCGTCATAGATGTGGAGCTTCCGGTAGGAGTCACAGCGCAGCTGCGCACTGATGGAGACAAGCGCTATGTCTTTCTTTCGAACTTCAATCGTGTGTCCGTGCAATTGACATTGGACAGGAAGTATACCGACCTGCTGACTGGCGACGAGTTAGAGGGGGGCATCACCCTTGATCGGTATGCTGTGAAGGTCCTTGTCTAAGCCCTACTGAAGCAGCGCCTTTACGTTCTGGAGTTCGGACTCCGCGTTGGTGACCAGTTCAGTGAAGATTTCCTTCATTGGCTGGACTTTGTCCATGAGCCCGACGCTTTGCCCCGCCATAAGGGATCCTTGATCGACATCACCGTTTACGACGGCGTTCCGCAAGGCGCCCATCCAGTATTCCTCGACCTTGAGCTGGGCCTCTTCGCGGTGAATTGAGCCGTCGTCGAGCTTCTTAAGGAGTTCCATCTGCAGGTCGCCGAACTGGTGCATTCCCTTGTTGAGGAGGGCGCGTACGGCAACAACGGGAAGGCGCGCCCTGTCGAAGGATGGTGTGGATACGGCCTCTCGCGCGCGGGCCTTTATGAATCGCTTCTTAAAGTCGTCGTGTGCGGTGCACTCCTCGCTCATCACGAATCGTGTGCCCATCTGGCAGCCGGCAGCACCCATCAGCATCAGGTGCGCGATCATCTTTCCCGTACCGATTCCGCCTGCCACGAACACCGGAACCGCCGGGTCGTGAAAGAGGACCTGCTGGAGAAGGATTGTAAGGGAGACATGGCCGATATGCCCGCCCGCCTCGCTGCCTTCAAGGATCAGGGCATCGACTCCGAAGCGTATCTGCTGCTCCGCAATCGATAGCGTTGAGGCGAACGAAAACGTCTTCGAGCCTACCGATTTGACGGCTTCTACGTCCTGCCTTTTCGGGAAATTGCCTGCAAAGATGACGTAGGGCACTTTCTTTTCAATTACGACTTCCTTGTGGTCCTTGAAGGCTGGTGCAATAGTTACCAGATTCACGCCGTAATTCAGCTTCTGCTCATTACAGCGGTCGATTTCCTCCGCGAGCAGTTCGGCCGGCATGTTGCCTGCGGCCAGGACCCCGAACCCCCCGCAGTCGGAGACGGCCTTTACCAGCTTGGAGTCGCTGATCCAGGTCATTCCTCCGCTGATCAGTGGGTATTTAACGCCCAGAAAGTCTGTTCCGCTTTTGCCTAGTTTGTCCAGCATCGGGGTGGATGGGTAATCACACATTCGTTCTGTCCCTCACTTTCGTTTTCATGCCATGAAGCTTAGTGCAATGGCCTCAAAAATGCGACGCTTCTTTTCCTTGGTTTTTTGAAAAAGATTCTCCCTTAATTTACCCCCAGAAGGCGTTATTATGGCTGTCAGACGGAAGGATAGAGGAGTGCTTTATGGCGTCAAGCAAAGACAGGCTTTATGATTCATACATGGGATTAGGTCCGAGGCGAATTGCTAATAAGGAGATATGGGCCTGCCCAGAGGCGGAAACCGCGCTCACGGGGATAGATACGTTCGATCATCCTAAGCTATGTCGGGAGAAGTGGAACGAGATGTTTCCGCAGTGTGAGCTCGCTGTGCCCGAAACCGACGAGCCGCGGCCCCGTCCCGCACTTGACGGGGACAAGAACAGCTCTGATTCCGACGCGCACACGGTGAGGTGGAACGCAGGTACAACGGCCACTTTTCAGCATGGCGAGGCGTTCTTCAAGAGTCCAGAAGAAGTCTTCGCGTTTTCCCCGCTTGAGCATGCCGATATGACGAAGTGGCCGCACGTTGTCAATAACTGGGATTTCTCCTCGGAAGAAAGACTTTACGAGAGATTTCGGAAGAACTATCCGGAGGAGTGGGTGGGCAAGGCGCCGGAGGGCTCCTGCGCCTCGGTCGGCATATACAACACTATGTTCATGTGGCCGATGCTCACGTTTGGGTGGGAGCTCTTTCTCGAGTGCTGCATGGATGACCGCTTTGAGAGGATCATGGATGAGTTTGCGGAACTCAACAGGCGCGCTTTCCGTGCCTTCGTGAGGCTGCCCGTCAACTTTGTTAGTTGCCATGATGACATTGTGATGACCAGCGGTCCCGTGTGCAGTCCGGAGTGGATGCATAAGTACATTTTTCCTCGTTACGAAGAGTTCTGGGGGATGGTGAAGGATTCCGGTAAGGAAGTGTTTATGGTGGTTGATGGCTGTGTTGATGCGTATGTGGATGATGTTATGTCGCTTGGCCTGCGCGGGCTGGTCAGCGAGCCATATACGAATTACAAAGC
>JBFIFS010000227.1:0-3644 GCA_041602695.1 Kiritimatiellia bacterium
CAGTCGGCTGTGGTTCCTGTCTCAAACCCATTATTGGAAATGAGGTTCGTGGCCGGCGGATCCAATGTAACTGTGAGGTCGTCGAAGTCATCGCTGACACCGTTGTCGGCGTAGAAGCGCAGCACGTAGGACCCTATGAGTCCTGGAAGAGTAACGCTTGTATTGGTGGAGCTCGGGTCACCGAACGTGACCGTTCCGGGCCCGCTCACCTGGGTCCACGCGGAAGTTGATGAGCCGGCGCTCGGGTCGGTGATGGCACCTGTCACACTCGTTGTCAGGGTCGGGTGCACGAGCGTTATGTCGTCACCCGCTGAAACATGAAGTGGATAATTTGTAGTGACCGTTGCCCCATCGTAGACCAGGGCAATCTCGCTCTGTTCTGGGGTTATGACGACGGTCTGCTGAATGCCGTCTATTGTTACGGTGTAGGTGCCCAGGAAAGCCCGGAACGGATACTCCCCGCCGGTGGGCAGGTCACCGCCGGCGGTCGTCCACCATTCATTGAATACCAGCTCGCGGTACTTCGTGGCCGCCAACGTTGGGCTCCAGTCCGTATTCCATAGCGCGGCGTTGGGGCGCCAGTGGCGTCCTTCCCAGAAGCCCCACTGAATTATGCCGTTAACATTGGTGTGGGCGAAGCATGCCCGGAAAAGATTTTCCAGCCCGTCGCGTTTGTTGCTTTCATTGGTCGTATTGAAATCATACTCCGTCACCTTGATCGGGAGGCCGAGCGAAGAAAGCGTGTCCAGCTTAGTCTTGATGTCGTTCTGGGTGAACATCGACCCGAAGTGCCCCTGGCAGCCCACACCGTCAATTGCCACGCCCTGAGCGCGAAGCGTATTTATGTGCGACACATAGGCGGAAGCACTGCCGTTAAGCACATTAAAGTCATTGGGATACAATTTGCAGTCAGGGTTTCCTTCCTTCGCCCAGGCAGCCATATTCGAGATGATTCCCCATCCAAGACGGTCCTTGAAGAAATTGCCGTGCATCATCTCGTTGTTCAGATCGAACTCGTCAATTCGTCCGGCGAACCGGGTGGTCGTATTGGTGGCCCTTATTCTGATCTCATTTTCCAGATCGGTATCGTTAAGGGCTTCTACCCAGTCAGGGGTCCATGCTACCCCATTGCTGGTCGCATGGTTCGCACCCCAGAAGAGAGTATGCCCGCGCATGGGAATCCCGTTACTCTCGCACCAGTCAAGCATGAGGTCCGCGTTCGCCCACCTGGGCGGAGATGTCGGATTGCTCGGCTTCCACCAGTCGGGCTCAGTCGAGTACCATTTCATGGCGTTGCCATGAACAGAATAGTTGAAGTTTGAGAGAAAGGTCGCCCTGTAGTTTGCCTCGTCGCTGGCAGACATTGAGCCGTTGAATCCGTCGATGTTGAGCATACACCCAAAGATGAAGTCATGCCTTGTCTGCTCGATTGTTACGGGAACCCCGGGTGCGGCGTGGATTGTGATGCCGCCTATACGATGACTGTAGTCGTCCGTTACAGTAAAGGAGATGCTCATCCCGGCGCCCGGTGTACCCGTGCCGTTGGTTCCGGAATATGGGGTGGCAGTAAGACTGTATGAACCAGCCTCCGGGGTCCAGGCAAAGTAATTGCCATTGCTGTGCCCGCCAAGAGCGAAGGGCGTGTAATTCTCCGCGTGGTAGACTTCGCCGTTAAGCTCAAAAACCACACTGCCGGGGGTGCTGTCCAGGTCAGCGCGTATGCTCAGGTTGCGTGTTGGGACAGTTGTGAGGTCGACCGTTCCGGAGTCGGCAAGAGCCGATATGACTGTGTCCGTGTCAGCATTGATCAGAGTAAAGTTCGTCACTGCCGCCGGACACATGCATGCCAGGCTGCATAAGGCCGCCGCGATAATCATGATCGGGCCCTTATATTTTGATGTCTTTCTCATTCTCACCACGCTCTCGGTATTACACCCAACTTCAAGAATCATATTACAACGAATCCGGTTCTGGAATGACGCTTACTGCCGTCCTTATGTCGATTACAGACGTTTCGTCTTGCGGGTACGACTGGCTTTCCCTACGATTGACACCGTGAAAGCGCGTAAATCTCGGCCATATGTTGTATTTCTGCCCTGCTACAGGGACCAGCGGATGCTGGACGGTGTCGCCCAGTTCGCGTCAGAAGCCAACTGGGTATTGGACGCGTTTCAATATCACACCGGAGGCGTGCCCCATTCCTGGACTGGTGACGGCATTATCTGCCTCCTGCAGGTGCCGGCCCTGGACCGGAAACTCAGCGACTTTGTGGCGGCCCATCCCGATGTTCCCTGCGTGGACATGTCGCTGAACGATCCCTCGCTTGACCTGCCCAGGGTTCTGCAGGACAACGTCGCGATCGGACGCATGGGCGCGGAGCATCTTATCTCACGGGGCTGCCGTCATCTTGGATTCGTGAACCACGTCTGGAACTCATTCCAGGAAGAGCGCTGCAAGGGGTTTTGCCAGGCAGCAGAGACCGCGGGCATCACGCCATCTATTCTTCATCCGCCGAGCATCGACCGTATAGCAAGAGGACAATGCGAGTGGCTGCTGCAACACCTGCCGGACACCGACGCGCCGCTCGGGCTCATGGCGGCCGCGGACTTCCTTACCCAGCCTATCGTACAGGTGTGTGAAGCTGAAGGGCTGTCTATACCCGAGGACATAGCACTTGTAGGCGTCGACAACTGCCGCGAGATATGCGAGCTCTCATCCATTTCTATAACCAGCATCGACAATAATGCGTTTCAGCAGGGCTACGAGTCGGCTAGACTCCTGGACGAATTGATGAAAGGCCGTTCAGCTCCGGCCGTACCGCTGATCGTCCCGCCCGGCGCACTGTATATTCGGGAGTCCACCGACATCATGGCCACCCGGCACCCGCACGTGGCGACAGCAATGCGCTACATAGCCGACAATTTCACGGTGCGCGAGATGTCTCCCACACTTGTTGCCGCGCAGGTGCCAATGTCCGAGCGCAGGCTGCACGATGCCTTTATTCGATTCGTGGGTCGATCAATATACCAGGAGATCACACACCAGCGCCTCCAGCACGCACTCCAGCTTGTTCAGGGCACCGAGCGCAAGCTCTGGGACATCGCCGAGTCATCAGGGTTCACGTCAGCGGAACTAATGTCGCGCCTCTTTCGCAGAAAGCTCGGTCACCCGCCCTCCCATTACAGGCAATCAAAGGCGAAGATTCATGACTGAGTTTCTGAACACCCGGAGCTCACCTGGTCGCAATCCCCACTGTCAGATCGGCACATGAGTAAGACCAATCCGCCGAGCTATTTTTCGACCGAAAGCCCGCTCGAGCGCCAGCCGGACATGTCACCCATCAGATGGACAACATTTGTAAACCCTGCCTTTGTGAGAGCGCGCTGCGCGATGAGCGCGCGCGGCCCGCGTTCGCAATAGACAACGATCCGCTCTGACTTGTTGGAGGACACCTCGTCGGGCGCACTCAGAACGCGGTCGTGCGGCACGTTTACCGCGCCGGGCACATGCCCGCTGGAAAACTCCGCCGGGCTGCGCACGTCAAGCAGGAGCATCTTCTCCCCTCGCTCAAGGGCCTCCTGCATCGCGTCGCGCGTGATGCCCGACGAGCCGCGCCTCTTCAGAACAAGAAGCACGCCGATAAC
>JBFIFS010000228.1:0-3613 GCA_041602695.1 Kiritimatiellia bacterium
CCCTGCTCTTTCAGCATCGACGCGACTGTGAGCCGTCCCTTTTCAAGAATCGGCTGGGAGTATCCACCGGTTACACCTTTCTTGAGTACTGAACGCCAGTTGTAGCGCCCTGTCATAACACTGTAACGCGATGGAGTACAGACTGCTGAACTCGAGTGAGCATCCGTGCAGCGCATGCCGCGCGCGGCCAGCGCGTCGAGATTCGGCGTTTTGAATGCTGCGTTCTCATTAAGACATGATACGTCGCCATACCCCATGTCGTCCGCAAAGATATAGATAAGGTTTGGTTTCCTATTCATTGTTCCGGGTCCCTGTTTCCTTTCTCTGTAAGTTCACGGCCGTGAAGCTCCTGCTCGTGCATATAGCTGTTAAGCGCGTCTCCTGAAGTACGATTTCTGAATGCCTCGAGCGCAGAATCGCCCTGCTCCACCATCCACGCTTCCAGCTCACTCCGCAGGCGATTCAGGTCCTCAGCGTAGGCCGGATCATCAACAAGGTTGTTCAGCGCGTCAGGATCATTAGCGAAGTCATAGAACTCCTCAACGACACGGTGGACAAAAAGCTCTACGCGGGCAGCAATACCATTATCGGATCGCCCTGCCTTCTTCATCGCCGCGAAGGTGCGGCCGGCCTGCGACTCGTTCTTGAAGACACGCTCCCCGTCCGACCACGGATTGAAAATATAACCAAACCGTTTATCCTGTACGCATCTCATCGGGTACCTGCGCCTGTTCGCGGTCTGATGAAACTGTGTAAAAATCAGATTTCTCGACGGATCCTTGTCTCCACGCAGTACAGGAAGGAATGAGCTCCCGTCCATTCCGTCCGGACACTCGACGCCCGCCGCCTCAAGGACGGTTGGCATGAAGTCGATTCCATTGATAAAATGCTCCTCATCTGAGGTCCCAGCTTCGACCACGCCTGGCCAGACTGCGATCCATGGCGTCTTTGTGCTGTGCAGGTAACAGTTGGTCTTTGAGAACGGAAAGGCCATGCCGTTATCGGAAAGGAACATGGTGAGCGTGTTTTCATACACACCAGCTTCCTTCAGCGCATCAATTACTCTCCCCACCGTGTCATCGCAGCGGCGCACACTGCTTGAGTATTCCGCAATTTCTCTACGCACCTCCGGAATATCAGGAAGGAATCCAGGAACTTGCACTTCCTCCGGAGAGTATACCTTTGATGGCGGCGGATATGTAATGCCTTTGTCTCCCTGAAGTGCAGCATCATTACCATGAAACGGGCGGTGCGGATCGTGCGAGTTGGCCATCAGGAAGAAAGGCTTCCCCTGCTCCCTTGACATTTCCATCAGCCGGCAGGTGTTCTTGTAATACAGCTCAGCATCGCGTCCCCACCCCAGGTCCTCCATGTCCTCGTATAGATCCCACTTGCAGGCCGGTCGCGGCGTTGAATGCCAGGCTTTCCCTATGATACCGGTCACATAGCCTCCCCCCGCCAGCACCTCCGGCAGGAGCGCAATGTCGGGGCGATGATTAATATAGTGAAAACCTTCCTGCTCACTGTTGTGCGGATAACGGCCTGTCATGAGAGCACCGCGACTCGGCTGACACACTGCTATGGTGACGTGGCCATAGTTGAAACGCACACCATCTGCAGCAAGTGCATCGATATTCGGGGTGCAATCCGGCGTCTTGCATCCGTATGATCCCACAGAGTTCCAGTTAAGATCGTCTGCGGTAATAAGCAGTATGTTTGGTCGCCTATCTGCCATTGGGCTTCCTCTTATGGACAAACTCACAAATCGCCCCGCCATCGGGTCCAGGGCTCTGTACCGTAAACTGGCCAGTGTAAGGAATGCATACCCCTTTTCCAGTCATATATCCCCACTTGCGCACGGCATCCTCCCTGGCCATAACCGCGTCCCCATTCCTCTCCAACATCCGGTAAAGCTCCTTGTCAAGCTGGTCCCTGACCTCCGCGTATTCGGGCTGGTTAAGCAAATTCTTCATTTGGTACGGATCTTCCTCATTGTCGTAAAGAAACATGGGGCCATCAGAGTCAACCACATATGAATACCTGGCGTTCCTTACCCCACGATAAGCCTTTATCGTCGGACCAAATGGTGCCACAGCCATGAAGAGACCGCAACGTTCCGGATCGTCATTTTGAATTCCGGTGAATAAGCTGGAAAGATCATCGCCTTCCACCTTCTCAGGTATCTCCACATCCGCCAGCGACAAGAGCGACGGCAGGATGTCCGGCGTGTTCAGAGTTGTGAGCATCCTCCTGCCCGTATCGTGAATTGCCGGATACCTGCAGAGGAACGGTACGCACACGGATTCATCCCAGGGAACCTGCTTCGTCCAGGACTTGTGTCCTTGCGAACCATGCATGTCCCCGTGGTCAGACGTAAACACGAAGATCGTCTCTCCGGCAATCCCCTCGTCCTCCAGCGTGCTGTAAAGATCGCCGACGCACGAATCGATTGCCGTGCAATGTGCATAATAGCCCTGCAGCTCCGCACGTGTCGCCTCTTCCTGGTCAGGCGGTACATTCGGGCGTAATTTCAGCTCGCCTGGCGGATACAGCGCCTTGATCTCTTCGGGGGCACTGTGATGAGGAAAATGCGGCCCGCCATAACCCACAAAGAGGAAGAAAGGCTTCTCGCCGCCAGCGTGATCACGGATATATTCCTGCGCGTCCCTCGTTTGGGCGTAAGCGTCATAACCCTCCCAAAGACGCGGCGTCGGATCATCGCCATCGTAGTAATATGATTCATTGTAGTTGTGTGTACACTCGAGCACCTTCCAGTAATCAAACCCCTGCCTGCGCTCGGGCGGGATGTACGAATCGCGGCCATGCCCGTCCAGGTGCCATTTGCCCACATATGCCGTATCGTAGCCCGCTCCCTTGAGTATCTCAGCAATGCAGAGCTCCTCCTTGGGGAGATAAAGATCGTTCATAAACATACCGGTTGTCGTCGGGAAGCGCCCGGTCAGAAGAGACGCTCGCTGCGGCGTGCAGACCGGGCAGACTGAAATCGCGTTAATGAAGTTGATGCTTCGCTTTTCAAGAGCGTCCAGATTGGGAGTCTTCACGTTGGGATCGCCTGCGTATCCCATCGCCTGCGCCCGCCATTGGTCGGCCAGAACAAATACTATATTCGGACGCTTGCCGCTCATGCCGGGCTGCCCTCCTTTGGCCCCGTCCGGATCAACTCATCATCAAGCAGCTTCATTAGGTCAGAAACCACATGGGAATAGGTTGAATCTTTTGCCAGGTTCCTGAGCTCCAGCGGATCGTTCCTTCGGTCAAAGAGGATAATATCCTCGTCCGGCCGATAACGTACCAGCTTGTAATCATTCGTCACTATAGAGCGCATCTTAACTGGACCCACAGGGGTGTTGGTCCGCTCGTGCTCCACAAGCGCGTTCTTTCTCACTGGCGCTGACTCACCCGTGAGGACAGGAGTCAGATCTTCCCCGGGCAGCTCGTGGGCCACCCCGCCAAGATTAAGGGCTGTGGGCACCATATCCAGCATACTGACCACATCGTCTACAACCTTCCCCTTAACGCCGCCAGGCACCTTCGCGAGGAAAGGAATGTGCATATGCCTGTTGTAGGGATAGATACTTTTGTAGAACAACCC
>JBFIFS010000229.1:0-3609 GCA_041602695.1 Kiritimatiellia bacterium
CTTCGGCTTCCGCTTTCCAGAAGTCGATGGTATTGCGCTCATGCTCGCCGTATTTTACGTTTGAGACGGTCGGCTTTGGCCTGTCGCGCAGTGTGCGGCCCCTGGCTTCGGCGATCCTTAAACAGCAGAAGCTGAGGAAAAGGCAGATGAGGAGATGGCGCCTCATTTCAGAAGGCCGCGAGCTTGTCGCCGAGCTGGTTCAAGTGCTTCCGCATCTCCTGCATCTTCTCGTAGTTCTCCCGGGTCTTTTCGGGTCCGGACTCGACCCAGTCATCGAGCTCTTTCTGCGCCTTGTCGTATTCGGCTTTGAGCTTCCTGTACTCCTTAAGGGCCTCTTCGCCCTTCTGTCCGGCCCGGAATTCGGCGGCGGCCGCCTTGATCTCATCAGTCTGCTCTTCGAGCTCCTCTATCTTCTTCTTTGCCTCGGCAATCCTCTCTTTTGCATCCGTTATGCCGGACGTGTTTGCTGAGAGCTGCTCTATGATTGCCATATATTTCTTCTTTTCGGCCTCCTTAAGGGAAGACGTATACTTTTCAATCTGGCCGGCGCAGTACGTGAGGTTCTTTGACAGGTCAGCGATGAAAGACTTCGGTGTTGCCTCGCGGCTCGCGCCGAGCTGGCCCAGCCGCGTCTTGCCGTCACAGTCCAGGATGATGAAGGTAGGAAAACCCCTGACGCCGAACTTGTCCTGCAGCTCCTCGTTCCGGTCGCGGAATTGCTCTGGAACCAGCGACTTGTCTTTCGGGAAGTCGACAAGGACAAGGACGATGTTTTCCTTCGCGTAATCCTGCCACTCCTTCTTGGAGAAGACGTTCTTTACCATCAGCTTGCACCAGCCGCACCAGTCAGAACCTGAGAAGTTCAGAAGCATAGGGAGCTTCTTTTCCTGGGCGAGTTTCACGGCGGCCTCGTAGTCCTGGGTCCATTCTCCGACTTCGGCGCCGCTTTTGGCGGCGTTTTCCGCCTGCGCGGTGATCACTGATCCGAGTACAAGCGCTGCAATAATAGAATGAGTCAATCGTGTCATGGTATTTCCTTTCGTTTGCTTCCTTATAAAGGAGTCTAGGGCTTCACTCTGGAAATGCAAGGGCATCATTGAAGCCGCATTGACGCCGGCATCATTATTTGGCAATATCGCCAAATAATGAAAAGTACCATCATGGAAGAGCGGGTCGCCAGAAGGGTTGAGATGATCAAGGCGCTGGCCCATCCGTCGCGCCTGATGATGGTTGACGAGCTTGCAAGGGGTGAGCGGTGTGTGCAGGAGCTGCAGACGCTTGTCGGCGGCGACATGTCAACGGTCTCAAAGCATTTGTCAGTGCTGAAGAAGTCTGGGCTCGTCAGCGTTGAGCGGCGCGGTGTGCAGATGTTCTATTCGCTTCGCTGCGCCTGCGCGGTGGATTTCTTTGAGTGCGTTGAATCAATGATTGATGAAGACTGCCGAAACGGCTGCTGATTGTTTCTTTAACTTAAACTTGGCGCCTTGACCAAACGGGGAGACTGGATATGGCTGATGAAAGGAAGATGACGAGTATTTTTGAGCGCTACCTGACTGTGTGGGTTGGGCTTTGCATCGTGGCCGGGATACTGCTTGGAAAGGTCGCGCCGGGACTGGCGAAGAGCCTGGACGGAATGGCGATCTCGGTTAAAGGCGCGCCTGTTGTTTCCATTCCCATAGCCATCTGCCTCTTCTTCATGATGTATCCGATCATGGTAAAGATTGATTTTGCCGAGGTCGTCAAGGCAGGCAGGAGTGTCAAGCCTGTGGGACTCACGCTGTTCATTAACTGGGCGATCAAGCCTTTCACTATGTTTGGGATTGCCTACCTGTTTCTCGGCGTCCTGTTTCGAGGGTTTATAGGGCCCGAGGCGACGGACCTTGTGAAGATGCCGTTCGGACTGGACCTTTCTGTGGGCGAAACATATGGATCGGGCGTTGTAGTGCTCCAGGAGGGCGTGAAGATGCTCCAGGTTCCGCTCTGGCGCAGCTATTTCGCCGGATGCATCCTTCTCGGGATCGCCCCCTGCACGGCCATGGTGCTGGTCTGGGGGTTCCTTGCTCGCGGGAATGACGGGCATACGCTGGTCATGGTCGCCATTAATTCGCTGACCATGCTGCTGCTCTACGGTGTGCTTGGCGGGTTTCTACTTGGTGTCGGCAAGCTTCCCGTTCCGTGGCAGGCACTGCTCCTTTCGATAGGTATATACGTTGCCCTGCCGCTCGTCGCCGGCTACTTTTCTCGCCGGATCATAATAGCCAGGAAAGGGGAGGTCTGGTTCAAGGAGAAGTTCCTGCATGTCCTGACGCCTGTCACTATTTCGGCGCTGCTCCTCACGCTGGTACTGCTCTTTTCTTTCAAAGGCGAGGTGATCCTTACCAACCCGCTTACGATCGTGTGGATAGCGGTGCCGCTGTTCATACAGACAGTCCTGATCTTTGCCCTTGGCTATGCGGCGGCGAAGCAGCTGAAGCTTAAGTACTCGGACGCGGCGCCATCGGCCATGATCGGTGCTTCGAACCATTTTGAGGTGGCTATTGCCACGGCCACCATGCTCTTCGGCCTGTCGTCCGGCGCGGCCCTCGCTACGGTTGTCGGCGTCCTTATAGAGGTGCCGGTAATGCTCATGCTCGTAAAGATCTGCCTTAAGTCGCAGGGCTGGTTCAAGCACAGCTCCTGATCGCGACCTCTTAAGGTGTTCAGGGCCGGGAGGCGGCAGGTCAATCGTCGCTGCCGCCCAGCAGGCCTGCCCTGAGCATGTAGTAAAGCAGTGTCATTATGGCTGTGAACGCCGAGGCTACATAAGTCATGAAGGCGGCGTTCAGGACCGCGGCCGCGGACCTGCCCTCCTGCGGCGATACGATTCCAGACCTGACCATCAGCCGCTTTGCCCGAGCCGTCGCGTCCCATTCGACCGGAAGCGTGATCAGGGAGAAGAGTACGACAAGTGAAAAGAGGAGCACTCCCAGCTTCATCATTCCGGGCGCGTTGAACAGCATGCCGAGCAGGAATATTACGTATGAGCCGGAACTTCCGAGCTGCGCGGCAGGTACGAGGGCTGACCTCAGGGCCAGCGGAAGGTAGCCGCCGGCATGCTGCATGGCATGGCCTGCCTCGTGGCAGGCCACGCCTATGGCAGCTAGAGAATGCGACTGGTAAACGTTGGGCGAAAGCCTGAGTGTACGGGTCCTGGGATCATAGTGGTCGCTTAGGAACCCCCGCACGGGCTGAATAGTTACATCGTATATACCCTCGCTGTTCAGAAGGCGTCGGGCCGCCTCCGCGCCTGTGCACCGCGAAGAGGCTGCCACGCGCGAATACTTGCTGAAAGTGGTTTGTGTCAGCAGGGAGGCAAGTCCTGCCAGCGCCATAGCAGGCAGAAGCATCATCAGGTACAGCGGGTCTAGAAGCCATGCAAACATACTGTCTTATTCCTTTCCCTCTTCAGTTCCATCAAGCGAGGCCATCTACGCTCCTATTGCCGGCATGCCGTCCGCCTTGGGCAGCTTGATCAGCAGCACGCCATCAGCTTCTTTGGTTATCATTCTCTCAGCGTCAACTGGAACAGGCAGCATGAGCGAGCGCTCAAAACTTCCGCTCCTGCGTTCC
>JBFIFS010000230.1:0-3587 GCA_041602695.1 Kiritimatiellia bacterium
CGCACCCGCGCAGGCATGGACGCATGCAGGACCGGCCTGATCCCGGTTCCTCCTGAGTTCCAGTCGCGTACGGATGTTCCCATTGTAGCCCCCGCTGAATTCGCCCTGCTGTGGCACAACACGAGAATACCCTCGCTGGAAGCCTTTAACGCCTACTCATCGCGCGTGCTTATAGACCTGGACACAGAATCCCCCTTCTTCGGTCAACTGTACAATCTGTGGCTGGATGCCTACAAAGCGAAGACCGGCGGAGAGACGGCGGCACTGTCGAAATGGACGGGCGTCGGAAGGAACAACAGGGAGCGCGCAACGGCCCTCAATCTCCTAACTCTCCTGTTGTGCCGTTTCGCGAAGTTCGACGAAGCCCTGGCGAGCGCGCTCAGGGCTGCAGAGCTGATGCCGGAAAGCCCTTCGCTGTGGTATCCGGTAATAAGCCTCTCCCAATCAGAACCAACGTATATTCTCGAAGCCGCCTCTAACTGCCCTGACGACGACGACATATGGCTGGCCCAGCTTGTCTCCGCGTCCGACCCGCGCCTCTCTAAACAATGGCCCGAGGATTTCGGGGTGAGCACGCTGATCGCCCAGGCTTTGGGCGAAAGAGACATCTCACCGGCAGGCCTCACCCGTGGGGCCGAGTACCTGATCCGGACCGGTCGCAGGGACGACGCCACTCCGCTGGCCAACGCCGCTGCCCGCCAGGATCCCGGCTACCTGCCCGCGCAGCTGAGCGCGCTTCTTTGCGCGATGAGGAATAATGATCCAGACGTCGCGCTCATTACGACCCGACAGGCAATCCACGCGTCCGTAAAACCGGATATCGCCCTTTACCAGACGTATGTTGAACTTCACCAGGACACTCCAAACCCCGATGACCCCGACCTCCTAAACGCGCTCCAGGTCCTGAAAAGGGCCGAACCCGAAAATCCCCGCTGGCCCCCGATGCTTGCCTACATCCGCTTCCTGAGGAGCGGATGGGAAGACGTTGCAGCTTTCTATGAGTTCCGCAAGGCGATGGACATGGGCATAACAAACAAAACAACCCGGTTCTTCGCGGCGGAAGCATCCCGCCGCATGGGCAACCCTGGACGGGCCGCGCAGATCCTCCGCGAGATGCTGCTTTCAGATCCCGATGACGTTGAAGTTCTTAACAACCTCGCCTATACACTTGCCTGCGTAAGAGAAAATCCCATAGCACCTAATCCCGGCACGACTTCCGATTTGGCCGATATCCCTGAAGACAGCTCATTCATCACGCGCGCTGACGCGCTGGATGAAGCCATGCGCATCGTGAAGAAGCTTTCACGCCTTTCGCCCTCGAACCTCGCGGTTCTGGACACGATGACGTTCGTCCTCATTGAGGCCGGAGAGCTCGGCGATGCTGACAAAGCGCTTCAAATGCTCTCTGACGAGAGCGCTGATGACCCCAAATACGCTTTCAAAGCGGCCATTCACAAGGCCAGACTTCAGGTGATTCGAGACCAGACAGACGCCGCGGAAAAGACGATAAGTGAAGCCATGTCTTCGTCTAAAGGAATTCCCGACGAGGACCTCGTTCGCGCGAACGCGCTGCTCACGGAAATCGTCACCATCCAGGAAGAGAATCGCCGCAAATTCCTCGATGTACTCAAGAGCCAGCCGCTCAATTGAGTTCAGTGATCAGTCATCAGTTGTCAGTAGATACTGATATGCGGCTTACCTATTCGGGAGGGTCCGCATTCTGCGGACCGGACGGCAGCGCAGCCCGAAGGGCAATTGCCCCGGCGGCTTGCCGGGGAGCGTAGCGGCAATGCCGTCCCCCCTAATAAAGATGGGTTTGCCCCGTCTATCCAGGGAAATGAGCATACTCCTTCTGCTTTGAAAGAGACACGTATGGCGCGGGAACGCAGCCCACAAGCTACCCACTGGTTACTGGCAACTGATCACTGATTACTGATGACTGATCACTTCTACCGCCGTCTCCCGGCGGCGATAGCTCCACCAAACCCCCAGCAGCGCGAACGCCAGCATGATAAGTTCAGCGGGCTCTGGAATCATAAGCGAGAAATTATCCACACCATAGAGCTGCTCCGTCGCGGTATTACGGTCAATGTACAGCCCGACCCATTCGATGGAATTCAGGTCAGCAAGAAACTGTTCTTCGGTGCCGAAGGGATCGATGTCCCAGTCGTCCCAGTCAAGAAGGCTCGGTGATTGCAGCCTTTCCCATATGCCGGTGGTGCTGGGCCCGCTTATGGGGGCGCCCCAAATATAGCTGTTTGTGGAAGAACTCCACCGCACCTGCAGGGCATTAGGCAATACGTTCGAGGCGTAGAAATCAAATTCGAACCAGTTACTAATGGAATAAGTTCCCGCAAACAGACTTGTGGCCGGCGTTTGAATTATGTCCTGCCAGGACCCGTCAGGAGTGATGTCGGTGTTTGTGAAAGTTATGCTGAGCCAGCCACCCGTGTTTCCGCCGCTGGTCGGCTCAGTAATCTCAACCCATCCATACCTGCTTGTCCAGCCGCCCGCGCCCGGGTATGGGTCCCAGTCGTGCGTCCCCCAGGCAGAATCCGCCGACGCTGTCCCAGTAATCAAGACAGCCAGCAAAAGCGAAAGCCCCAAAATCATCTTTACTGAACACTGATTACTGCACACTGATTGCTTCCTCTTCCCTGCCGGCCCTATTCCACCTGTACCTTATAAAATGTTGATCCTTCCTCGTCCGCTATATCCACCAGATAGTAGTTGACCGGCGGTTGAGCAACTATCCCCCCTTCCAGGAGGGAGAATCCCTGCATCAGGTTCTTTGACTTCAGGATCTGATAGGTCCTCCCGGCTGCTGAGGGCCAGGCAAGGATATACCAAGTCGGCACATCAGCGTCTATGATAACATCAAGGGAGAGAGTTGAGAAGGCATCCTGGGGATCCGTCCCTGCAATGTATTCGTGCAGGTTGCTCAGCCCGTCGTTGTCCACGTCCGCCTCAGCGTCGGATGCATCACCAGGATCCAGGCCGTACGCGAGTTCCCAAGCGTCCAGCATTCCGTCAGCATCATTATCCTCCGGAAGCGGGTTGCCCACGAGCACCCCATCGACGACAAAATCATCGACCTGAAACTCATGCACTTTGGGCGAACCGTTACGGACAATGTGGAGAGACACCGCGGTTACGCTGTCCATGTCCGCATCGAATTCCGCTTCCGTACTCATAGGACCCAGTATCCAGCCCGAAGCGTAACTCACAATCGCATTGAACCTTATCCAGTCGTTCGTCGTCGGTAAATCGAAGCTCTTATACCATGCACGTCCGGAGGCAGACTCTAAATAGACTCTTATGACACTCGGCACTACCTCAGGCGATCGTATTCGAAAAGATATGTGGTTCGGCTTGTAGCCCCCGGGGAAAGTCTTGGCAATCCGTTCCACGCTGAATTCGGGGGCTGTCTGCGCCGGAAACTCCATCGAAACAAAGCCCCCTCCGTTCGTTACCGTCGCCGGGCCCGCAGGGACCCATCCCTCGAGACCGACATCCCACGTGCTCTCGATAATGCGGTCCGCCCGTACACAAAACACGCCAGCGAGGAACACGGCCATAATTGCCGC
>JBFIFS010000231.1:0-3552 GCA_041602695.1 Kiritimatiellia bacterium
CCGTCCGCTGCCGCCTCGAGAAAGGCGGGGATGTCGATAGCAACCGGGCAGCCCTTGACGCAAGGCGCGTTCTTGCACTGCAGGCATCGCATCGACTCTACCTGCGCCTGCTCGGCGGTATAGCCTATGGCCACTTCGTTCTGGTTTCTTCGCCTGACGGCTGGATCCTGAGAGGGCATTTCCTGGGGCGTCAGGCCCATGCGGTCCTTGGGCTTCAGCGGCTCGGTCCGCTGCAGGACCTCTTCGAGAAGGGCTTTCGCCTCTTTTTCCAGTTCCTGGGGTGTTCTGAAATCCGACATAGCTTCTATTCTTCGATGTTAAGTTCGACGTGGCACTTATGGTGCGCCTTGTCTTCCTGCGGCTTGTAGGCCTGGAGGCGCTTCATCATGTTGTCAAAATCTACCTTGTGGCCATCAAACTCCGGTCCGTCCACGCAGACAAACTTTGTTTCATCGCCTACCGTCACGCGGCAGCCTCCGCACATGCCCGTTCCGTCGATCATGATTGTATTTAGTGAGACCAGGGTGTGGACTTCGTAGGGGCGTGTGGTTTCGGCGCAGAACTTCATCATGATAGGGGGGCCGATGGCGACCACCACATCAGGCTTGGGGTCCTGCTCGCAAAGCTCTTTAAGCGGAGCGGTGACGAGGTCTTTACGTCCGTAGGAGCCGTCATCAGTGCAGATGATCAGCTCATCGGCAATGGACTTCATTTCCTCTTCCAGGATGAGCAGGTCTTTGTTCCGGGCTCCCATGATGATCGTGACCTTGTTGCCGGCCTCCTTCATGCCCTGGGCGATCGGGTGCATCGGCGCGACGCCAATCCCGCCCCCAACGCAGACCACGTGTCCGAATTTCTCAATATGGGTCGGCTGGCCGAGCGGTCCCACGAGGTTTTCCACGAAATCGCCTTTGTCATACTGCGATAGAACGTGCGTCGTGCGTCCGACGGCCTGGAAGATAATCATTATCCAGCCTTCTTCGGCAGAAGCATCGGCGATTGTGAGCGGAATGCGCTCGCCGAAGTTGGTGTCCAGCTGGAGAATGACGAACTGGCCCGGTTTCCGTTCGGACGCGATAAGCGGCGCGGCGAGCTTCATCGCGAAAACATCGCCGGACAGTTGTTTCTTTTCGAGTATCTTATTCATAGCCAAAAGAGGGAGCATTCTGCATCAGGTCCGGGGCAAATGTACAGCCTTTTCGGCAATAATGCCGGAATTGAACAGTGAAAAAATAGCGCCGGATTGAGTCCATGCAGCTCCATACCCCATACCTTACGGGCATACGGACGGTTTACTTGCTCCCGCATCCTTCACATCCGTCCCAGCAGTAGGTGCAGAGCTTCTCTTTGGGGAGCCCGATTGCCTCGACCAGGTCGTCGAGTTTCTGGAACTGCAGCGACGTCAGTTTCAGGCGCTCACGTATGTTCTCGACCATTGCGGCGTATTCGGGTGTGGTGCAGTCGGCAAAGACCTCTGCCCTGTCAGTATTTTCGGTACCTTCGATTTCCTTGATCGCCCTGCGGGTCGCGAGATCTAGGATTGAACGGGAACGTGAGAAGTTCAGGAACTTGCAGCCGTAAACAAGAGGCGGGCAGGCGGGCCGCATATGGACCTCCTTCGCGCCGTAGTCGAAGACGCGCTCGACTATGTCCTGCAGCTGGGTTCCGCGCACAATCGAGTCTTCGCAGAAAAGCAGGCGCTTGCCGGTTATCAGGCTGCGTATGGGGATGAGCTTCATCCGCGCGACAAGGTCCCTCACCCGCTGGTCCTGCGGCATGAAGCTGCGCGGCCAGGTGGGAGTATACTTCACGAACGGGCGCTGGTAGGGAATGCCCTTTTCGTTCGCGTAACCGATCGCGTGCGCCGTTCCCGAGTCCGGGATGCCGGCCGCGAGGTCCACCTCGTGTGCGTCATTGCGGGCCAGCGCGGCGCCGCATTTGTTTCGCACAAACTCGGTGTTGATGTCCTCGTAGCACGAGGCCGGGTAGCCATAGTAAACCCAAAGGAAAGAACATACCTGCATTTGGTCGTTGGCCGGCTTCTTCTGTTCTATGCCGTCGGCGGTTATCAGGACTATCTCGCCGGGGCCGAGATATTTCTCGACCTCGTAGTCCAGGTTGGGGAAAGCGCAAGTTTCCATGGAGGCGGCGTAGCCGTCAGCGTGCCTGCCGGTGATGATCGGCGTGCGTCCCCAGTAGTCACGTGCCGCGTAGATGCCTTCTCTGGTCAGGAGCAGGATCGAGCAGGACCCCTCAATGGCTTCCTGCGCCGCCTGGAGGCCGGCCGTGAAAGAGTCCTCCTGGTTGATGAGCGCCGCCACCATTTCCGTCGGGTTGATCTCATTCCCCGACATTTCCGAGAAATGGGCGGAACGCTTCTCAAAAGCCTTTGCCGCCAGCTCGTCCATGTTCTGGATGATGCCTACAGTAACGATCGCGTAAGTGCCGAGGTGTGACCCTACGAGAAGCGGCTGGTCTTCATAATCGCTGATGACTCCGATCCCCGCGTTGCCCCTGAGCTTCTGGACGTCGTCTTCGAACTTCGAGCGGAACTGAGCGTTGGTTATGTCGTGGATGTAGCGTGAGTATCCGTCTTCGGTAGCTACAGCCATGCCGCCGCGCCGCGTGCCCAGATGCGAGTGGTAATCAGTTCCAAAGAAAAGGTCAGAGACACAGTCAGTTTTTTTCGCGACACCAAAGAATCCGCCCATCAGTTACATCTCCTTTAAGTCCGGCTGAAGCTGCTGCGGCACAGTGCCGAACGGGCCGTGCGACAGGATTCCTGTATATCACGACTGTGTCGAAAGATTCGAGGTTATGTTTGGCCGGCACCGGCTCGAAAACGCGGTTATAGGCAATATTGCCTAAAGCTTCACGGCCAATGCTCTCGTACTGTCAAGAGATCCCAAAGCCGGGCGGAGAAGCAGGATTGACGGGAGGGTCCGCATCCTGCGGACAATGCATCGGCCATTCAACGGCTATCCCCTCAGGCCAGACGGCAGAATGCCGTCCCTCCCGAATAACCGGTGCTTCCCATCTGTCATTTCGAGGGAAGTCCAGTAATCTCACAATTGTACGGAGAAGTACTTTTCACGTCGACGCCAGACATCCCGCGCTACTGCTATTCGCCGGGCAAATGGTCTTCGACGAAGCGGGCCGCGAGCCCCACGCAGTCGATGCAGGGGAGGATCTGCTTTTTGCGTATCTGCTTGCAGCAGGTATGTCCTGCTTTCTTTGAAAAAAGCGCGTCAATGTGGGCGTTCATCTGGGGGTCAGCCAGGATGCGTTTCGCAGCGTACGCGGCCCCGCAGATACCGCCTTCGGCGCGCCCGCCGCCCGCGAAAGAGTACTCCCTGATTTCATCATCGGAAATGCCGGCTTCCTCCTGAAAGGCCGCCATTACAGCCTGGGCGCAGTTATAATTCTCCGCACCGTGAAACAGGGATTTGGCCAGTTCTTCCTTGCTCATTCCGATAGAATCGCCTCTTCACAGAAATTTGTGAAGAAAATTATGTTCGTGGGCGTCTTCAGGGTAGATAATCAGGAGCGAAC
>JBFIFS010000232.1:0-3539 GCA_041602695.1 Kiritimatiellia bacterium
CGTCCTCAGCTGCACCGCTTTGCCCAGCCTCTTGAGCTTCTCGATAAACCAGCGTATGTCCGGGTGGAGCTCCGGCGCGCCGCCGGTTATGTCTACCATCTCGCACGCAAGCACGGGGGCCGTCCTGATAACGGCTTCCATTACTTCCCTTGGCATCATCTCGTCACGTTCGGGAGCTGCTTCAACATGACAGTGATTACAGCTCAGGTTGCATTTCCTTCCGATGTTCACCTGAAGTATATGGGCGCGAATCGAGCGCAGCTCGTCAGCGACAGCTTCCTTCGCCCTGGCTTCGAAATCATTCATTCGATGCGTCCTTCCTCTTTGGTCCCCTTGCAGACACCTCAATGTAGTCAAAATATGCCGTTGCCTTCTCTGCAGTATTGTCCGAATCGCTCATAATTGCCAGCGAAGCTTTTTCTGGCGGCTCCTTCCCGAACGCCTTTTTGTAGTCGGCCAGAACATCCACCTTTTCCACGGCCCACTCTCCGGCGCTGTCGGCGCCGGACCTGAGGGGAATCATGCGCGATAGTGATGTGTACGGGCTTTCAATGACGGCCTTGTCATGTTTCCTGTTGGCCCAGATGTAGTTGAGGCTGCTGTGGGGCGGATACTCGCCATACAGCTTTTTGGCCAGTCCGTATTTTGCCCGCGTGCCGAACCCGGCCTTCTTAGGATCGTATTCAAATATGATATACACGCGCGCAGGGTAGTCATCGCCTGTCTTCTTCGTCGCATCGCCTTTGTCGAAGACCCGGTCGACTTTCCAGCGCCAGGCCACAACGGGATATTCCTTAACGTTGAAAGTCTTCTTCAATGTCAGGCCGGACGCCGCAGCGGAGGTAAAGGCCTTGAGGATGGAGTTGGATCCGTCCTTCACGATTTCGTAGACGGTATGGGTGTGGATCTTGGGGAAGGTCAGGGGCTTCCAGAGATCCAGGCTGTCGAAATCGTCGCGCATCAGCACGTCTTCCGCGATCGCGGAGCAGGTAAGGAGGCAGGAAGCGACGCAGGCAAGAAAGAGTGTTCTCAAGTGTTGGCTCCTTTCGCCTGGGTATAGATTTCCGCCAGCCGTTCAGGGCCGGCCCCCAGATGGTACGAGGCAATGACGCGCTGGTTGATGAAAGTGGTCCTGAGGATGCCGAGTCTTTCCCAGCGCCTTGCGGAAGTCGTTACTGCTGCGTTGGCGATGCTCAGGGTGAACCGTTTGCGGGCGCGCTTCACGAAGTCGTAATCTTCCATGATCTTCATGTCCGCGAATCCGTCGAGTGCGTGGAACGCGTCTTTCCTCACGAAGATGGACTGGTCGCCGTAGGGCATCTCAAGGACATGGGAACGGAACGAAACCAGGACTTCGAGCATGCGAAAGGAGAGGGCAGGTGAATCTATCTTCAGGTTAAACGCTCCGAATGCGGCGCCGGCCTCCAGGGCCTCGCGCGCATGTGCCGCATAGGAACCAGGAAGAATGGTGTCCGCGTGAAGGAAGAGCAGGATTCCTGATTTAGCGGCGCGGGCTCCGGCATTCATCTGGGCGGCGCGTCCGGGCTCCGAGCTCATTACCGAAGCACCCAGTCCCTCGGCGATTTCCTTTGTCCGGTCACCGCTTCCGCCATCGACAACGATTATTTCTTTGGCGCCGGCTTTCGCCGACTCAATAGTTCTGGCGATGCACTGTTCTTCGTTGAATGCGGGTATGATGACGGAGATGTCATTGTCCGGCGACGGCTGCTCAAGGAGCGGAAGGTCTGCGGGGGTGTCCACGTCACGTAATTCCGCCAGCGTCGCGGGTGTGATGCCGTTTGCCTTTGCACGGGCGCGTGTTTCCGCCAGCACCGTTTCAGTTCCCCAGGGTACTCCTTCGAACAGCTGGGGGCATTGGCGCGGCATGCCGATCAGGTAGTAACCTCCATCTGCGGTAGGGCCCAGAACAAGGTCGTTCCGCCTGAGCTCTGAGAACGCGGAAGCGAGAATGTGTTCAGTCAGCCCTGGACAGTCTATCCCGATCAGCAGCACGTGGGAGAAGCCGGCGGAGAATGAAGAGCGGAATGCCTTTTCCATGCGGGCCCCCAGATCACCGTCCGGCTGCTCTATATAGGTCCGGGACGGTCCGAGCCATTTCCGCATTTCTTCCATCGATCCGTCACAGAACCATATTTCAGTGTGAACATCGGGAACAGTTTCACGGAGGAGGTCCGCGGCCAGGACCGTGCGCTCGGTCATCCGGCGTTGTATCTTTGCTGCCTGTTCTTCGCCGGTTTCGGGAATCAGCCGGGTCTTGGTTTTGCCCGGAACAGGATACCTGGTGAAGATTATCAGTTTCCGCTTCATGCTGCTAACAGCAGGCGCCCTTTGTGCAGTCGCAGGAAGGTTCCGTGCCGGTCAGGGCCCCGATGATGAACGCTGACGCGCAGCCGACACCCGAATCTACCGTTACCGCGTCCGTAGGGCAGTTAAGCGCGCAGGCCCCGCATTCCATGCAGAGGTCGCGGTCGGAGATGTAAGCCTTGCCGTCCTTCATCTTCATTATTCGGTGAGGGCAGACGATAACGCACATGCCGCAGCCGACGCATTTCTGTGCATCGAGCTTAAGGGTCGCAACGTTCGGGATGTACCTCATGCTAGTTTGTCCCCATGAAGAGCGATGAAATCCAGATGCCTACGCCGATTAACAGCAGTACGGCCTGCATTGGAACTGCCAGGCGCATTTCCTTTCGCACGCCGGAAGGCGATGTGTATGTCGAACAGCCCGTGAAATTCATTGTCAGGAATGATGCCGTGGCCGCAACTATGAAAGCCCAGCCCGGGAGTGGTGTGAGGGCCCCGGATAACAGCATCAGGCTCAGCATGCCAAGCCCGGCTATTGCTCCCTTCAGGGAAAAGCTCCGGCCGGGCAGGAAAGGAAGGAAGGTCGGCCCGACGAACGCGCCGCCTATCCATGCCGCGCAGAGAGTGAGCATCAGTGCCGGCAGGGCCGACAGAGCGCGCTCCGGCGAGTATCCGTTGCGCCCAAGCCCGGCAGCCAGGGTCGCCAGGGCCAGGCCCAGAAAGATGTATTTGAAAGACACCACGAGCTCGACGGGAGTCAGGATGAGTCGGTCTATTAGAGGAAAGCGCACTGTTCTCATCTCCTCCGAGGCCTTCATGCCGTTTTGCAGGAACGCCCTGATATCTTCAGCCCGCACCGGACCGTAGGTCACCCGGAACCCGGTCTCCTTGGCTACTTTTTGTGCCGCAACGCCCGCTGCCGCGAGCTGGGGGAGAATGAGGCGCCTGTGCGATACGACGCTGGTTAACCTAACGGCTTCTGCCTGTCCGGCGATCGCGGCGGTGGCGAAAGTCCCTTTTCCAGCTGCGCACCATACATTGATGCCGAGTGTGTCGATTACGAGGATCCAGCCGTCTATTCCGTCCAGTGACTGCCGGAGCCGATCAAAGCTCATCTTGTAGTTCGCGCTTACGAAGACCTCTGAGTCCGAAGTCGGTGACCCCACAGCGTACAGGCCGGGATCGACAGTGAACTTGTCCCTCGCTATTGCCCA
>JBFIFS010000233.1:0-3519 GCA_041602695.1 Kiritimatiellia bacterium
GGGCAATGTGATGCTGATGGAGAATCATTGCCACTCACTGGTAGCCTGGCACATGCTCGAAGCAAAACACGCTACACTTGTTCACATTGACGCGCACGATGACTGCCGCCCGCTCTCTGAGGAGAAGCTGCACAGAATCCGCGCGCTCCTTGAGGCAGGCGACTATGACCAGGTGTTCGAGCAGTCGGATACTGAGCGGTTCCTTAACCTGAAGGTGAGAGACGAGGACCTCCTTTATACCCTGGGGGATTTCATATATCCCGCGATGGAGCTCGGTCTCGTCTCCAACACCTACTGGATCGTGCCACAGCCGGTCATCACACCTGCCGAGCGGGACCGGCTAACCGCACTGATGAAAACGAACCTCCCCGGAGCGTCCGTCACCTCGACTCGCTTTCCTGCAGGCGGGTTCGAACTGTCGTGGCGCGGCCGGTTCTTTCGGGTGATAACGTTTGAAGATCTGCCAGCATTGCCTTCCGGCTGCCTGCTCGACATCGACATAGACGTCTTCGCCTTTCGAAAGGCCATGACCGAAGAACACCTGGTCGCACAGGTGAACCGCAATCCCGCGGATGTCTTCAAGTACCTCGAAGAGAAAGTTCCGGCCCCGGCAGCAGTCACCATATCGGCCTCAGTCTGGGGCGGCTACCTGCCTCTTCTGCTTCGTTTCCTGGCCGACGCCGCTTTTGATTTCTACACTACAGGCAGCTTTCCTGCTGATGCTGAAATCCTTCTGAATTCCTACAAAGACATACGGACCGGCCTTGCGGAGCTGCCTCCCCCACCGTCGAATGAAACTTATCTCCCCGCCTGGCTTCACTTCTCCGCATTGACACACCTTTCAAAAGGAGACGCTGAGCTCTGCCTGAAACACCTCTCCCGGGCGGCCGATATCTGCCCGGTATACAGGAAAGGCCTTCTGGATGCCGCTGAGGCGCTGACCTCCATGGGCAGGAATACCGAAGCCATGGGGTTTATCGAAAAGTTCGAAGCGCGCGGAGGCAGGACCTATAATTCGAGGGCCGTACGGGCTCTCTCGCTGCTCAAGTCGGGGGACGCAAAAACAGCTCTCGACATCTCGCATGAGCTTCACGGCTGGAGCAGCAACCCTTATACCATGCTGATATACGGAAGCGCGCTTGTTGCCAACAACAGGGGTGAGGAAGCCAAGAAAGTCTTTCAGGAGTTATTGACCAAGGCGCCCGGACACTCTGCGGCCCACTTCAACCTGGGCTTGATTCACCAGCAGGCAGCGAATGCGCCAGCGGCAATAACCGAGTACGAAAGGGCCATAAGATCCAAGACTGACTTCTGGCAGGCCCGGGAGAATCTGGGGCACTTACTCCTCGAAACGGGCCGCCTCACGGAAGCAGAAGACATGCTCAAGTCGACACTGCAAATCAATCCTTACTCCGTGACCTCCGTCAACAATCTGGGCCTGGCGCTCGCCAGGCAGCGGCGCTATGCAGAGGCGATTGAGATGTTCAGGAAGGGGCTGTCCCTGGCTCCGCGCTCATCAACACTCAAGCTGAATCTTGCAGAGGCACTACACGCTACCGGCCGGGCCAAAGAGGCGTATGACCTCTGCGAGCAGGTGATAGATACGGAAGACGAGGTTAAAGCCAGGGCGCTTATGCGGAAGCTTCAGGCGGCCACCCCGAACGGCGATTAGATATCTAGGATCCTGTTCTCGTCAGAGTCCACCCCGTCCGGTCGATCCAGGTACCTCGTGGTCTTGTATTCGTTTACCGTATTGAGCTTGTGCAGTATCTCCCCCAGGGTTTCCGCTGCCTGTATACTGGACTGTACCAGCTCGTTCACGATCTCATCATCGCTTGACTGAAGCTTACGCTGCATGATCCCAAGATTAGCGAGAAGCACTGTCGCGGGTTGCCCCAGGTGGTGGCAGGCCGCTCCAAGGCTTTCCAGCATGACGCGATGCCTCTCCGCCTCCCTCATTGCTTCTTCGGCCTTCTTTCGGTCGCCGATGTCCAGCAGTGATATCACTACTCCCACCACCTCGCCGTCGCTGTTCTTGTTGCAGGCTGCCGAGACCTGAATGTCGACTTCCTCGCCCTCATCGCCGGCACGGCCCTTCATTTCCCCGATCCAATTCTCCTGCTCGCCCACGACCCTCTGCAGCATCTCCTGCATTGCCACAGGATCGGAAAAAAGGTCACATATACTTCGCCCGAGAAGGTCGTCGGCGGACTCAAGCCCACACATGCCGGCAATCGCGGGATTAGCATACTCGATGTCCGTATTGAGATCTATGATCGCGATCCCGTTACTCGAGTTCTGGATTGCGTTGTGCTCCGTGCGCAGCATTTCCTCAGCCTGCCTTCTGAGCGTTATGTCCCTTATGAAGAAGCACAGGTATTTTGCACCATCCATGCTGATCTGGTTTACGGCCACCTCTGCAGGAAAGAATGTGCCGTCCTTTCTGATGCAGTAAGCCTGAATGAGCGTGAAGCGCTCGTTCTGAAGGTTTTCCATGAGAGTTTGGACGAGAGTCTCATCGGCCCCCGAGATCACCTCATAGATGGTAAGTCCATCCACCTCCTCCCTGCTGTATTGCAGAAACTCAATGGCGCGCACATTGACATCTATAATCCTGCCGGTTTCATTGGAAATGAGGGCTGCATCATAAAGGCTCTGCAGCAGCTGGTCATACTTGGAAGCGCTGGAGTCCTTCTTGCCCTCAATGACAACTCGCTTATGCTTCCGCGTGGGCGGAGCAATCACTACGTTGTTATGCCCTTTGTCCGGTTCCGAAGGAATGTCCGGAATCAGGTCGATTCTCATTGTCTGGGAGAGCTTCTTTGCCGACATATACTTAAACTATCCTTACCTAAGCCAACCGCCGACTATCACAGACGGTGGAGACTCATTAGTGTCATCCGGCGACCACGCGGGCGGGAAATCCAGCGGGTCAATCGTGGCACCGTTCTCTATATAAACTTCATTAAGGGCTATTACAGATCCGTTTACATACCTGCGATTGCGCATAGTGACGTTGTTCCCCGCGAAGATTACGCCTATATAGGAGTTTCTGTTGTGCAGGTTCACGTCAATGCCGGCAAGCAGGCAGGGCCAGTTCGTGTTGTAGGGCGTTTGGGAAAACCTGTTGTTGATCGTAATGCTCTCGGAAGCCACGAGCGTTCCCACCATGGAGCTGTTACCGGCAATCTCGGCATTGCCTTCAACATAAACGACTCCATTTGAGGGCATAATCGATCCGCCAAAAGATGTGTCATTCGAGTAGTAAAGCCCGTTATCCTGGGCGAGGGTCTTCCACGGGTCAAGCGGCAGATAAGTCGGCACCACAAGAGGCGCCGCGTTGGTTTCCGTTGTGTAGCCGGGTTCAGCTGTAATATCAGAAGTTCCGACCGCACTAAGGTCCCCCTCAATCTCAGGATTCCCCTTACTGCTGATGATGTCTCCATTGGAATGTACGCCGCCACCGACCTCCATAGCTGATGTCTCAAGCGTGGCGTCTCCGCCGCAGATGATCGCACC
>JBFIFS010000234.1:0-3514 GCA_041602695.1 Kiritimatiellia bacterium
GCCTCGGCTTCGATGCCGAGCTCGAGGGTTGCCAGCGTCAGATCGCTCGAGCGTACTTCTCCCTGTTCGCTATAGGCTGCCTCGATTTCCAGAAGTGCGCCTACATGTATTCCGTTCAGGTCTATGTTCTGGATTGATCGCTTTTCGCCGGGAGTATGATACAGCTCAGGCGCGTTATGCGTGGCGGTGTGCTGGTGGGTCGCCGCATGCACGTTCATTGCAGCAGTCAGTAGAACGCAGGCGTATCCGGCCAGTTGGCGTTTCATGAATCGCCCCTGTACGTCGCCAGAGCGTTGATTATTGACGCTGCGACCGGGCTGCCGCCGCGATGGCTAAGGTTGGTGATGTAGCATAGACCGCTTTCGTAAAGCGCCTGTTTGGACTCGAGCGCGCCCACGAATCCTACCGGTACACCAATAACCAGCGCGGGCTTAGGCCCGCCGCCGCTGGCGATTTCCATGACGCGCCAGAGTGCGGTTGGTGCGTTACCAATTGCCACAATGCCATTGGCATACTTCTCGGCCAGTTTGTCCATCGCCGCTGCCGAGCGTGTGCAGCCCTTGGATTTTGCCATAGCCGCTACATCGTCATCGCCGATGGCGCAGTATACCTCGCAGTTCGCAGCCCGCGTGATGCCGGCCGTCACCATCTTGACGTCAGTGACGATATTGCAGCCGGCGCGGAAGAGATCCTGAGATACCTGCTCCGCATCAGGGTGGATCCTGAGGCTGCTGTTAAAGGAAAAGTCAGCAGTCGAGTGAATTACCCTGCGCACAACTGAGCGGATGAACCCCTGGCCGTTATCGGGGCCGAGTCTTCTGTCAATTATCGACCAGCTTTTGGCTGTGATCTCATCGGGGGCAACGGGCAGCGCCGTGGGAACGCCGCAACAAGCCTGTATGCGGTCAAGCACCAGTTCCTCCATCATGGGTTCGCCCTGCAGTGTCGGCATAACTTCGATGGTGACTTCCGGGTGGTCCTGCCTGCATTGTGCTACCTGCTCAGGGATGTCAACCCGGACGTGCTGGCCGTTGTAGAGGAAGTAGGGCATCATATGGATGATGCTTACGCCTTCCGCCGCAAACTCGGCGACCCTGTCTCCGATCGTTGGCTTTGCGATCGAAAAGAAAGCCGGCTTTACAGAGAGCCCTTCCGCTCGTGCTGCCACGTGGTTCACCATCTCGCAGAAGCCGGCATTCGCCTCCTCGCGCGGGCTTCCGTGGCTCACTATGAGCACTCCCGTCCTTCGTTTACTAACTGTCATTGCTGCTCCTGTGTATGTATTCAATAAAATGGCGTAATGCCTGCTGGTTGCTTCCAAAATGCTGGTGAATGTAGCTGGCTAGAACATTCCGCTTCATGAATCCCTCATCGAATACTTTCCCCGACTTGCTTGCCGCGCGGTAGGGGTGTATCCATCCTTCAGTCGCGGCGGTTTCCTCCGCAATCTCCGAGTAATGGAACTCATGGCCACGAAGAACCGCGCCAGCCTTCCCAAACATACAGTCGCTGTTGAGGACGGTTTCACGATACCCGAGTGTTCGCAGTCGCGTGAGCATGCGTGTTGAATGGGGGAGAATGCCGGCCATCTGGAAAGAGGTGCCATTCCTGTCTGTCAGGTCCCTGCTCAGGTACATGAGCCCTCCGCATTCCGCGTAGACCGTGCGGCCCGAAGCGGCGAAAGCTCGAATGGCTGAGAGCATCGCGGCGTTGGCGGAGAGCTGTTCGGCATATTCTTCGGGGTAGCCCCCTCCAATGTACAGCGCGTCCAGACCAGTGGGCAGGGCGGTGTCATTGAGTGGGGAGAAACGCACAAGTTCTGCCCCGTGGCTCTCAAGAAGGCTCAGGTTGTCAGGGTAATAAAAGAAGAAAGCACTGTCATTTGCGACGCCAATACGAACATGCGTCGTGATGCCCTTGGCTGCTCTTGCAGGGGCGACGGGCGCACTGGATGAAGCAGTAGCAGCCGCTTCGGAAATCGCTCTGAGGTCTACGTGTTTCGCAACTGAGTCAGCCAGGCGCTCAAAGAGCTCCTCAGGAAAACCGGACTGGCCGCAGGTGAGGACGCCGAGGTGTCTTTCCGGGATAGCGGGAATCGCATCCTTAGGGATAGCGCCCAGCAGAGGCGGCAATCCCGCGGCCTTCAGGGCCGAGCCCAGCATGTCCCTGTGCCGCTCGGATCCGCATCTGTTCGCAATGACTCCTGCTATCCTGATTTCCGGGTGGAACTCGGCGAAACCCTTGACCATAGGCGCGATGCTGCCTGCGGCACCGTGCGCGTTCACGACAAGTATGACTGGTGCCGACAGTATCAGCGCGATTTCGGCGGAACTTCCTTCGATTGTTGTTGGATCCGCTCCGTCGAACATGCCCATTACGCCTTCGATGATTGAAATGTCTGCGTCCTCGGAAGCGCTCCTGTAGAGGTCGGCAATATATTCCGGGCTGGTCATCCAGGAGTCCAGGTTCAGGCAAGTACGGCGCGACGCGCATCCCAGAAGGACAGGATCGAGGAAGTCGGGGCCAACCTTGAACGCCTGGACGGTCCGGCCGCTGTCTGAAAGGGCGCGGGCGAGTCCGAGCGTGATTGACGTCTTCCCTACGCCGCTCGATGTGCCTGCTATAACTATTCTTGCGTTTGCCATATCTGTGATCAAAAAAAATCCCCGAGCCTGATTGGCTCGAGGATTCCCTGGTTTACATCCACCGACCTTTGCCTGTCCTTCTTTACCTTCGAAGATCTCGACAGTTGTGCCAAGGCAGGTCTTCTGACTTCCGGATCATCCTACTGGCTGCGCCTTCCCACCCAATTAGGGCAGTGGCATCGGCAGTTTTCGTTCCCGGTTACAGCGGCGGGTCCGTGTCCTTAAAGGATCTTCCCTCTTCGTCCTCGCGCGTTTACGCGATGGAAACCTTTGCACCGTTCAAATATTCAGTTGTTAAAGTTAAATTTCTCCAGTTGCGGGCAATAAAAAAGCCTTCGACTCCGGTGGAATCTGAAGGCTTAGTATCAGTCTAGCGTCTCGATTTCCTCTAATCCGGAGGATGTCAGGCTGGTGCCCGAATGAGTAAAGGAAGGAAAGTGTTCTGACTCCTGGATCAGTCTACTCGCAGCGCCTTCCCGTCGGTCTCAGCTCAAAGCGTCGACTCAACAGTGGCAATTTGCAACTTTCGTACCCAGATACAGCGGCGGTACCGTGTCTGATTCTAACAGACTTCCTCTCGCTTCCCGTAACATGTCTATTTCAAAGAACTTGGAGCAAGCTACCACAGCACCCAGGTATGTCAACAACCAAGAAGTCATTACATGAATGGTTGTCGCTGCTGGGCAGCGGTAAACTCGTAATGTCACTGTGGAGAAGGTCACATCCGACTTGCCAAGCAGGAACAAGGGATATATCCTCCTGCTTCTGTTTATTTGTGGAGAGGTGTCAGAGTGGCCGAATGAGCACGCTTGGAAAGCGTGTGTGCTTAACGGCACCGCGGGTTCGAATCCCGCCCTCTCCGCCATTAA
>JBFIFS010000235.1:0-3504 GCA_041602695.1 Kiritimatiellia bacterium
TGAAACACGGGGATATCCTGCATCCAAGTTTCATCCAGCCACTCCCTTCCACGGTTCCAGAACGGACGGCGTGGAAGCCGTCCCTCCAGGCTCCAAGCACCAGCCCTGCTTTCGGTCAGCATCCTGCTTCCCTGCCGTCGATAGCACGAAGAGCTGCTTATGGGCAACGGGGCGCCATGAATATCTCCGGACAGCCACCCGAAGTCGAGCAAGATTATGCTCAGGCAAGACCCAGTATCCCGGACCTGTCCACTTAAGGACTTGTGATTACCGCTCGTGCCACTAGAATAGCTTGTAAGGAGAAAGACTTATGAGAAGGCGTGATTTCGTTACTATAAGCGGACTCGCTGCAGCAGGCTTCGCCCTGCCGAGAGCGACCGCCAAGAGCATGATGGTGCGTGAGAAAGAGAAGGTCATAATCATTGGTGCCGGCATGGCCGGGCTCGCAGCCGCCGACACGCTCAGAAACGCCACAGGTTATGACGTGACCATTCTGGAAGCTCGCCAGCGCATCGGAGGGCGAGTCAACAGCGACAGCTCACTGGGCGTAACTGTCGACCTTGGCGGCTCATGGATCCACGGCACCTTTCTCAATCCGCTCAATAAACTCACGAAGCGTTTTGGTGCAAAGACCGTCAAGACCGATTACGACCATATCTACCTCTACGACAGCAACGGTAAGAAACTCGCAGACGGAGACGTTGAAGAACTTGACGAGGCCTGGGAGGAAGTCCTTGAAGATGCGTGGCGATCCATGCGCAGCCTCGGGAGCGGAGTCTCAATAGGGAAAGCTGTGGACTACGTGCTGAAGGGAGAAAAGCTTACTCCAATAGAACAGCGCTTTCTTGCATGGCGGAAAGCAACCCTGGAAATTGCGACAGCTGCAGACCTTGATGACGTTTCCCTGTCTGCAGATGCAGATGCAGGTTACGAAGGAAACGACCTGTTCTTGCCGAAGGGATTCATCAGCCTCGTTGAACCGCTAAGCCGCGGCCTGGACATCAGGCTCGGTCATATAGTAAAAAAGATCGAATGGTCTCAGGCCGGCGTGAAGGTGACTACAACAGGAACACCCAACCGTGCATTGTGTAATGCCTGTCATGACCATGGCTTATTCCCCGACAACATCTGGCCAAAGACTGCGGAGGGCGACGAAAAGGTCTTCGAGGCCGACCGGGTCATAGTTACCCTGCCGCTTGGCGTTCTTCAGGCTGGAATCAATGGTGACGGCCCCAAGTTCTCCCCTGAGCTGCCCAAGGAAAAGATTGAAGCAATAGAAGGCCTTAACATTGCCGATGCAAACAAGGTGGCTATGCTTTTCGAGAAACGTTTCTGGCCCAAAAAGCCCCACTTCTTCGGCGTATTGGGTGATCCCGGCAAGGGCTATCCCACATACCAGAATTACTTCATGGGCCTGGACGAACCGGTACTGGTAGGATTTGCAGGCGGGAACTCGATTCGAAGCCGGGAGCTGCTGTCAGACGCCGATACAGTCGCACTTGCTATGGCAGAGCTCAGGAAGATGTTCGGAGACTCCATCCCGGAACCTTCAAGGCACGTCGTGACCCGGTGGCACAGCGATCCCTTCGCAGTCGGCTCATACTCATATGTACCAGCGGGGACAAAAACAAACCCCCGCAAGACATTGCGAAAGCCCGTCGGCGACAGCCTCTTCTTCGCCGGTGAGGCGGCAAGCACCGAAGACCCCGGAACCGTCACCGGCGCCTATATGTCAGGCGTCGCTGAGGCGAAGCGTATAATAGGCCTTGCATAGCTGCGGCCCGTCTTAAGTGCTTCTGAGCATCAGTCCGACATAATTCCTGCTGATTCTCAATGAGCCCGCAAGGATCCTGTACATGGATGACCAGCCAAATTTCCGTACGAGGTACGCGAGGTTGTTCATGAAAAGATTGATGTAGATATTCGTCTTTAATACTTCCCAGTAGTAGCGCCGGATCGACATGCGGGACGGCCTGACGGACACGAGACTGAAGCTCCACATCTCGTAATCGTCTTCGCTGTAAAGAAGCCGATCTTTGTATTCCTCATGATATGGCAGCCCAGGGAACGGCGTCAAAGGCGTGCAGGAAGAAATCTCAGGACGAAGCAGCCTGATGTAGCGGCGGAACTTCGTGAAGTCCGTCGTGTCCCAGTCGGGACTCATTATGAACGACGCCCACGCGTCGACCCCCCACTCCTTAAGCAGCTTGCTGGCTTCTAGGTTGTCGTCCGGGGAAGACTTCTTTCTATAGCCTTCAAGGTCTGCCTGCTTGAATGATTCGTATCCAATTAGCACCGCCGCAAGGCCATTGCGTGAGAAGCGCTCGACGGCGTCTCTATTACGCAGCACACTGTCGACACTGCCGTAACACAGGAAGTTCTTCTTGATTCCTTCCTTTTCCAGAAAATCGCACAGAGCGTTAAGTCTCTCAGCATTGGTCAGGAAGTCGTTATCAAATATCATGATGCTTGGCTCTTCGATCCTTCGGATCTGATCGAAGATGCATTCCATGTCCTGGTCCGTTTCGGTCGGACCCTCAATCCTCCAGCGCAGGCAGAACCTGCAGGTCTTGCTGCATCCCTGGGATGTCTGGATGATCGCGCATGGCTTGAACCCAAAATAGCTGTAATGCTGCCGATACTGCTTCGTACAATCGAGATCCGGCACTATGTACTCGTTCCTGCCGTCGACGCCGGACGACTTGAACCCGTTATTCTTGCTGAGTACACCGTCTATCAGCGGGACCGCTGCACCTGACTCAAGGGCGCAGAACAGCTCTTCAAGATTAGCGCGTGTGGTAAACTTCATTACATGGTCTATGCAGTCTTTTTGAAAGGCCTCCGGCGAAAGCCATGTCTGGGTACCGCCAACCATCGTCACAATGTCCGGGCTGCAGTCCTTAACTCGCGCAGCAATCGCCAGCACATTGTGGACATCGACACACAGCGATGTCAGCCCGACAACATCAGGTCGCCAGCTTTGGCACACATCTTCGATGTCCACCTTCTCAATCATCATGTCGAGGATCCGTATCTCGTGCCGGTCCTTCAGGACGGCATAGACGGCTTCCAGCCCTATAGGCTCACAGAACATGAATTCACCAATCGTGATTGCCTTCTTTATGCGGGGCGGCCTGACCAGCAGGATCTTCATTTTCGTTCTCCTCTATCGCGCTGTTAATGCGCGGACTAAAATATATTTGGCGCAATCCTCCGCCGGATGTGCGAGCGATATAACAGGTTCATGGCGAAGTAGAACACATATCTTCCAGGCTTCCTGAAGAAGTCCCTGCGAATGAGGGTCCTCGACAGAATCCCCCGTAGCGAGAACACAACTTCATACAGTTTCCAATAGGCCGCGGTCAGTTCGTCAGCCGTCATATGCGCCGGCACATGCACCGCTTCCGTTCCGTTGTAAGAATAGATGTCGTCATTGCACAGTCGGCCGGCCTTCTTCATCTCCTTGTAGAAGTCGGTGCCAGGAATCGGCGTCAGTATGTAGAA
>JBFIFS010000236.1:0-3501 GCA_041602695.1 Kiritimatiellia bacterium
AAGCCCTCTCCTCACCCGACAAGGCAAAGCGCGAAGAGGCTGTCGCGAAGAATGCCGAATACATCAGCAAATGCGCCGCGTTTGGCGTTAAGAACTTCTTCGTCGTTGTCCAGATAGCCGACGGCGACCGCGAGCTCAGCGAGAGCTTCGACCTTGCCGTACAGGGTTATGGTGAACTGGCAGACGTCCTCAAAGCGAACGAGGCGTGGGTCGTGATCGAAGGCTACCCGGGTAATGGTATGCCTGTCTGTACGCCGGAGAGCTACAGGATCTTTCTCAAGGAATGCCCAGCGCGGATGGCGATCAACTATGACCCCTCACACCTGATCAGGCAGGGCATAGACCCTATCCGTTTCCTCCATGAGTTCGCGCCCAACGTGCAGCACATACATGCCAAGGATACTGAGATTCTCCACGAAGCCCTCTACGAGCACGGTTACGAGAAGCCGCCCGTCCGCGCGAAGACGCACGGATTCGGCAGCACGTTCTGGCGCTACACGATTCCCGGCCAGGGCGAGATGCGCTGGCGCGAAGCATTCTCCATCCTTGAGCAGGCGGGATACCAGGGCTGCGTCAGCATCGAGCTGGAAGACGAGAACTTCAACGGCTCGGAAGAAGGCGAGAAAGAGGGGCTTATACGCAGCGCCCACTATCTGGCCGGCTGCTGAGCACCACCAGCGCTCCTCCTTCAGCCTTCAGATTTCAGGTTTCAGACTTCAGCCTTTCCCTGTATGCTTGCCCTGTGAAGAAGCTTATCTGGAACAGGCACACCAAGATGGTGATAAAACATGTCGCCGGATGGCTCTGCATCATATTCGGACTGGTCATGTGCTTCACCCCCGGCCAGGGCCTGCTGACCATACTGCTGGGCATCTACCTGCTCGCCGACCAGGTGCCATTCTTCCATCGACTCAAAGTCCGACTCGAAAAGCGCTTTCCAAAACCCAGCCGCTACGTCCACAACAAAGCCGAACAGATCAAAGCCGCGTTCCACAAACATCCTAAAGACGAGTCATGACAGTCGTCTGCGGGGGGCAAGCCGCCGCACCCCACATACTACTCCGCGTTCTCTGCGGCCTCCGTGCGCGACAAGACTCGAAGAAGCTCGTCCCTGTTGCGCTCAACCAGCGCCCGCCCGGCTCTAAGCAGCACAGACTGCTCGCCCTTTGTGATGCTCAGGCTCGTGGCAACCGCGCTTGCGTCCTGATACATCCACTCAGCCGCCTTTTCAGCACTCTCGAGCTCTTTCTCCTTACCCGCCAGCGCCAGCTCCAATTCCCTGCGCATCCTTCGGTTCGCGGCCCGCAGCCGCCGCGACCTCATCGCCGAAAGCTCAGACTTTACGTCGCTGATCGTCTCGTCAATCGCCGGCCTTAGCTGATCAAATCCCAGTATGACCGCGTGCACTTCAGCCGCGCCCGCGGCCTCGCTCGTATCGCGTGCGAGCGAGGAGTGCTTCGAGTCCAATCCTATCCGCATAATCCGGAAAGCCACTCCGGCACCCGATGGCGTGGCCCGGTGCGCGGAATACGGATGCCCGCTCCGCGTATAGGCGTCTACAACAACCAGCAGCTTGCGCTTCGCGGGATCCTGCTCGAGGAGCTCCAGCGCTGACAGGACACCGAGGTTGTCCGTCAAACCACCGTCAAGCAGATGCAAATACGGATTCAGCTTGTCCTCCCTCGGCAAGCACTTGAAGGTTGCAGCCGGGAAGACCACAGGAAATGAAGCGCTTGCCCGCATTCCCGAGGCCAGCGGAAGTGAAAGCGGATCACCTTCGAGCTCGCAGTACTTCATATTGTGAACATAGCGGTCGATACCGTATCCGGCTATGAACTCCGGCGTAAACATGAATCGCGCGCCATTCTCATAAACAGTCGCGTTGGTAATCCAGTAAGGAAGCGTGACTTCCTCCTGCGACCCGGCCGGCTTGAATACATCACCGAGCTTAAGACTGCGCTTATCAGTGCGGTGACGTGAGCCCAGCACGTTACGGTCAAGCTTGCTCTGCAGCAAGTCGCCTCCATCCCTGAAACCAAGGCATTTCCAATGTATCCACTGGGTCAGCATTGAGCCCTGGTAGTCGCGTCTCAGGTCCTTTAGCCGCCTGCCTTTATCTTCCTGAAGCGCCTCGACGAAGGAAAAACGGTCCGTGGTATTCGCTGACTCGTGATCGAACCGCGCGGCAATGTAACTTCCCGCCGCGAATCCGCCTCCGGAAACAGTGGAGAAATAGTCGACCTCCTCCAGCGCGTTGCGCTGCTTACCCGGAACAGCGACTGACTCAAGCCCAATCAATACCCCAGCAGCCAGGTTCGCTGCGCGATGGCCGCCGCCGGACATCGCCATGGCAAAAGCCAGCTCGGGATCCTGCTCTTTGCGGCTCTGCACAGACTTAAGCCCCGCCAGCTTCAGCTCTGGCGACACGAAATCCGGAATCCTGTGGTCCAGTGCCGTATTTCGGTAAGACGCACATCCGGTCAGCAGGAACCAGCATGCAGCAAAGATTATCGCCATATAACGCATACCCGGGACTATACAGAAACGGCAGCCAATGTGTCAAAGTTGGCAGCCCTATCTTTCGCCTTCGCCACGCTGCTTCCGCATGGCACGCATTTCTATTTGTAAGGTTTTTCCTTACACTTGAGCGCCCCTTTGCGCTAGAATCAGCGCGTGAAGAAACTGGCATTACTACTGGCAATACTGCTCGCGGCGCCGCTAATGGCGGCGGATGTGTTGACGGGCAAATGTATCGGCATCTCGGACGGTGACACGGTCAAGGTGCTCGTGAGCGGCAAACAGGTGAAAGTCAGGCTTGAAGGCATCGACTGCCCGGAGTCACACCAGGATTACGGAAACAAGGCCAAGCAGTTCACCGCCAAACTCATCTTCGGCAAAGATGTCACCGTGAAAGTTACGGACACGGACCGCTACGGGCGGGCGATAGGCAGGATCACCGTGAACGGAACCGATGTAAACCTCGCGATTGTCCGGGCAGGCCTGGCATGGCACTACAAGGCCTACTCCAGCGAAAAGGCCCTGGCCGACGCGGAAACCGCTGCCCGACGCGCCAGGATAGGACTCTGGTCGCACCCTCATCCTATCCCGCCATGGGACTTTCGCAAGGGCAGGAAGCCTGCTCCTGCAACGGCGCAGCTCGCTGATGCTGAAAAAGGCTTCTGGCTCAATACCAGCTCGGGCGTCCGCCACAATTCATCGTGCAAGAACTACGGCGCAACCAAACGCGGCCGCCCGGCCGCCAAGACCGAGGGCAAAGCCTGCGGAATCTGCGGCGGATAAAGAAACGCACCCCGTCCCCCGCACCGTGTCCGGCATAGCTCGTTAGAGCGACGCCTGGATCCCGCTCCCCGCATCTCGCATCCCGCATCCCGCATCTCGCATCCCGCATCCCGCACCTCGCATCCCGTGAGCTTGCCGAACGGACGCCTAATTTCCCAAAAATAACATTTTTTTCACAGTTTCTGAACAAACACCCAGCCA
>JBFIFS010000237.1:0-3501 GCA_041602695.1 Kiritimatiellia bacterium
CAATGGTAAGCAGGGGCATCCCCCGCCGGCCGAGCATCGCGTTTATGGAAGCAAGCGCGGCCTCCACGTCATCCAGCAGGGTGCCGTTCCAGTCCCAAACAACATGTTTAATATTCTCAAGCATATGCAGCTGCCCGCTAAAAAGCTCGCAGATATCAATAATACCGCCTAATATTCGGGCTAGGCAAGAACGTCTTTACTTTGACGGCATGAAGAGCGACTCCAAAAACAGGCAGGACGCCTTTGAGGCGGTGGTATCGGAATATGAAGGACCGCTCCTTCGATATGCCGCGCGCATACTCAACAACGCGGACGCGGCCCAGGATGTCGTACAGGTGGCATTCCTGAGGCTCTTCCAGAACTGGAAGGAAGACTTCACGCCGTGCCCCAAGATATCCAACTGGCTCTACCGGGTGACCCATAACTGCGCGGTCGACTTCATACGCAAGGAGTCGCGCCGCTCGGAACTGCACAAGGCCCACGCGGAAGAGAATCCCGGAACGGCGAAGTTCGTTTTCGGAGGGCACACCGACAAGATCCTGAAGGCACTGGCCGTTCTCGACATTCGCGAGAAACAGCTGGTTCTTCTAAAAGTTTTCGACGAAAAGTCTTATAAGGAAATAAGCGAGATTACTGGGCTGACTGTAACTAACGTGGGGTATATTCTTCACAACTCCATGAAAAAGATGGCCGCCCAGCTTAAGAAAGAGAATGCGATATGAGCGGAGATGAAAAGAGCAAGGGGTCCTCGCAGGTCCGCTGCGAAGACATTCGCGATCTCCTGTTCGACTATATGAGTCACGAACTGGGGAAAGCGCGCTCCCAGCTGGTCAGGGAACATATACGCAGATGCGAGGACTGCAAAAGACAGGCAGCCGAAATTCAGTCGACATTAGACCTGCTCAGCGGTGCCAGCAAACAGGAGACCGATCTCCCGTCAAGACTTACCGACGAGCGACGCAAGAAGCTTTACTGGTGGTACTCCCACCCTGTGATGCGGTGGATTGAAAAACACCATGTATTGTTCTCGCTGGTGGTTGCAGTAGTAATCCTGGCCATCCTGACGCTGGTCCTTTACAGGGCGAAGATATTCAAAGACCGGCCCGATGAAGACGTGTTCCCTGTGTGGATTGGCGACAAACTGCCAACAGGGACCAACACCATCATCTTCCCGCTGGATGACGGAAATGAAGGAGAACGACAGTGACCAGACCCCTTGTCGCGCTGACGATGGGCGACCCGGCAGGCATCGGTCCTGAAATATGCCTGCGGGCCATGAGCGATATCGACGTCCTCGAGCGCTGTATACCCGTTGTATTCGGAAGCGCGGGCGTAATGAAGCGGGCGGCCAGTGCCTGCGGAATCAAGGCGTCTTTCATGGACATCGCCCTCCAGGAATGGAACGACAAGCACATCGCGCAAGAGCCGCTTGTGGTCGACTGCGGGGCAATAGATCCGGACGAAGTAGAGCCGGGGAAAGTCAATGGAATATGCGGAAAAGCCTCCTACGCCTATTTGAAACAGGGAATCAAGGCCGCCACGGAAGGCCATGTAAGCGCTATAGCAACTGCCCCCATCCACAAAGTCTCACTGCATTTGGGGAACATTAGATTTCCGGGACATACGGAAATTCTCGCCGAGCTCACCGGAACGAAATCATACTGCATGATGATGGCTGCTGCTGAGATTAAAGTGAGCCTTGTTACAACCCATCTGCCGCTTAAAAAGGTGCCGCCGATGGTGACGAAGGAACGAGTTGTTGAGGTGATCACCCTTACAGCCCAGGCACTGCAACGTTTCGGGAGCAACGAGGCCCGGATTGCCGTCTGCGGAATGAACCCTCACGCCGGCGAGGAAGGGCTGTTTGGAGACGAGGAGGCCGGCGCGATAAGGCCGGCTATCGAGCAAGCGATCAGCTCTGGGTATAATATTGAAGGCCCGATGTCACCTGACGTCGCCTTCCTGCCCGAACACCGCAAGGACATTGATGCGTACGTTGTCATGTACCACGACCAGGGGCTTATTCCCTTCAAAATGCTCGCATTCGACGAAGGAGTCAACATCACGCTCGGCTTGCCGATCGTTAGGACCTCCGTGGACCACGGGACGGCCTTCGACATAGCCTGGAAAGGCAGGGCTTCCGCAGGAAGCATGATTCAGGCCGTGATGTGGGCCCTGCGGCTCGCGGGAAGGCAGTAACCACATGCAGGCCGAATTCATAACTGACCGCCAGATTTACGATCAGGTCATCATGGAGGCCATTCCTCGCGCGCAGCGCTTCGTATGGCTGGCGACCGCCAACATAAAAGACCTGCACGTCGAGAAAGGGCAGCGCATGGTGCCGTTCCTCGAAGTCCTCGCCGGCTTGATCGACGAAGGCGTTCAGGTGCGCCTCATTCATGCGCGGGAGCCTGGCCCGCGGTTCATGGAGGACTATGACAGATATCCCGCCGTCGTAAGCGCGCTGGAGCGCATGCTCTGCCCAAGAAGCCACATGAAATGCGTGGTGGTGGACGGAAATTTCGCGTATGTCGGAAGCGCGAACCTTACCGGCGCGGGCATGGGCGCCAAAAGCAGTGACAACCGCAACTTTGAGTCAGGGATCGTCACTGAAGATCCGAAGTTTGTGCGCAGCATCATGGAACACTATGATTCCATCTGGATGGGCGCCCGATGCGACACCTGCAAACGCAAGGAACACTGCCCCGACTTTCGTGAGTAGCAGCGGCAGAATGGTGACGTGAGGGTGACTGAGAAAAACCGGGAAAACGAGTGATTACTCAGTTGGCTGGGCGGCGAACTCCATCTCGGCGATGATCTTGCCTTCAGCGATCTCCCTGAGGGCGATATCCAGCTTATCCTCGTTAGGGCTGTCCGGCTTAATGTAAGGACGCATACCGGCGATAAGCTGCCTGACACGCTTCGAAACCATGTTAACCAGCACTGGAGTACTCGGTACCTTCGCCTTGGCCTGTTCGAGCAGTTCTATGTTCAATTCGCACCTCCTAGAGCAGCCGACGCGTCAGCTGCCGATTCAAAAAAAAGCGGGGCGCAATATACTGCGCCCCGCTCTCATAGTCAACTAATTTGACCAACTTTTCTGCCGTGGCAGATCGGGGGTCCGCGGGCGGAATCCCCCGTATTCGGCCAATCTTAGTACATTCCGGGCATTCCGCCGCCCATTCCGCCCATTCCGCCTGCATCAGGCATCGCCATCGGCTTCTCTTCAGCGGGCATGTCCGTGATCATACATTCAGTCGTAAGCAGCAGGCCGGAAATGCTCGCGGCATTCTGCAGAGCTGAACGAGTAACCTTGGCAGGATCGAGTACACCGTCCTTGATAAGGTCAGTGTACTTGCCCGTGGCCACGTTGTAACCATTGGCGCCTTTGCCCTTCTTGACCTCTTCAACAACGAGGGCGCCTTCCATGCCGGCATTGCTGACCAGCTGGCGCAGAGGAGCTTCCAGGGACCTCTGGATGATCTTAACACCGACGAGCTC
>JBFIFS010000238.1:0-3493 GCA_041602695.1 Kiritimatiellia bacterium
CCCCAGATCAAGGAGCTGCTCTCGAGGCTCTCCGTTTAAACGGGCGACAGATGTTGTTTTCCCGGACGGCGTGGAAGCCGTCCCTCCAGCGCAGGAAAAGGGTATCTGCCTGCAACTGGAGGGTCCGGTTCCACCCGGACCCTCTTTACAAAGTTGCTGATCACGGCCCTGGATGAATGGAAGGGGAGAGCCATTTGATTCCCCAATAGGAAATGGAGAGAATCACGAGCCCGAACGCCGCGATCCAGGCTGCACGCTTTCCTTTCCATCCCAGGAATCGTCGGGCATGCAGGTAGAAGACATACAGCAGGAACGAAAGCAGGTTCCACGCCTCGAGGGCGCCCCAACTCCAGTAGTGCCCCCAGGCCTTCTTGGCCCAAATGGCACCGGAAGCGATCATTATGGCGTGATTCACGATGCCGACAGCTATGAAACGGTAGGCGGCTACATCCAGCCGCTCTGCTGATGGCAGTCGGCCAGGGCGATTACGCTCCAGGCGGTTTCGCATCAGCAGCAGAATGCTTGCTCCGGCAGCGATCGCAAAGTTGGCAAATGCGATCCATGCGAATACGACGTGTACGATCATCCAGGGGGTTGCGTAGACTGGCGCCATCGGGGCGGAGGGTTCCTGCGACGCGTATGCGTTTCCGAATAGAAGAAAAGTAAGAGGCGCTATCATGAGCGCCAGGACGGGATCTACCATCCGCATTCGCTGGAAGAGCAGGAAAATCAGTACCATGCTCCAAGCGCAGGAGAGCTGAAGTTCGTACGGATCCACAACGGGAGGATGTCCTGCAGAAATCCAGTGAACAGCCAGAAGGACTGTGCTGGCCCCAAATGCCAGCCACATCAGCAGGATTGCCTGCCTTACCCCTTTTTCTGTTTTGTGCGTGAAAGCGTGCAGGTGCCTGATAAACGCGGCCATGAAAAGAAATACCGCACACCAGAAAGAGATGTTTTCAAGCAGTTCCATTCTGTTTTGACTCCTTAATCCAGTCGGTTATGTCAGGAAGATAGCGCAAGGCCAGCGACGCTATACAGGTGATTAGCGCTACGCATACGATGGGATAGCCAGGGTCACTGACAACCTGGAATGCGGCCCATTGCCTAAGAGCACGGAACTCGATCTTGAGTCCGTCGAGCGTAATGCTCTCTCCACGGGTAATTCCATGGCTCGGAGACGCCTGTCCGTCCAGGCTCTCGAGATGCAGGAGCAGCAGGGGATTGGTAAGGACTTCGCCTGTCTTGGTGTAGTTCTCTCCGCTTGCAGCATGGGAAGGGTAAAGGGTCATCACCAGTTTCTGCTGCCGGGATGGCAAAGGCAGGAAGTCGTAATGTTTTCTCTCCTCCGCAAACCCCCAGACCCTCAGCGAGACGAATCCTCCGGCAGGCGCCCCTGAGTGATCAGTGCCGGTTACGAGCACTTCTGGTGAGTAGCCGATTTCGCGTAAGGTAAAAGTAGTTTTGCCAAAGGTGTAAGGTCGGTTGAAGTCGAGTGTTCCGACCACGGGCAGAGTATGGCCATCACTGACCAGTATCTTCGCAGTCATTTCCGTGGGATGCCAGCTCTCTTCTATTTTGATGTCCGCTTCAGCAAGCTGCAGCTGGAAAGCCCCGTGCTTCTCCTTACGTAAGGGGCCCACTGCCAGCTTGGGGTAGGCGTAAGGTTCGTCGAAAACTGTCTGTCCCTCAGTCAGCACAACGTGGCCACTCAGTCGGTAGCCCGCGCTGATCATGCCTCCAGCTATACAGATGAGAACGCTTATGTGCAATCCCAGGAATCCGATTCGGCGAAGCCTGGTTCCGGGTGAAGCGGCACTTAGGAAGCCCTCTTTGAGAAGGTGGCTCACAGTGCAGGCCAGCGTGTTTACAGCCAGAGCAAGGAGGGTAAGAAGGAAGGGCAGGGAGTGAAAGACGGAAAAGAAGCCGGGCAGCGCCAGAATCCTGGAGAGCACAGGTCGGGCCGTCTGCCAGGCATAGAGCTCGTGCACATTTGTAAGGCCTCTCTGCGGAACCAGTGCTCCGACCAGTGACAACAAGATCAGAGCCGCCACGGTATAGATAGTCAGACGGGGTGACGCCGAAAGTCTCAAGATCCGTCCTAAGACAGCAGGCCGACCCTTGTTTTTTCTAATCTCTGTCACTTAAATATACTCATCGACGGGACGCAGTAAGACAATACGAAACATGTGTTATTCACGGGTACTGCGAAATGAGGTGCGTGCAAGCCGGCTAGTAGTTCTTATCGCCATGGGTCTTGCAGGGGGACATCGTGTTGCACGTGTTGGGAACCCATCCCTGGATCCACCCGCCACTCACGAATCTGTCTGTCGGCTGGTTCGCGCCGATTATGCCGGTGTTGCCCCAGACAAAGCTTCCGCCATGTATGTCGAGTGCCGGGTTGGCTGAGACGACGTCCGAGTCTGGGCCGCCATAACCTGTTGAATTGACGGGGCCTGAGTGGCATCCCCGGCAAGCAGTGACCCCGCCTGCAACATCAGCTTGGTGGTCACCACTCCTGCTGTGTTCGCCAAAGGCTGAGGACGATGAGCCAAGGACGTGGCAGCGTGTGCAGAAAGCGGTAATACCGGCATTGTCAGTGTAGCTTGTGATCTGGGTGCGCAGGTTGTCGTTAGTTCCGGCGCCGTGGCCTCTCGTGTCGTGACAGTCGAAGCAGGAGATTTTCTCGTGCACTGACTGGTTGAACACCTTCATTGCGGTGCTGCCCAAGGTGTTGGGATTTGATCCGACGCCCCTGACAGGGTGGTAGTAATTCTGGCTTGTTGCCATGGCATCCTTGATGTTTGCCGGCTGATTCGTGGTGCTGAACGGCGTCATGTCGCCATTGGCGCCGTCGGCGTCATGGCAGGCGAAACAGAAGTTGTCCTGTACCGCTATAATTTGAGCCTCAAGATTAGGGGAGTTAGTGTTGCGGCTGAACGGGAAGTTCGTAATGCTTACTACGCTGTCATCATCCACGTTCCGCAGGTCTATTTGGTTATTACCGTGGTAGGCGTTCCCGTACTCCTCATGATGGCAGACCTTGCAGTCGTTCGTCGTTGGTGAGCCACCTGAGATATGCGTGGACGTGAGGCCGAATTCAGACATGATTTCGCGGTAACTCCCGCGGGTCGTATTGTGACATGCGGTGCAGTCTGTCCCACCAGCGCCCTCGAAGTTGCTATCGTGCGCGTGGCAGGAAGAGCAGTCGGTTCCTGCGGGCGAATGGTTTGTCTCTGCGGCTCCGTACCCTGTATTCATGTAGCGGCTTGTATTGGTATGGCATACCTGGCAAGGCCCGTTGTAGGGCGCAGAGCCGTAAACGTAATCAAGCGGGTTATGGAATACTCCCACGCCGATGGCCTGCGGGATGCGGTTAGTGTCTACGCGGAAGAAAACCAGATTAGTGTCGGTCACGCTGGCCCGGGTCGTGATCATTTCGCTTAGGCCTGCTCCGCCGTGTACTTCGTGGCAGGTTCCGCAGTCGGCGAGG
>JBFIFS010000239.1:0-3452 GCA_041602695.1 Kiritimatiellia bacterium
CGCTTGATCGAGACTGAGGCGGACATGGAGGTCTGCGCCGAACTCGACGGCTCGGAAGACATAATGGCGGCAGTGACCGAATCGTGCCCGGACGTACTGGTCATGGATATAGTCCTCGGTAACAGTGACGGCATAGCCGTGGCGCGGGAGCTGCGCCGCGGGAACTGCACCATACCCATTATCATTCTTTCCATGCACGAGAGCTCCGTCTACGTGGCCCGCGCGGTCCGCGCCGGCGTAAGCGGCTACGTGTCAAAAAGCCAGTCGACGGCCCTCCTGGTCAAGGCGATCCGCGAGGTGCGGCAGGGACGCGTATTCATAAAAGGTGAGTCCGCAGAGGAGGTCCTCAAGTCACTGACGGCGCGCCATGGCAGCGGGCTGTCCATACCCCTGGACAAGCTGAGCGACCGGGAAAGGCAGATATTCGAGCTCATCGGACAGGGATGCTCGACCGTGGAGATAGCGGAGAAACTCATGATCCGGCGAAAGACCGTGGAAACCTACAAGGGCAGGATCAAGGAGAAGCTTGAACTGGAAAACGCGCCGCAGCTCTCGATGGCGGCCGTCGAATGGGCGGCCAGCGAACGGCTCGCCGCTTCGGCCGTAGGCTAATCCTGCTTCTTCAGGCGCCTGAGTTTACCCGCGAGGGCCACCCTCTTGACCGCGCTCATATGGTCGTAGAGGAGGACTCCGTTCAGATGGTCCATTTCATGCTGGATTGCGCGGGCAAGGAATCCGTCAGTGTCAATCGATGCGTCTTCGCCCTCGATGCTCATGTACTTCACTACTATCCGCTCGGGCCTTTTTACCGGAACGAAGATATCAGGGAAGCTGAGACATCCCTCCTCCGCCACGCACTCGCCCTCGGTCTCTGTTATTTCCGGATTGATGAGAACAAGCGGCATGGGCGCCGGACAGGGTTTTCCCTCTCCCTCGGCGCCGTCACCGTAAGCCGGGGTAACATCCAGCACGCACACGGACTCGGTCCGGCCGATCTGCTCGGCTGCCAGCCCTACGCCGTTGCTCGCGTACATGGTGCTTATCATGTCCTTTGCCAGCTGCCGGATATCGTCGGTCACTTTTTCGACCGGCTTGGCTTTTTCGCGCAGGACCTCGCTGCCGTAAGTCAGGACCTTATAATTCAAACCCGCTTTCCTCCATCCAGTCTTTCAGGTGCTCGCGCACAAGCTTGAGCATCTCGCGGTCGGAAATGGACGTCGTCCTGCCTCCCTTGTACTGCTCGTGTATCCATTTGTGGATTTTCTTCACGCCCGGGTTGTCCTTCTTCAGCGGAACGATCCTGCCGAGCCGCTTGTGGATCCAGAGCACTATGCCGGCCGCGCCGCTCTTGTCGGTTATCGCCACCGTAAGGGGCCGGTTCAGCAGCCGCTTTGTATCGAAGATATTGTAGATTTCCTCGTTCTTGAGTATTCCGTCGGCGTGCACGCCGGCCCTGGTCATGTTGAAGTCCCTGCCGACAAGAGGCATGTTGTCCGGAATGGGATACTTGAGTTTTTTCGAGAAATACTCGCCTATCTCCGTAATGACCTTGGTTCGCACGCCTGCTTCGTTTCCGCGCAGCTGCAGATAGCTCATCACCAGGGACTCGATGGGAGGATTACCGGTCCTCTCCCCTATTCCGAGAATGGTCCCGTTTGCCGCGCTGCATCCGTAGAGCCACGCCGTAACCGCGTTGGCTGTTACGAGGTGGAAATCGTTATGGCCATGCCATTCCATCCACTCGCTCGGCACGCCGGCGTAATACTCAAGCCCGTAAATGAGGCCCGGCACTGATCGCGGCATCGCCACTCCGGGATAAGGAACGCCCAGTCCGAGGGTATCGCATATCCTTATCTTGATCATCCGGTGGCTCTTCTTCGCCAGCTTCATCAGCTCGTGCGCGAACGGCACCACGAAGCCGTAAAAATCGGCGCGCGTAGCATCTTCGAAATGGCAGCGCGGCGTGATGCCGAGGTCCAGCGCGTCCTTGACTATGCCCAGGTACTGGTCCATTACCTCCCGCCTCGTCTTGCGAAGCTTCAGGAAGATGTGGTAGTCGGACACCGAAGTAAGGATTCCCGTCTCCTTCAGCCCCATGTTCTTGGCAAGCTCCATGTCCGCTTTGTGCGCGCGGATCCAGCCCGTCACCTCGGGATACTTGTATCCCAGCGACTGGACCTTCTCGATCGCCTTCTTGTCCTTCTTCGTATAGAGGAAGAACTCGGACTGCCTGATAAGTCCTTCTTTTCCGCCCAATTTGTGCAGCAGCTTGAAAAGGTCTACTACCTGGTTGACGGTATACGGCGGCATCGACTGCTGGCCGTCGCGAAAAGATGTGTCCGTAATCCAGATGTTCTTCGGCATCTTCATCGGCACGAGACGATGGTTGAACCCAAGCCTCGGCACTTCTTTATAAGGGAATATCTCCCTGTACAGCTCGGGGTCCTTCGGTTCGGTCATCGCGACCGCGTAGGAATCCGAGTCAAATGTGTTGTAACCTCTATTGAATTTCATGTTTTTTCCTCCTAAGGGACGAGTATATTAAGGCAAATCCCCGGAAAACACCACCCTATTTCCACAGGCGGCCGCGACCAGCTCCTCATTCCTGAAAAAAAGCGGTTGACATATGCAGACATCTGCATATCATAATAGCTGAATAGTTAGAAAGGCGGCTACGATGGCTTCGAGGAGACAAGTTGGAATTTGCGGTGAGCTCACAATAGAAGAACTGCGGGAAGCGGCTGACATGCTGCGGCTCCTGGCGCACGCGCACAGGCTTAAGATCATTGATGTCCTCGAACAGGAGCGAGGCGGTTTGCCGGTGCACGCAATCGTATCTGAGTTGGGAATCGCGCAGAGCGCGGTCTCCCAGCACCTGCGATCAATGCAGCGCGCCGGCCTGATCAAAAGGGAGCGCCGCGGAAAAGAGGTCTGGTACCAGATCGACAGCCCTAAACCCTTACAGATACTGACATGCATAAGAAAGGCAAAGGCGAAATCATGAGGATGGCACTTACTAACTTCGGGATAAAGCATCCGTGGATTGTGATGATCATTGTCCTCGCTTTCACGGCGTTCTTCACCCTTCAGTTCCCTAAGGTCGCTTTCGATAATGACCCGGAGAACATGCTGGCAGAAGATGAACATGTTCGCGTTTTCCACAGCCAGGTGAAAGAAAAGTTCAGCCTCTACGACTTCGTAATCGTGGGCATCGTAAACGACATGCACCCTGACGGCGTGTTCAATGTGGGAACACTGGGCCGCATATATGACCTGACCGGCGAGCTGCTCAGCCTGCGCAAAGGCGCGGACGGCATTCCGATCGTCACGCGCCCTTCTGGAGAAGACCATGCGGCTTATGACATCAAAGTCGACCTGCTTGAGCCCGGCATCTGGAAGAACGTGCTTAACGCAGCCTTCAGGCACGATCCGAACAGGCTCTTTGATGAGCA
>JBFIFS010000240.1:0-3406 GCA_041602695.1 Kiritimatiellia bacterium
AGGACATCCATACGAGCCTTTAACCACAGCGGTCGGCCCGTAACCTAGATACCTGAAGCGCCGCCGGTATTTCTCGAAGTGCGTTCGGCTGGGCCGAATACCGACTAGCGGCTGCTCCGAACCGATTGCGTTGCAGACCCATCCGTCACTGCCGTCGACATGACAAACACCCGGCAGCTGGACTGCCGCCTCGGTGCCGGACGCCAGAAGCGACCTGAACGTGCTCAGCCCATCGGCCCTGACGACCAGGTCGATACCGGGCTGGTGAAAACGCTCATGATTCAGCTGAGCGTGGACTCCCCCTACCACCACTAGTGCTTCAGGAAGGACCCTCTTTGCAAATTGCGCGTGTCTGATGATTGCGGACTCCGCGGGAAAGTAGCCGGAGAACGCTACGACATCCGGTCGCAGTCGCTTGAGCGCTGACCTGAAGCTTTCACGGCAAACCGCGCCGTCGTAGATTTCAGATCGCCAGCCTGCACTCTCGGCAACGGCAGAAAGATACTCGAGTTCGAGCGGCTCGCACTCGAGCTTAACAAGCCTGGCCATACCAAGACTGCGTTTGGGCCTGACCAGAAGAACTGTTCCCTCAGGATTTGAACACATGGTAATTGTCCTCCGGAGGTTTATAGCTGAGAAAACCGGCGCATGCCTTCAGTCCCCATTTAAGGGCCGCCCGGGAGTGTCCCGCATAGACATAACGCTCGCTGTACCTGCAGCCCATCTTCAGCTTTACGTCTTCTGCAGTCTGGCCGAAATCGATGACCTCGCATTTCCTGCGTATGCCTTCTTTCACAAGAAAGCGGAGCATGTTCAGGTACACGCGGTACTCCACGTTGAAATCATAATCCAGCCCCCCAAAGAGAAACGTGAGCCGTTTCCCTGTCTCGAATGCCTTTACAAACCCCACCTCTTTGTCCGCCAACGAGAAAACGTAAATCTCTCCGGGAAATTCACGCAGGAAATCAGGAGCAAGCCGCTCCAGCTTGTAATCTGACTTCTCATACACGTTCAGGTAGAGCTGGTGAAGCTCATCGCCATACTCCTTATTGTCAGGGAGACACCTCACGGTCAGCGCGCTTCCCAGCTTAAGCGTCTTTAGCATTTCATACCTGTAATGGCTTCTCATCGACGACAGGTAGTGATCGAAGTCCTCCCAAGCTAGCTCCAGCTCGCACGAAGGCAGGGTCTTGCCTGTCGCAAGCCCCTTAAGCTCTGTCTGGGACATGGCATTGAGGACAAGGCTTGCTCCGTCAATGCCCGAGATCAATTCGCTGGCCCTCCCGCTCGTCTTCGCCCCAAAACTGAAACCCGGCGCGGAGACCGAGCACGCAACGCCGACCACTGTTACAGGTGTCGTCATACGGCCCTTAGTGAATGCCAGAAGGTCCAGGTCGCGCCTGTAAGTCGCAAAGATCGAGTCCGGGCTGCCATTGCTTATGAGCACATACTGCTGACTGCAGGGATTGGACCTTTCAACGATACTCAAGCTGGCCCGCTCGAGAAACACATTCCCCCGAGTCAGGGCATCCCACTCAGGGGGAAGCTCCTCTGCACTATCGAATACTTTTACCTCTATGCTCATGCTGAAATCCGGAACACCTTGTAGGTTTTGTATGCCTCGCCCTTCCAGCGCCGGCATACGCTCTGCGAATCGGCGTTATCATCAAACACCCAGCCCGACTCACAAATTCCGTGACTGGCACGGGCAAGCTCGAAGCATTTCCTGATGAGTCCAACAATGACACCCGTGCCCTGGTACTTCGGCAGCACTCCGATCTCCGCGATCTTGAAGCGGTCTATCTTTCTGCGGAAAACCTTGAGTTTAACCAGAGCGGCGAGGCCGACGCCCTTTCCAGGGGGAACCAGCTCATTGAAGTCCGGATACCACAGCAGGAAGCCGACCGGTTCGCCGCCGGCTTCCGCGATCAGGAAGTTCTTACCGCCGAGCAGGGAGCTGAACGGCTTGAACAGTTCGTAGTCTTCCTCGAATGTGCGCTGCGCGTAAAGCGGGTGGTGTGCGAAGCACTCATTGTTCAGCTTCGTGTAAAGCCTGACCTCCGATTCAAGGTCCGCGAAATTAGCCTCCCGAAAGGTAAAGCGCGACAGGACCCTGTCGAGGAGGCGCTTTTCGCCGTCGAAGCTGGCTGCCGCCATGTCATAGGTATATGACACTAACGTCTCCTCAGAAGCCGCATGCTTCGTGAAGTAGTCCAGGTAGTAATCCGGATTGCATGACGATCCGAAGCAGGGCGGAGCGTCATGTTTGTCGGCAAGGAAACCAAGGCCGTAGTTCACGTGGCCGTTGAGACCCGCCACAATTGTCTTTGCTCCCGTCCTCCCGGCCTGCTCCCTGGCTGAATCAACAATTGCATCGACCGCTTCCTGCTGGTCAGGCAGCGCTTCGAAGAATGCAATCTGAAGGACGCTCGGATCGGCATGCGCTCTGCACAAAACACTCGCCGCCACTGGGCTCCCGCTGCTGTCCCGAGCGAGCAAGGCCGTCCTGTCGGAGCGTTTCCCGAACTCGCTTCTGTCGTCTAGGACCAGCCCCAGCAGCGGCGACATTGAGTCGCGGTAATTACGGCATCGACCCTTATAGACGCTCCTGCAGAAGTCTGAGTAAAGCCTTGGGCCGTTCCCGTTGAGTGTTTCCAGATGGATCATGTGTATCGTGTGCCTCTTAGAACGAATCGCGTCTCGATGGATTCCGGCAGGAACGCCCTTTGCGTGTAGGCAAGGATCCTGTCGTTATCAAACTCGCGGCAGCTGTAGACGTCCAGGGATATGTAGCAGGTTGCCGTCAGGGTATGGATTGATATCCCCGACTCTACGATCGGCACCCACCCGGAAAGCCCTTCCTTCCCCTCGAAGCCTTCCGGCGTCCGGAACACATAGGGCTGCGTCTGCTTGGTTGCCCCGATCTCATCAACCAGTCGATCAAGGAATTCGTAGCAGTAGCCTATATCATCCAGGTACGTCGGACTGCAGTTATAACAGTCGAGCATGTAATGGAAGCCGAAGGCGCTTCTCTTCTCAGCATCAGTGTATTCTACGGTCGATGGGTTTGGGGTTACGATTGTGGGCTTATTCATGGCTGGCACCTCCGTTTGAATTCTCGCTTGCGCTCAAAATGTCTGAACACCGCTCCCTGAGTTTGTCCATCAACTTGATCAAAGACCTGAATTCCTCCGCTGTCATGTTTCGGGATATTTCAGCGATCCGCTCTTTGTAGTAAGTCTCCGTAGTTTCCAGGGCGCGCCTCCCTTTCGCCGTCAGGCGAATCACGTGACGCCGTCCATCATCATCGGAGGTCTTGCGGGAGACCATCCCCCTCTCAGCGAGGTTGGCGATATGAATTGAGAGGTTCCCCTTGGTTGAGATGAGCTTGGCGAGGATCTCCTTC
>JBFIFS010000241.1:0-3372 GCA_041602695.1 Kiritimatiellia bacterium
GATGTCCTAGCCGATAGACGATGGGGGCTACCTGAAAAAGATGACGGATAGTATATAGAGAATATGGGCAAGTCAACCTGAAACAGAAGCTAAGCCAGGTAGGGAATGGCGCCCTGTACCAACTCATCCATCAGGGCCTTAACGGAAACGATCTCTTTGATCCGGTACGCGTTCTCGCCGCACATGGCGAACGCGTTCTTGAAGTTCCCGCGTGCGGCCTTGAGAAGGGCGCCCGCGATACAGTAGTTCGCTTTCTCCGCGTCGCAGGAGAGCAGGCATTTATAGGGGCATATAAAGTCTTTCTTCTTGCCCTGCTGGCTCCGTTCAACAAAGTCGTTGTTGATGACGCGTGCGGGCATGCCTACCGGCGATTGAATAACAACGATGTCCTCCCGCGTCGCGCGCACGAACTCCTGCTTGTAAGCGTCGGACGCGTCGCATTCGTTGGTTGCCACGAAACGGGTTCCCATCTGGACGCCCGAAGCGCCGAGGTTAAGAAGCCCCGCGATGTCCTTGCCCGTGTAAACCCCGCCAGCGGCAATGATGGGTATGTCCCGGTCAAACCCTTTGATTATGGCCCTTATCTTGGGGATCAGCTCTTCGAGTGGGTCCGCGGTTCCGCCCGCAAGCATCTCGAAGCTGAAGCCCAGATGGCCACCGGCCTTAGGGCCCTCAATAATTATGCCCTCGGGCAAGCAGTCATACTTCCTCAACCACGTCCTGAGTACAAGCTGTGCGGCGCGTTCAGAGGAAATGATCGGAACAAGCTTGGTGGATGATCCTTTGGCATATTGGGGAAGGCGCAGGGGCAGGCCGGCGCCAGAGATGATGACGTCGACATTCTCTTCGACGCAGGTACGGACCAGACTCTCGTAATTGCTGAGAGCTACCATGATGTTGACACCTACTGGAAGGCCTTCGCTCTTGACCTTCCTGATTTCCTCCCTGAGCGCATTGGACGAGAGCTCTTCGTAGTTGGCTTGGTTGCAGCCCTTCTCGCCCAGACCCACGCTGGCGATTACACCGAGTCCGCCTTCCCTGGAGACTGCGGCCGCCAGGGATGCTTTGGAGACTCCGACGCCCATGCCTCCCTGGATTATAGGGATACGGATTCTCAGGTCGCCGAGGACAAGGGGAGGTAGCTCAAGAGCCATAAAGGTCACACTTCTTTCTGCGTAAAATCATAATTCTTGCAGAAAGGAGGCATCGGTAGAAGCATATAATGCGTATAGTGGGCGGTGAAGGCGACGTCTTTCCTGGTCTTGGTGGGGAAGAGACCTGCGTTGCGGTGCTGGTGATGTCGAAAAAAGATGTTGGTAGCAACAGGCTTCTCAGGGGAACCTGTTTTCTACAACTACCTCGGACGCAGGAAGCTGGCCAGGTCGGGGCCAGGCTTCTTTAGTTCCCTTACCAATTGCTACAAACATGGCAACAACATGGTCTTCGGGTAGGTTAATGAGCTTTCCAACGGCGTCAAAGTCGAAGCCGTCCATAGGGCAGCTGTCATAGCCCATCGATTTGGCTGCAAGCATCAGGGTTTGGGCGGCGATGCCGCATGAGCGCATGGCTTCGTCCCGCTGTACCTGGGCGCGCCCGCGGTAATACTGATCGATAGCAGGAACCACGAAGTCCTGGACTTCCTGGGGCGCGTTTTGCCAGTAACGCGCGGGCTCTTTCTCCCACGACTTGGTGTCGGCACAGAGCACGATCAGCAGTGATGCTTCGGTTACCTGTGCCTGGTCCCAGGCAACAGCGCGAACCTGTTTCCTGAGTTCCGGATCCTTAACGAGCACGAAACGCCAGTTCTGGATGTTAAAAGCTGTAGGGGACAGAATCGCGAGCGACATCAGCTTCTGCTCTTCCTCCTCGGTCATGCGGTGCTCAGGATCGTAGTGTTTGACAGCCCGTCTCGCTTCAATCGCGCTTAGAGTATCCATGATCAGTGTTCCTTTCTTTTCGGTAAGGTTACAGGATCTTAACTAGTTCGTTGGGCTCGCCGCGGACAAGCTTCAATAGCTCGTCGTGGGCGAAATCCTGATCCATGCCGTCCTGGACCAGCATCTCGAGCAGTCGATCAAACTGCTCGCGGGCTTTCTCGCCTTCGGGTGAGTTGTCACGCCTGTCCTTGAACCTGCCGACCAGTATGTTCCCGCAAAGGCAGTGCCTGTAGAGCCCAACGTGCTGACTGCCGTCTTCGGCCTGGAGATTTCCTAAGCCGGTTGAGTCGGTCATGCCAGCTGTCTTTGCCACATAGTCTTCATTGTTCTCAAATTCCCGGCCGCAGTCGCTACAGGTCATCGGCCACGACGAGGCGTCGAAAGCCCTCAGCCCGCCATAGAATTCTTTAAGCCATTCTGGTCCGTGTTTCATTCTCTATCCTCTATCTGTATTTCGGAAGCATATCACCATGGGCATCTATCAGGTCATCGCACATAGCCTTGATCCTGTCAATAGGGAGCTCAGCCGCAGTGTGCGGGTCCAGCATAGCCGCGTGATATATGTGGTCCCTGGAGCGTGTCAGCGCTGCTTCGATTGTGAGCAGCTGAACGTTGATATTGGTCATATTCATTGCGGCGCACTGCGGCGGCAGCTCGCCAACATGGCAGCCCTGGACGCCGTTACGGTCGACAAGGCATGGGACCTCAACACAGGCATTCATGGGCAGGTTGTCCACAAGTCCATCGTTCATGACATTGCCCCCAACCTTGACCGGCACGTTGGTTTCCATGGCTTCCATCATGTATGACCCATATTCGCCCGTGCGCTTGTGCTCAAGCTTGGGGTTCTCAGTAAGCTCTTTGCTGCGTTTCTTCCAGCTTTCAATCTGGCCGATGCAGCGGCGCGGATATTCATCCAGCGGGATGCCGTACTGATCAATAAGCTCCGGGTACTGGCTTTTGATCCAGTAGGGCATGTACTCTGAGTTGTGCTCAGACGATTCGGTTACGTAATAGCCGAAATCGAGCATGATCTGCAGGCGCACCATGTCCATGCAGACAAAACGCTCGTAGCATTCTTTCCACTTCTCTTCGCCGAGCTTCTGGATCTGTTTCTCGCGGTAGGCCCTGGGCCCGCCCGCCTTAATGATCTTCTTGAGGTTGCGCGCGGCACGCTTCTTTATTTCGGGATAGAGGTCCCTTCCGCCATCAGTGATCTCCAGCAGCCATGACTGGTGGTTAATGCCCGCTATCTGCCATTGCAGCTTTTCGGGGATCTCCAGGCCCGAGGCCCGGAGCAGCCAGCGAGCGCAGCCCTGAACTGAGTGGCAAAGGCCGACGGTCTTTACATCAGTCGCCTGAAGCATTGCGCCCGTTAGCATGGCCATTGGGTTCGTGTAGTTAAGGAACCACGCGTCCGGGCAGACGGCTTCAA
>JBFIFS010000242.1:0-3352 GCA_041602695.1 Kiritimatiellia bacterium
AGGCGGGTTATCGCGACGATTATCGCTCCGTGGTGGACGCTCATGCCGTCGAGTTTGTTGAACTTCTCATTTCCCGCCAGCCATTTTGAGATGGACTCCCTCGCGAAGTAGCGGGCAATTAGGAAGCAGAACGCTGCGCCAACCGTGGAGCCTATGCTCACAAGTATGACGCCCTTCACGGAGCCGAACAGCGCTCCCGCCCCCACAGTTAAGGCGGTGCCTGGCACCATGGCTACGGTCGCCACGACATAAGCAAGAACGAATACTATAGGGCCCCACTTGCCCAGTCCTGCAATCCACTCTTTCAGCAGTTCAAGTTTTCCGCCCAGGTCGAAGACTTTCGCAGCTACCATCAGAGCCACTACCGCTGCAATCAGCAGTATTGGCTTGAGTGCTTTGCCTGCTTTGTTTGTTTTGTCTTCGCTCAACACGGGCTCCTTATGATTCTTCATAGTATCGTTATCCTGCGCGGGTGTCTAGGTGGCAGGAAGCACGCTAAGACCAGGGCACCGAAGCGCAATGGCTAAAGTTGTAAGCCGCAGTGCCTTACGCCAATACCTCTTCATGTGATGAGAAGACGGTTATCAAGCGCTATCGCGGAGTCGCGTCAGGCAAACCGCCGTCAACGGGCATGGTTGCCCCGGTGGTGGGAGACTGGCGCGTGATGAAGTACTTAACGGCGTTTGCCACGTGTTCGCCGGTCACTTCCGCCTTAAGAAGGTTCCTGCTGCGATAGTATTCGTGCAGCTCTTCTTCGTTCAGGCCGCGTGCCTTCATTCTGTCCTCACCGACCTCTACCCAGAGGCCCGACTGGTATTTGCCTTCAGAGAATACCGCGTCCGGCGCGACCATGTTGACTCGGATATCGTGCTCGGCGAACTCAAGGCTGGCTATGCGGCCAAGCTGGTGGCACGCCGCTTTAGTCGCGCTGTATGCGCCGAAGCCAGCGCTGGGAGACGGCACGTTCTTTGTGGACATAATCACTATGTCGCCGCCCCTTCGCTGTTCGGACATCACGCGCCCGGCCTCGGCGAGTACGAGAAGAGTTCCTTCAATGTTGACTCTTTCAAGGGCCTGGAACTTCTCGATTGGCATATCCATGATGCGGGCGACAAGTGCTATGCCTGCATTGTGCACAACTATATCGACCTGCCCAAATGAATCCGCGGCCTGCTGGAACCCCGCGGCGACCGAAGTCGCGTCCGTAACATCAAGCGGCACGGCAGTAACGTCTTCAGAAAACTGTTTCAGGTCTGCGACGAAATCATCGAGTTTCGGTCCGGGCAGATCGCTGGCTGCCAGCTTGCAGCCGTTTTCAAGCAGCATCCTGCAAACGCCGTAGCCGATTGCTCCGGCTGCACCGGTGACTAAGGCGACTTTTCCTTCGAGTTCGTTCATTCATCTTCCTCCGGTAGGGACGGTATAAACCCCTCACTGCCTATAATGTCAGCAATCATATTTCTGCGAAAGTTGAGCCAGCATCTGTTTAGCATTTCCTGCCGCATCTTTTCCGTCGAAGACCGCGCTTCCCGTAACAATAAGATCCGCGCCCATAGCTGGAATGTCCGCGATGTTGTTCATCTTTACTCCGCCATCAATACATACGAGAACATCGTCGCGCATGGCTTTCACTGCGCTTACCCGGTCTGCTGTTTCGGGGTTAAATGACTGGCCGCTGAGCCCCGGGGTAACGGTAAGGACGACCACCATTTCCAGCTCTGGCATGAGTTCGGCGATATCGGCAGTCGGCGTTCCCGGATTAATGCTTATTCCGCGCACTATTCCGCGTTCCGGATCATTCGCGTTCTCCGCTTTACCAAGTGCTTTCAATGCCGAGAGCGGGTCGCTGCAGTTTTCGACAGCGAAGGAGATGATGTCCGCGCCGGCCGCGACGAAAGCTTCCAGCTTTCCGGCCGGTTCATCGATCATAAGGTGGACGTCCTTCAGCATGCGGGTCTTCGCGGCTTTTACAACGGGCGGGCCTACGGTCATCATCGGGCAGAACACGCCGTCCATTATGTCGAAGTGCAGGACTGAGACGCCATTGTCCTCAAGCAGCCGGATTTCACTGCCCAGGTCAAGAAGGTCGGCCGTAAGCATCCCTACGCTGATCGTTGGGGAGAGTCTTCTTAGTTGCTCCAGTGCTGTGGCGGACATCTTCTTCCCATAGACCCGCAACCTTCAGGTTTCAGGCCTCAAGTTTCAGGTTTTCTGCTTAACTCTTGTTTTTCAGCGTCTTGAAATAATCCAGCGCGTCCTTAGGCTTCATGTCTTGGTGAATGACCTTGTTTACTGCCTGGATCATTGCCTTTGGTGCATCGCTCTGGAAGATATTGCGGCCCATGTCGACACCGGACGCGCCGCCCTGCACGGCATTGTACGCCATGGTGAGGGCCTCGAGCTCGCCGATCTTTTTGCCGCCCGCCATTACGATGGGCACTGGGCAGGAGGAAGTCACGGTTTCGAAATCCTCTTCCACGTAATAAGTCTTAACGTAGGTGGCTCCGAGTTCGGCGATCATGCGGCACGCGAGCCGGAAGTACTGCGCGTCGCGGGTCAGGTTCTTGCCGACGGCCGTTACGCCCATGACGGGCATGCCGTAGCGAAGGCCGGCGTCTACCAGCTTAGTCATGTTATGGATAGAGCGTGTTTCGTGCTCGCCGCCCACGAAAACCTGGATCCCGACGCCTGCCGCGTTGCAGCGCACGGCGTCTTCCATGCTCATGCAGATCTCTTCGTCCGACAGCTCCTTCAGGATGCTGGGCCCGCCGCTGGCGCGGAGCACCATAGGCCTCTGGGTTGATGCGGGCACTACTGAGCGCATGATGCCGCGCGTGCAGAACAGCGCGTCGCAGTAGGGTATAAGCGGGACTATGTTCAGGTCGATCCTCTCGAGACCGGTAGTCGGGCCCTGGAAATATCCGTGGTCGACGGCGAGCATGACCGTGCGTCCGCTCTTCGGATTAAACACCCGCGCCATGCGGTTCTTCATGCCCCAGTCCAGGTTTCCGCATCCTTTCAGGAAGTAGCCGCGGTTCCTCTGCGGTACGTCTGCGTGGTAATTCTTTTCTTTCTTGCTGACATCTGCTTCCGGCATGGCTGGTCCTTTCGTTTTAAGGGGCTGTTCCCGCCGTCGTTCCGTTGGAACTGTGCCGGGCATACTGGGCCCTCTGGTCTCTCGCGGCTGTGCCTAGCTCAGCCCAGTGGGCGGAGCATGGCGGAGGGGGAGGGATTCGAACCCCCGGAACCTTGCGGCTCTCCGGTTTTCAAGACCGGCGCATTCGTCCACTCTGCCACCCCTCCGGATTGCAGGCGTACGCAATGTAGTGGATAAATCCTCGGTGTGTAAAGA
>JBFIFS010000243.1:0-3342 GCA_041602695.1 Kiritimatiellia bacterium
GCGTCAGCCGACGAAAGGGCGCAGCTCATGTCAGCATTCGAAGAAAGCAAGGACGCTGTTGCGAAGGCCAGGGAAAGGCTTCTTGTCGCACAGAAGACCTTTTTGAAGGCATTTCCGAACCTCCGGCTGACTGATTAGAGCGAAACAGCAGTCTTTTGAGGTATTTTGATATCCCTAAAAACTCGCATTATTTGCTTCAACTGGACGCAAATAAGCAAGTATACTCACTGATTATTCTCAAAAAAGCAGTCCGACTGAGACGTTCGCTATGACACAAGCCATATCAAAATCCAGAGCAAAGAAACTGCGCTCGCGCCAGAAGAAGAGCAGGAAGCCCTCTCTGAAGGAAATGCTGTCCCTGAAGACAAGCCCCGTGATCGGGATGGCCACGGGCTTCATCGTATGGCTCACTGCCTCCTTCATAGTCAAGATGGACACTATCTTTTCCGGAGGCTTCGATGAAGGCGTATTCTTCCTTCTTGCGGGCGACAGCATATATCTTCTGATAACGCTAATCGCCTGCGGCGTATTCCTGAAAATAACCTGCCCGGAAAGGGTTGCGAGTAACGCCAACATCCTGCTGATGAGTTTCGTGGCCCTGATTGCCATTCTGGCATCAAAAGGGGTCCTCTATTTCGCCGTAGAATCGAACTTCTTCAGGCCGGAAACTGCCGGATTCATGCTTCCCTTCGCCCTTGCTCCAATGCTGATCGCCATACTGCTTGGCGGGCGGGAGGCGCTGGCAGTGGGCCTATGGACGTCATTTGCCGCGGCCGTCATGGCAGACAAGAGCATGCCGATGCTTGTCACCGGCGTGATAGCCACATCGGTCGCCTCACAAACAGCGTCAGCCGCCAGGACCAGGTCCCGCATCTTCAAAGCCGGCGCCGTCACAGGCGTATCCGAAATCATCGCGGTCCTCGCCTTCACGGCCCTAAGCTGGCGAGACTCGGAAGCGATGGCCGTCGTGCACCAGAGCACAGCCTGCGTAGTCAGCGGTTTCGCATGCGCGATGATGGTCATGCTGCTGATACCTCTAATGGAGCCGGTCTTCGGAATCACCACCGATGTATCCCTTCTGGAGCTGTCAGACATGGGGCATCCCCTCCTCCAGCGCCTTGCCATGGAGGCGCCGGGCACATACCATCACAGCCTGGTCGTTGCAAACCTCGCACAGGCCGCGGCGGCTGAAATCGGGGCGAACCCCCTTCTAGCCCGTGTTTCTTCCTACTTTCACGATATCGGGAAGCTCACGAAGCCGGACTTTTTCGCGGAAAATATCAGAATGCGCGAGAATCCCCACGATGACCTGCCCCCGAGCATGAGCACGCTCATTATTACCTCCCACGTCAAAGAAGGCGTCAGCCTCGCCATGCTCAACAAGCTGCCTGAAGTCATAATCCGGGCCATCCGGGAACACCATGGCACCGGCCTGATCTCATACTTCCACCACAAGGCTAAGACCCAGATGGAATTTGAACTGGAAAAGGGTGATGACAATGGAACCAAGCCTTCCATCAACGACAGCGATTTCCGGTATCCAGGACCGAAACCATCGACCGCGGAGTCCGTGATAGTAGCCCTTGCCGACGCGGTTGAGGCTGCATCGCGTACACTGCAGAAGGTGACGCCGGCCAGCATAGAACATCTAATAGACGAGATCGTGACCTCGCGATTCGAAGACGGACAGCTCAGCGATGCCGACCTCAGGCTTTCAGACCTGACCAAGATCAAGCGGTCATTCGCCTTCAGCCTGACAAACATGCTCCATGGAAGGATACCCTACCCCAAAGATGAAGATCGCGATAAACAGCCAGCAAAACCAGCTGAAGATCAATAAGCGCAGGGCCGCAGACCTGGCCGCCTTCCTCATGGGCAAGGCATCCCGCCTCATACCCGCACGACGCTGGAATGACATCTCTGTTGTTATCGCTGATCACGAGCTGATGAGGTCTGTGAACCGGGAGTTTACAGGCGACGACTGCACTACCGACGTGCTCAGCTTCTGTATGCCGCCGATGCCCGGGGAGCCGGAATTTTACTCCGGCGAGGTGTTCGTTAACGCGGAAATAGCACTCGAGCGGAAGGCGAAGGGATTCGCCCGAGAACTGGCACTTTACATCGCCCACGGGTGCGACCATCTCATGGATGAAGACGACAGTGACGAGGCCTCGCGGAAAAGAATGAGGAACAGGGAATTGCGCTGGCTGCGGGAAGCAGATAAACTGAAGATCATTGAAGGGATCGGAGAAATCATAAAGAAGGACACTTCAGCAGGATGAAACAGGTCATCAGGGCTCTAAAAGTGAATATACTTTTCGGCTTCTTCCTAATCGTGCCGATAGTCGTCACCGTCCTCATATTCAATTTCTTCTTCAAGACCGCAACCAACTGGATGCCGCCTGAACTTATCGCCAAACTCGGACTGCCCGATTACACAGTCAGGATAGTGGCCCTTCTGGTCCTGGTCATATTCCTCTATATGGCCGGGCTGCTGATCAGGAACATTTTCGGCAGGCGCATATATCAGCTTGGCGACAAGGTGCTTACGAGCATTCCCTTCATCAAGAGCGTCTACATTCCAGTGCGGCAGATCACGGAATCGCTCTTTACCCAGCGAAACTCGCTCTTCAAAGAAGTCGTCATGCTTGAGTATCCCCGTAAGGGGCTGTGGTCTATCGCGTTCATAACCGCCTCTGTTCCGGCCAGAATGAAGAAGCCTATGGAGGACTGCTCAGGGGAATGCGTGACGGTATTTATACCTACGACCCCCAACCCTACTTCAGGCATACTTATACTTGTTCCGCGTTCAGACGTATATCCTCTCGCGATACCGGTCCAGGATGCGCTAACCTACGTGATGTCGGCCGGAGCCGTTGCGCCCGGAGAGTCAACCGACCATCAGCGACCGACCCTTCTCGACAAGCTCGAGGAATGGCTGACCCATGGGGACGGCACGTCGGGGGAGAAAACCGATGCCGAAACGACAGCCAATTGACGCACTCGCCCTCGACCTGATCAATCGGGAGGACTGGGACGCCCTCGCGGCAGCGTTTGCCGCGGCACACCCGGCCGACATTGCCCTGGTCATCGAGCAGGCAGACGAAGAAATACAGTTCAAGCTGTTCTCACTGATTCCGTCTGACCTGAAACCGGATGTACTGGCAGAGCTTGAAGAGCAGGCAGACGAAGTACTCGACGCCCTTACATCAAGGGAAATATCCGACCTGGTGGGCGAAATGGCCCCGGACGACGCGGCGGACATTCTTGGAGACCTCCCGGACAAGCAGTCCGATGAAATCCTCGAACTGATGGACAAAGAGGACTCGGATGAGGTCCGTA
>JBFIFS010000244.1:0-3298 GCA_041602695.1 Kiritimatiellia bacterium
AATACAGCAGGGCCGCGGCAAGTGCTAACAGCACAGTAACAATGATGTTTTTGCTTCTCTTCATAGGAAGGCAATCAGGACCCATCAGAGTCGCCACCCGCATTGGCATCTTTCGATGCGGGCTCAGGAATCCCCCACCAGTCGAACAGTATGCCCCATATCATGCGCAGCCCAAGCCTTGTTGCTATTCGGTTATTCACATTGCCGCCCTTGCTCGCACCAACGCGAGGGTGAAACGAAATTGGGCATTCAATAATATGAAGTCCATGGCGGAGGGCCGAGTCAAGGAAGTAGGGATTGAACTCCAGATTGATCCGCGGATTCAGTTCACCCATAAGTCGGCGAAGCGGCTCGTTCCGGCAGAGCTTGTAGGTCGTACCCAGGTCACTGAGAGAGACCCTTCCAAGGTGCTTCAACTCCAGAAGCTTCCCGGCGAAGAAATTCCCATAATGCATGTATAGAGTCAGCTGGGTATGCCTGTCCTGAAGCCGCTCGACAATTCGGCTGCCATTAACTATGTCGCAGTGCTGGATATACGCCATAAGCTTATCAATGTCGAAAGCGCGGAACGTTGAGTCTCCCTCGCACAGGACCGTCAGCTCGGTGTCGTCATGTTTCAGCGCTTCCTGCATTGCCCGGCGGATGCAGGCGCCATAGCCCTGATGCTCTTCGTTGAAAACTATTGCGCCGGCCTCCCGGGCCACCTCCATAGTCTTGTCCGTACTATTGTTACTCACTACGATCACGCGCTTCACCAGTGGATGGCTGGCAAAGTCACGCACCGCATCACCAATGCTCTTCTCATCGTTATAGGCGGAGAGCGCCACGGTGAGTCCTGTGTTCTCGACGGGATCGTTACGGACGCTTTTGAGGTCCCTGATCTTATTAACGTTCCGCGCCAAGTCCCATGCCAGCATCAGGGATCCGAGAAACAGAGGCACTCCGCTGTACCACACCAGCGCCTCATGGAATTCGCGAAACATCGGCGGATCACCAAGCAGCCAGCGGATGGGCGAAAGGACCAGGCCGGACACATAGAATCCAAGCGCAATGGTTATAAGAACAAAGCCGTACAATGCGCCGCGCGTAGTCATATCGTTCAGATCATCTCAAATATCGCTGAGTTTATCATTCAAATAACTTCGGAATATCAAGATACGCAACGACTAGCAGCATATCAGCGAATAATGCGGATCATACCTGCCTCAGAAACCCGGCTGACAAGAGTTTGCTTTTACATAACACGCCGAATTTCCCCTTGATTGGCAAAGACTAAGGACAAACAGGCCGTCATTCAAGTGCATTAGCTATACAGAGGTCGCACCTCTCGTCGCGGAGTTGACTTCGCGTGAATCCCAGTTTACCATTCTGGCTTACAGGCGCTGGTTGGAGGAGCTTGAAACACGTCCCTGCCGCTGAACTCCGTGTCTGATCGGTAGTGGCAGGACTAACTGGCTGATAACGACTAGCCCTCTCGAAACGCGAAGCGAACGCACCAATGACTGCTCGTGGAGTCACACAAGGAGGCAACAGATGAGTCAGGAAAGCGTGCTGGATATCATTGATCATGTAAGAAGCTTCTACACACAGCTCAGCAAGTATTACAAGGGGCTTAGTGATGCCGCAGACCAGGAGAGAGTAAAGATACTGCTCAACTATTTGAGCGAGCTCGAAGCCCGGCATGAGCAGGCGCTTGCCGAGTATGAGGCCTCAGCGCCGCAAGACCTCATGGACACTCGCTTCAAATACGGAGTCGACAAAGCGACAGCCAAGTGTTTCTCGACACCAACTCTCACACCAGACATGGACGTGGACACGGTCGTGCGAGAGGCGCTGCGTCTTGATGAGTGCATCTCGGCCCTCTATCAGGAGGTTATAGATCGAGCTCAAACCGAACGGATCAAAGAGATGTTTACCAACCTGCTGGAAGCCAACAAGAAGGACATGCGCAACCTCGTCAGGGACTCTGAACATCTTCAGGACTGGTAAGCGGGCTGCTCAATAAAGGATCATTCACAGCCGCCTGAGAAAGATCTATGAGCAGGGACAAATATACTCACCCCGGACGGCGTTGTGTGAGCGGACGGCTATAAGCCCACCACGCCCCGCTCACTCACCAATCAGCCCGGCCTCAACAGCAACTGCCCTTATACACTCAGCCACTTGTTTTGCGATGACCTGGTATCCCTCATCGGAGAAATGCACATCACCCGGACAGGTGAACATCTCCGGCCCAAACTCCACTGTCAGCGAGTGAAGATCGTTGATCGTCACGCCGTACTTCTGCATTATTTGCTCCGCGGCATCATTATACTTCAGGTCATCGCCCTGATACCGCCCCGCTTCACCGTCGGGAACATATGTCGTGCTCGCCCATATGAGATTCGTCGTCCGTCTTCTAAGGCGTACCACCAACGCTTCAAGGTTCTTTGCGTAATCTCCAAGCGGCACGGAAATCTTGCCATTGACCTTGTCCCGGTTCCCATAAACCGTCGCTTCGGGATGACGATAACATAGGTCATGCAGCCCCCAGTTGAAGTGAATGATGTCCCACTGCTCATCACCCATCCAGTTCTCAAGCTGCTCCAACCCGCGCCGAGTATCGCCGCAGTTATCAGGTGCGCGACTCACATTGCAAACACCACGCAGGAGCTCCGTCACTGGCTTCGTATAGCCGCCGGAGATCGAATCGCCAATGAGAAACACTTTCGGAAGCTTGTCGTCGGAAATCTCTGCCGCCTTAAGCCCGTCCTTGTCCTTTTCCGGAGTGTAGAACTCTGTCATTTGTTCAACCCCTCCTTGAACTCTTCTGTCTCGTAATATTCAGCGCTCTGCCCTCCGGTCTCTTTCCACCACGAGTCGGCACGCTCCGAGAGGTCCTTGTACTGCTCGGCATAAGCAGGATCCTTTGCAACGTTGCGCAACTCATCAGGATCGCTTGCCAGGTCATAGAGTTCCTCAAACCCCTCTTCACCGTAGTAGCGGACGTACTTCATTGTGGCAGTACGAGCTGCGTAGAAGGGATGGATGCCCCACCACGCGGCATAGTGTTCGAAGAACACACATTCGTCACCGGTCGGTGCATCACTATTCAGGGCGCGAATCACACCGCTGCCGGCAAAGGATCCTTTCGCCTCAAGACCTGCCAACTCCAGCAGCGCACCCGGCAGCTCGGTTGATATTATGGGTTCCTCTATGACGGCGCGTCTCCGCTCTAAACCTTTCGGCAGCTTCATGATGCAGGGTATGTTGTAGAGTTCCTCATACGGGTAGTTGCCCTTGAACCGCAGACGATGCC
>JBFIFS010000245.1:0-3286 GCA_041602695.1 Kiritimatiellia bacterium
CGACTTTATCCAGACGCAGTGCATATACGACATGGACCGTTTTGAAGAATGGATGAGCGAAGTCAGGGAACGCGGCCTTCACGAGAAGGTGAAGATCATGGCCGGCGTAACACCTCTTAAGTCCGCCCGCATGGCCGAGTACATGAGGGACAACGTTGCGGGTCTGACCGTTCCGGATTCCATAGTGGACCGCCTGAAGGGCGCCGAAGATGCCGTTGCCGAAGGACAGGCAATCTGTGTTGAGCAAATCAAGAAGGTCCAGGAGATTGAAGGCGTGGCCGGAGTACACATCATGGCCATTGGTGGAGAAAAAACCGTACGAGGGCTGGTGGAACAGGCAGGACTGCTCCCCCGCCCCGAGACTACTGTATGAAATTAGCTGTAACTGGAAAAGGCGGAGTCGGAAAGACAACGTTCAGTGCTCTTCTGGCAAGCAGCCTGAAGAAAGACGGGCGTAATGTGACGGCCATTGATGCCGACCCCGACTCGAACCTGGCGGCGTGCCTTGGACACCCGGACCCCGGCTCCATACGTCCGCTCATTGAGCTCAAAGACCTTATTGAAGAGCGGACAGGCGTTAAGCCGGGAACGACCGGCGGCATGTTCCAGCTGAATCCTTTTGTGGAAGACATACCGGAAAAATACTCCGTTGAACTCGGCGGAGTCCGGCTCCTCGTGGCCGGTGCCGTCAAGAAAGGCGGAGCGGGCTGTTACTGTCCTGAAAACGCGATGGTTCGGGCGCTGGTGTCCCACATGCTCCTGGACCCCGACACAGACCTCGTGCTGGACATGGAAGCGGGAATCGAACACCTGAGCCGCGGTACCATTCACAGTGTAGACCACCTTGTCATCGTTCTCGAGCCTTCGAACCGCAGCATCGAAACAGCGCAGCGAATCAAGACCCTCGCGGCTGAGGTAGGCATCAAGAGCATCAAGTGCGTGGGCAACAAGATACGCGAAGAAAAGGACATTGAGTTCCTTAAGGACTCACTGCCCGATTTTGAATTTGTGGGCTTTCTCCCATATGATGAAGGGCTGCGCGCCGCCGACATGGCCGGCAGGTCCGCCGCGGGGGCGAGCGAAACGGTTGAAAAGAAGATGGAAGGCATCGTTAAGATGCTTTCCGAAGAATAGAAGATATATCGCACAGAGTGCACGGAGATGAAGAAGGTTGGCTGATACTGGTCGGCTGAGAGGCCCGATCAGGAAAGAAGGAAAGACAAGCATCTCTGCCTCTGTGACCTCTGTGCGAGATAAAGATTTTTTAGTTAGAGATAAAAGCAACAGAGTGGAGAGAGATATGACAGACAAAGAGAAACTCGACGTCGGTGCAGCGAGCGTAGACCCCGCCGCGCAGACAGTACTGAATAAGCTCGAGGCGGACGGCACCAGTACGGCCTACTCCCGCCATCAGGCCCAGGGCAAACGCTGCCCGTTCGGAGAACAAGGCACCTGCTGCCGGATCTGCGAAATGGGCCCTTGCCGTATTACGGCCAAGAACCCAGTCGGGGTTTGCGGAGCGAACGCTTCAACCGTCGCTGCGAGGCACCTTATAAGGCAGATCGCGGCGGGCGTGGCTGCCCACTCTGACCACGGTCACGACATCGTCAAGACGCTCAAGCTCGCGGCACGCGGCGAAGCGCAGGGCTACTCAATCAAGAGCCCGGAGCGCCTCAAAGAGCTGGCCGAGGAATGGGGCGTAGAGACTGAGGGCAAGACCATAGAAGCGCTCGCCGAGGAGATGGCCGACAAGGCGCTCGCCGAGTTCTGCCAGCAGGAAGGCGAGATCCACCTGCCTGCCCTCCGCGCTCCGCAGGCGACGGTCGACAACTGGCGCAAGCACGGCATCATCCCCTGCGGCGTAGAGCACGACATCGTCGAGACGCTGCACCGCACGCACGAGGGCGTGGACGCCGACTATATCAACCTGATCATGCACGGACTTCGCACCTCCATGGGTGACGGCTGGTCCGGCGCGATGATGGCGACGGACTTCGGCGACGTTCTTTTCGGGACACCGAAGCCGGTCCGCAGCGAGGTAAACCTCGGCGTACTCAAGGAAGACCATGTTAACATCGTTGTTCACGGTCACGAGCCGACCCTTTCAGAAATGGTCGTGGCCGCGAGCCGCGACCCGGAGCTCCTGAAACTCGCCGAGGAAAAGGGCGCGAAGGGCATACTGGTTGGCGGCATATGCTGTACTGCAAACGAGATCCTGATGCGTCAGGGCTCACCTGTGGTTGGCAACTTCCTGCACCAGGAACTCGCCATCGCCACCGGAGCCGTGGACGTGATGCTGGTGGACGTGCAGTGCATCATGCCTGCCCTCGTGGAACACGCTGAACGTTTCCACACAAACATAATCACGACCAGCAAGAAGGCGCGCATACGCGGGGCACAGCACATCCAGTTTGAAGAGGAAAGAGCACTGGATGTCGCCAAGGAGATCGTGAAGAACGCGATCGACAACTTCCCGAACAGGAAGGCCGTCGATATCCCTGACCAGAAGACGGACCTTGTTGCCGGCTTCACGGTGCAGAACACGTTCCACCATCTCGGCGGCCGCTACCGCTCAACCTTCCGCCCGCTGAATGACGCGATCATCTCCGGGCGCCTGCGCGGTGTCGCCGCGGTAATCGGATGCAACACCGTCAAGAAGACACAGGACGACTGCCATCTTAAGATGGTCAAGGAATTCCTGGCAAACGACGTGCTCGTCGTGATGACCGGGTGCGCCGCCACGGCATGCGCCAAGGAAGGACTGCTGCAGCCCGAGGCTGCCAAGGAGTACGCCGGAGAGGGACTCAAGGAGATCTGCGAAGCTGTCGGTATTCCGCCGGTCCTTCACCTGGGCTCCTGCGTCGACAACAGCCGAATCCTCGTGGCCCTCTGCGAAATGATCAAGGAAGGCGGGCTCGGAGAAGCCCTGTCTGACCTGCCCATCGCAGGCGCGGCGCCTGAGGCCATGTGCGAGAAAGCCATCGCAATTGGGTTCTACTGCGTTGCCTCCGGAGCATACGTTAACTTCGCCCCGAAGATGCGTGTAGGCGGCGCTCCTGAGCTCGACGACTTCCTGACAAACGGCATTGAGGAATACGTCGGCGGAAAGTTCACATTCGAGGACGATCCAGTCGAAGCGGCACACCAGATGATGGCGCACATGGACAAAAAGCGCGCCGCTCTGAGGCTCAAGCCCCTGATGTACGCTAAGACGTTCCTTAAAGAAGATGCTCCGGCCGCGCAGCCCGAAAAGCCCAACCTGGCAGGACTGCCGGATACAGGCGAC
>JBFIFS010000246.1:0-3267 GCA_041602695.1 Kiritimatiellia bacterium
GCTGGTCTGCCAGCCGTCATCCATTATCGCAGTTTCAAACCCCATCTGCGCGGCGAGCTCGCAGTTCTTCTCAAAATCTTCAGGATCAAACCTGATCTCATAAACGTACCATGAGGACAACAGCGGCTTCCTGGCAGCCGCAGGTACAGCGCATGGAGTGCACCCAGGCAGGGTCTCCCAGTAGCGCGCGACATCAGCTAGCGCTTCGTAGTAAGGGACCTTCCTGAAATCAAAGCGAACAGTTACCTCATAATCCTTGACGATCCCGACCGAATTTCCAGTGATCTTGAGGTCGCAGTCGAAGCAGCCGCCGCTGTGGTATTCGCCGCCGGTATTCGTGTCCCTTATCACCTCGGACAACGCCCATGTGCAGGCATTGGTACCGCTAAGGTTATACAAGGAGAACACCGGGGCCCCCGAGTTTGCAGAGCTCTGGATATGGTTATAGCTGCCGAGGCCTATATCCAGTGCCCTGTTCTGCCCGCAGCGCGCATTCCACTTATGGTGAAAATCCACACCGGGAATGTTCCAGACCAGCCTCAGGTCTGGCAGCAGCGCCGCCTCACCGCTCTCCACCCTCAGCGTAACGTAGAAGATCCCCTCCTGCTCACCGTCCCTGCAAGTGAGCGCAGGAGTAAAAGGCGCGCAGTCACCTTCAAGCCGTACTTCAATACCATTGCAAACCGTGCTTACAGTCATAACTTCACAAACCCTTTATAAATCCTTTCGCGCCCAATCTTCCATTTCAACAGCTGGCATAATCGTCCGGCAATAATCTCAAGTACAGCCAGTTTATCAGCAAGCATATTGCCTAGACTATGGTAATTCCTGCCATTTGCATATCCAATCCTGCCTATTTTGGGTTGAGTCTTTTCGCTGTCTCGGAGATAATTACGCCATGATTGAGGGAGATAAACCTGTTCTTTCGGTGCCATCCCTGAACATTAAAAGGCACCGGGTCTGGCAGATCGACAGGGAGAATCTCGGCGCGAGCGATATAGCCGGCCCGTTCTTTGATGCTGGCGGACTATGCGCGGCCATAGCGGTACTGCCTGATTATCGAGGTGATCTTCACATCCCCGCCTGCCATCGATTTTACCTGATGCTCCAGGGAAAGATGAAAGTGCGCCTGGGACGCGACATAATCCTCGCCCAGCCCGGAGACCTGGTATGCATGCCGGCAGGCGTCATGACGTCCCGGACCGGCATCGGCCCGATCGAGGTAATCTATATCGCGCTGGCAGACACGCCATTGTGGGCCCCTCTCAAGACTCTTGGGCGGCCTGTCCGCAAGTACGAGTCCACGGACCTGCTCTATATTCTCGTGGCCAGGCTAACAGGGGCGCTCGCCTCCCAGGACGTCTATTCAAAAAAGTGCGCCAGGGAAAATTCAGAGATGCTGGTGACGCTCCTAAAGCGGGAGATGCACCAGTCCACAAACGAATGGGCATCCTCACGCATGAAGCGGCTTGCCGAGCTCATAGAAAGCATCAGGAAGCAGCCCGACCGGAAATGGACCCAGGCCGTCATGGCCAGGAGTGTAAACATGTCTGAACGCAACCTGAGCCGCGTATTTCATCGCGTCTTCAACATGCCGCCGTCGAGGATGGTCATAACCATACGGATGGATATTGCGTCCAGGCTGCTGGTGAACACCGATATGCCGCTCAGCGCAATAGCCAATGCAGTCGGGTACGAGAGCCCCTTTTCCTTCTCCCGACTGTTCAGGAAATATACGGGCATCTCGCCCGACCACTACAGGAAGCTGCCGGCCGGCAAGAGGCACGACGTGATGTCCGGCTCACTGGCAGAGGACATCCAGTCTTCGGAAATTTCCTGCGACTTCTACGAAGAAGCCGCCAGTGCACCGGCATCGGAAATCACTTCCGGCCCTTCAGAAGATTAACCATCGCTTCGCCCATGGCGTTGCCGACCTTGTAATGGCTCTCGCCGCTGTGGCTCCAGTGATAACCCATCCCCGAAGGCGACCGTTCGTCCGGGGCCTTGAAGGGCCTTGTATCAACGGAGGCAACTGTCCCTTTGAACTGCGGATGCTTCGCCGGATCGCCAACGTTCATCTGCGCCTCGCAAAGGTCCGCGAAGGTCCCTTTGGTTCCCGGCCCATTCTGCCCGGTGTTCGCAATTACAAAGGGCAGGTCCTTAACGCCAAGCTCCTTGCGGACGTCATTAATGAAATTCACCATGTTCTTCTCATACTCCGCCGTAGCGTCCTTGTTACAGCCGTCGTTCCAGCCCTGGTGCCAGCCGAAACCGGCAAACTCAGGCTTCAGCCCCTTGAGCTCGGGGAAGTCCGTCTCATACTTGGCCAGGCTCTCCTTGACGATAGCCATCATCTGCCTGTAGTAGGAGCCGGGCTCACGCTTGCCCTTGCCCAACTCTGTGCTGCCGGAGCTGGGCGGACGAAAATCAACCGCAAGGTCCTTACCGCCCCAGGCCGTCTTGATGATCAGCACAGGTTCTTTCAGGTAGTCGCCAACCTGCCACCCGAACCCGAGCTCGGGACCAAACCAGTTGCCCTTCCCGAACCCTACCGAAAGCTTTCCGCTCTTTTTGCCTGAAGTCGTCGTGTAAATAAACACATCATCACGCTCAATCCACTTGCCGTCCGGCCCGAGGAATTTTCCATACTCACTGCTCGTCTCAGAGTCAGTTGCGAGGGTGCGCAGGCAGCCTACCCCGCCCTTGATCTCGCGCGGCACGCCTTTAACGTCCTTCTTCCAGTCCGGGTTGCGGCCCATCTCGACCTTTCCGTGCCCTTCCATGTTCGACTGGCCTGCCAGTATAAATACCTTTAGGTTTTCGCCGCCATGGGCCGCCATCACTGCGCTGCTTACCGCCGCGAGTACCGCAATCATCAGTTTCTTCTTCATACGCGCTTCCTCCTTACCAGCTGAGTTCCAGCCTAATATATCAGCGAGGCTCCGGATCAACCATGCCTGTTTGTGCCATAACCATATCCGTTTTTGCCTTTGTCGAGCCCAGGCAAGGTCCGGAAAGAATGCGGCTGACTGCTAGGCGTTCTGCCTGCGGTACTCGGACGGAGTCATGCCGATGGCGCTCTTGAAGGTGCGCGTGAAAGCGCTCTGGTCATAGAACCCGCACGACAGGGCGATGTCCGCGATACTGTCGGTGCCTTTCAGCATCTCCATCGCTGCTTCCAGTCGAACACGGCTTATGAAGTGGCCGGCCGGCATGCCAAACACCTTCTTCATGCGCTGCTCATACTGATAAGCTGAAAGCCCGGCC
>JBFIFS010000247.1:0-3242 GCA_041602695.1 Kiritimatiellia bacterium
AGCACCCGTAGTAGACGAACAGCGTCCCGTCTTTCTCGACAGTCGCTGAAGGAAACACAACACGAGGCACTACAAGGCCTGTGATCTCATAGAACTCCTCAGGCTCGAAGATAACGTCAGGCGCCCGCGCAATGACCTTTGTCGGATCATCGAGATCCAGTAGCATGACGCCGGTCCGATAGACGGCCTTCTCATCAACCCCATGGTAAAGCGTAAGCCAGCCCCTGTCAGTTCTGACCGGCTGTCCTGAAGCCCCTATCTTCCTCTGCTCCCAGGTATCATACTGGGCCGTGGCTACAAGAACAGGATCTTCCCAATTCATGAGATCATCGGAATAGCTGAGCCAGATGCTGGGCCTGTCACAGCCGTACTCCGGGCCCACAAAATACATCGGCCGACGCAGCATAGCGTATCGCCCTTTCACCATTTCAGGAAAGAGCACGCAGTCACGGTCATCATTGTCAGGCGGGGTCATCAGCCCCATGTCCTCCCAGTGGATAAGATCTTTCGATTTCGCAATGCCTGACCGGTAGTTGTTCAGGTCCCCCTCCGGCACGTGCGTGATCCGAACGTATTTCGGAATGCCCTCCCCCTGCGGATAACATTCAGGCGTGTAATTACGCTGCACATAGGTCATGTAATAGGTGTCACCGTACTTGGCCAACCTTGGGTCTTCTACCGTGCCTTCCGGGCATCCGATATCTTCCCGCGTGAATACAGGGTCTTCCTGGACCAGCTCAAAGTTAAATCCATCCGTACTCTTCCAGAGCCCGAACTGGCACACAAAGGGAACAAGGCTATTGCATGCACGCTCGACCATATAGAAGACGCCATCTTCAATAATCACGCCCGGGTTAAACGTGACCACATTACGCCACGGCCTGTCATCCGGTTGAAGGATCGGATTCCCTTCAAATCTCTTAAGCTTCATTTATCCTCCCTTGACGCGGCAGATATGGACGGCGTCAACCCGCCCCTACGGTAGAGACGGGTTTATCCCGTCTACATCCAAAGGCGCTACTCTGCCGGCACAATTGCAATGGCCCTGCCTGCGCCAAGGCTCAGTGTCACCTTCCCGCCATCAACAGTCAACTCTCCGCAGGGCTCCCGGCCTTCAGTAGTGATGTTTTCCAGAGCTACCTTCTTAACATCCTGCCAATCCGCAGGCAATTCCCATGACTTGTCCTGCATTCCATCCTTTGAATACGCGATCAGCGTCCGGTCCTCACACCACAATGCGGGCATACAGATGTCAGTCTCCTGCAGCATTTCGCCTGTATCCTCACCGCCCGCAGGGTTGTTCTTGTAATACCAGGGCACGAACAGGAGGTAGAACTCCTCATTGAATTTCTCATGGAGGCCGTCTTGCTGGTCAAACCCGGGATGCTTGGCGTCCTTCATCGGGTTTCCGCAGTAGAGCTCGTCAGGAAGATCAGCAACAGCACTGCTTCCGTGCCAGGCCCAGGCCTGCAAACCGACAAAATAATCCCCGCGCAGGCCGTCCACCCATTCTGATGTGACATCAATGCCCCGATCTCGCCAGTAACGGAATATCTTACGCTGAGTCGCAAGCTCCTCATCTTTCGTATATCCGAGATACGGGCTAATAAGCTGTCCACGGCCTGGACCCGGGCGTTCGCCGAGGAAGGCGTCAATATGGATGGTGCCTCCCTCAACAAGCTCAGGGATCATATCGATGATTCCATCAATACGCTTCTGCGCCAGCCCCATCTTCCATTCCTGGGTATAGCTCATCTGGTACGAGGCCATCCCGCCCCACTCCTTGCCCTTGATAACATTGCCGTCCTCGTCCTTGGCAATGATGTCCTTCTCGACATACTCGTCCCAGAGCGGGCTGTCAGTATAGGCATCCATCATGTTGAGGTGCAGGCTCATAGTGGCGTTATACTTTCGTGCCTCCCTAATCAGCCACCGGAGGCTTTCAAGCGCCGTCGCGTCGCAGTCACGCTTCATGTGAGGATTCACCTCGCTCCAGTCCGGATACTTGGAGTCGTGGCCTTCGTGATGCCAACCAACTATGTAATTGATTTGAGGGACCCCGAGCGTGAGATTGTATATGCGCCGCGTCATATTGAGGAGGTCCTCGAAAGTGAGGAAGAGCTTGTCCATCTTTCCGTCACCGCCCCGTGTACAGCACATCGTCAGATAGACCAGGCTCTGGTGATAAGGAAGCATCCACGGACGCTCCGGCTTCATCGTCTTCGTATAATCGTAATATTCCCCTGAAGGCTCCTTGCTCATTGTTCCCTTTCTTCTCAGTCTACCTGCATTGTAAAAGCCAGCATTCCACGGTACCCGCTCAGATCCCTCGGGATGACCTCGGAGGGACAGTTTCCCGGAGCTCCGACGACCGTCGCCTTGCCCTCCAGCGGACGGGCAAGCTCCAGGCGCATACGATTCTTTCCCCTAATCTGATGGCCTGTCACCTCGACAACGCCGCCGCTGTCCCGCACCTCAAAGGGAAATGCCCCACCCGGCGGGGATTCGTAATAAAGCCCTCCAACCACATTGGTAAATTTCAGCTCCACGGCCTTGCGCCCGGCTCTTTTGACAGAAACACATTCCGGATGAAGATAATGAATGGGCCTTCCGTAGACCGCTCCAAGCGCTGTTGCTGCTGCGCGCTGGGCTATGAGCAGGTTACCCAATGAGCTTATATGGATACCATCCGACAGACCTGCCTCAAAGATTGAGAATACATAAACATTGGCCAGCTCGTGCGGAATTTCTCTCTGGATCTCACGCATCGCTTCCCACCCCAAAGCGTCTTCCCTCTTCCCCAGTACACGGTTCAACTGCACTGTTATGACCGGCAGGTCGCCGTTTCTTACAAGGCGCCTTAGGCCTTTGACGAAACGGCCGAATCTAGTTTTGTATTTGGGATAATCGGCTTCACCGGTATCGCTTTCGCCCTGATACCAGACACAGCCCTTTAGGCTGTTCCCGGCCAGCGCGACCTGTGCCTTCATTCTCCTGTAAAGGCCTCCGTTCTGGCCCGGATCCCATTGCGACACGGCGCTGCCGCCAACAGCCGTAGGAATCAGACCAATCGGTACTCCCAGCTCCATCTTGAGCTTCTTGCCGAACGCGATCCATGGATTGTGGCGCGTTTCGTGCGCAGCAATTGACCAGACACCATTCACCCCCAGCTGATGCACGCCGATCTCGGAAGGATCGTCTATAGGCTCCCTCGCGTATCCTTCCGCATTGCTTTGTCCCGC
>JBFIFS010000248.1:0-3210 GCA_041602695.1 Kiritimatiellia bacterium
CCAGCAGTACCGGCGCGGAGAAGAGCGGGTAGAACATGAACGACAGCGCGTAACGCGCGTCAGCTGATGAGAAGAAATTGCCCATTACGAGTACGGCAATAACATTTATGGGTACGGCGACGGAGACGAATGAGGAAACGTGGAGCAGCCCGGGGTCGATGGGCTTCGCGCGCGAAGCCCGCGCGAGCCCGAACATTACCACCAGAACGTTGATCACAAGCATCACTGCCCCGATTACCGCCGCGGCCGTCTGGGTCCGCAGGAAGCCGGTCGCCCAGCGTATGAAGGCGCGGGCTGCGTCCGCGCTGTGGATCAGGTCCGGCTGGATGTAGCCTGACAGAGAAGCTTTGCCCAGCCAGAGCGGCATGCACACGCCAAGGAGCGTCCCCGCTGCTATTGCCGCGCAGGCGGCCGCAGCGTCCTGCCAGCGCGCTTTGGCTGTCAGGAACATCAGCAGCAGCGCCGCGGCCGAAGGCAGAAGCACCTGTGTCAGGGAAAGCATGTCTGAGGCCGCCAGGCCCGAGGCCATGAGAAACATTCCCAGAACGGAGAACAGCCGGGCCCTTGCCCTTGTTGAGGAAACCGAGATATGCGCGAGAAGAAGAAACCACGGCGCCGCCGTCATGACCCCGAAATGCATAGTGATCTGTGTCGACCAGTAAGCGACATGCATGAGCGAGCCCAGGACCATCCCGAGCGAGCCCATGAAGAGAACGGCGGCCTGCGAAGCGAACCGCGCCCGCTCGTCCTTCGCAAACCTGCCTGCCACGGCGAACCAGCCGCCAACGAAGAGGATGTAGTGGACGGCTCCGGCAAGGGCCAATGCGGTAATGGGGTTGCGGACCGCCAGGTGCAAAGGCAGATAGAGCACAAGGTCAGGGAAGAAATACGGGGCCGGCGGGAGGCGCCATTCTCCGAGAGAGCCGCCCATTTCACAGATGTCCTTGACCAGCATCGGCAGGTAATAGATATCGGAGTTGAATGTCGAGACGAGGTCTTCGTGTCCGAGAAAAGCCGCGATTACCGCCAGCAGCGCGACCCAGCCGAAGGCCAGGGCCGCGGCCCGATACTTCAGCGGCCCGCCGGATGTTGTTTCTGGTCTGCTCATCTGTTATCCACGATCTAATACGCTCCGCGCGCGAACAGTACGGCGTGAACTGTCCTGAAGAGTATCTTAAGGTCCAGCACCCAGCTCCTGTTGCGCAGGTAGTAGACATCGAGGATACACATGTTATGGAAGTCCAGGTCGCTTCGGCCTGAAACCTGCCAGAGGCAGGTTATCCCGGGGACGCCCTCATGCCTCGAATAATGCCAGTCTTCATAGTAACCCTCAAAGTCCCTCCGGGGCAGGGGGCGGGGGCCGATCAAAGACATATCGCCCTTCAGTACATTCAGCAGCTGGGGAAGTTCGTCAATGCTGAAGCGCCGGAGAAATTTTCCGACCCCGGTCATGCGGGGGTCCTGTTTGATTTTGAAAAGGCCCCGGCCGGATTCATTGAATTCCTCCAGCTGGGCGACGAGTTCGTCCGCCCGGTGGTGCATCGTGCGGAACTTGTACATCGTGAACGGCCTGCGGTTTACGCCGATGCGCTCCTGCCTGAACAATACAGGCCCGGCACTGGTAAGCTTAATCAGGACGGCGGCGAGCAGGAGCACGGGAGACAGGATCAGGATGAACAGCGAGGCGAACAGCACATCAGTTACCCTCTTGACGGCCTTGAGCAGCGCGTTCTGGCGCGGTTCCGCGAAGTGCATGAGGGGAATCCCTTTTACGAGATCCGATCGAATTCGGGCCTGGTTGGCTATTACAGAGAATTCATCCGAGAGAATCTTTGCCGGGATTCCCTTGTCCGCGCACTTCTCCAGGATGCACATTATCTGCGCCGCGCTTAACCGGCGCTCCGCGGTGATCAGCATGTGGGCGCCGGACTTGTCCAGCCGCTCGACTATCCTTGCGAGGGTTTCTTCGAAGGGGAAGTCGAGGTCCAGCGTCATTGAGTCGACAATTGTTATTCCATGGGGCACGTTCTTTTCCACGAGATCCCTGATAAAGGCCGCGTCTTCTCCTGAGCCGACCAGCACCGTATTTACCCTGTCAATGCAGTGCTTCTCGCGCGCCGTCCTGAGGACGCTGTACAGGAGCAGCCTGAGAAGTATCGTTATAACGGCATTCACCGGCATCACCGTTACGAAGAAGCTGCGCGGATGGAAGATGTTCCTGCTGATGTAGAAATAGATGTAGAACGCGGCCAGCGCGATGGCGTTTGCCAGGATGATGTTCCAGGCGATCAGGCGCCTCCTGATCGGGCGGTGCCCGGAATATATGTTCAGCAAAGCGTACAGGACGCATACCGCGGCGGTTATGAAGAGGACCAGCCGGAACGAGCTCGCCAAATAGAAATCGCTGTAGAAGGGCTGGAGTTCGCCTGTGTCACGGACCCCTAGCGCGCGATTCACGGCTGTGAAGAGGGAGACTCCCCACTGGCTGTGGAAACGCACAAAGTATATGACGAAATACGATGCTGTGACGGCAAAGAAATCTGTCGCAAGCTCCAGCAGCCAGAGGTGTAAAAGTGGGCGTTTTGCGGATGACACCTTTTATCTCCGTAATTCTCCTAATGACTGCCCGGCATTATAGCCGCGCCGCCCGCCCATGGCACGGATAATGTCAGGGCAGCCGGTCAGGGCCGCCGCCTCCAGATCACGAAACCTGTCTACGCCAGTCCGGCGTGCATCTTCGCTGACTCGACGGTATTGAAGAGGAGCATGGTGATTGTCATCGGGCCGACACCGCCGGGTACGGGAGTGATGAGGGAGGCCTTCTTGGATACCTCTTCAAAATCCACGTCGCCGACCAGCCTGAAGCCTGATTTCTTGGAGGCGTCCTCCACGCGGTTAACGCCGACATCGATAACGACCGCGCCGTCTTTTACCATGTCTGCCGTGACGGTGTTCGGGCGGCCTGCCGCGACGATCAGGATGTCCGCCTGCTTCGAAAAGTAGCCGATATCGTGCGTGCCGGTATGGCAGATCGTGACCGTCGCGTTGGCGCCGTCCTTCTTCTGGAGGAGCATGTTCGCGACCGGTTTGCCCACGATGTTGCTGCGCCCGACTACGACAGCATGTTTGCCCTTCGTTTCTGTTCCGCTCTTTTCGAGGAGCTTGATGATTCCATGCGGAGTGCAGGAGAGGAACGCCTTTTCGCCGAGC
>JBFIFS010000249.1:0-3165 GCA_041602695.1 Kiritimatiellia bacterium
CTGCCAGAAGGCAGGTATAAGCTTCTATGATGCGTCCTCTCTGGTCGAGGTAACCCCGTACAGCATCTCCTCGACTTGCAGGACCGATGACGAGGTCTTTCTCGGCACACCGACAGAGGGCCTGCTTAAATACAAGGACGGACAGCTGACGACTCTAAACAGCAGGGTCCAATGCGGCGATCGGTCTTCACTGACATTTTGGGTTCCCCATCATTTGGTAATGTTCAACCGGTGGCTTGCCCAAGCAACAATTGTCGACATAGATACCGGCGACATAACCCGGATCGACGGCCTGCCACGCGACAAAATAAGAAAACTCGTAAAGGATGAATCTGGCGCAATATGGTTTTCGACGAAGGAGCATCTCTATCGCGCGGACAGGAACGGCTTCTACTGCTATCCGTTCGCCGATATTATGGACAGCTCACAGGACTCTTTCTTCATAGCAACGGGCATCGAAGGTCAGATGATAGTCTGTGGGAGGTCCTCAGGAGAACGCCGGTTCTATGACGGAAAAGAATTCCGGACTTATGACGAAAACTCCGAAGTTGCCAGCGAGAACGTGGTTGCCCGCTGCGAGGCCAAGGACGGCTCGACATGGATTGGGACAAAAGAGGGCCGGCTGTTTAGGTTTACGGAAAACGGAGCCCAGGAGATTCAGCCGCATCCCCCTATGTCAGAATTGACCATCCGATGCATGACTTCGGATTCGAACGGCAATATATGGATCGGCACCAATCGAGGCTTGCTGTTGACCAACGGATGCGTGTTCCAGAAAATGCTTTCCACCGTAGGCCTCCCCAGCATGCAGATCACGGGACTGGATCGCCTCGGCGAAACCGACATTCTAATATCGACACTAAGAGGCGCGTTTCGCTACCGACCCGATTACTCGAACCCGCCTCATGTCTCGATACCACGAGTGGATGCCGGCACCACATACCATTCTCCGGCATATTTAGATACACACGCAGGCGTGCCCGCCATAACCATTCACCTGAGTGGAGCCAGCACGAAGATCGGCAGCGTAAAGTTTCGCTATACGTTAGAGGGACATGACGGCCAGTGGCACGAGACCTGGAACGGGGCCGTTACCTACAAAGGGCTTCCCCCGGGCGACTACGTCTTCAAAGTGTGCGCCCACGACATAAACCTCGTGGCTTCTGATCAGACGGCTTCCCTGCCCCTGCACATCTATGACGATCCCAGCAAGGCGCAGCTTGGTCACCTCGAGAATGAACTGCAGAACACAAAGGACTTTTCGCACAACATCATAAGGTCCCTGCACGACGCCATACTTATCCTCGACGGGAACGGCACCGTCACCACCGCCAATTATGCCGCGCTAAACCTCCTCGGCTACGCCCAGGAGGCCGTGGTCGGACGCCAGGTAACAGAGCTGCTCTGCGGAGACGACAGGGAGTTGCTGGGAGAGCAGGGAATCAAACACGTGCTTGGGCAGGGGCTCCTCAAGAACCATGAATGCTGCCTGCTTGCCGCAAACGGCAAACAGGTGCCGGTGCTGCTTTCCGCCTCCATGATGTGTGACAGCCACGGCGACCTTCAGGGCATAGTTGTAGTGGCCACGGACATGACCGGCTATAATGATCTGCAGGACCAGCTGCAGCGCAAACAGAAGATGGAAAGCCTAGGGGTTCTTGCCGGAGGAATAGCCCACGACTTCAACAATTTGCTGGGTGTCATAATAGGCAACACTGACCTGATGCGCGCGGACCTGCCCGAAGACTCAGACGCCGCGCAGTGCGCCGGAGACGTACTGGAGGCCGCGCAGCACGCCGCAAAGCTTTGCCAAGAGCTGCTTGAATACACAGGGAAAGCCGTTATCCAGAAACAAGAGGTCGACCTTTCACAGCAGGTAGAGGCATTACTCGACCTGATGCGCACGTCCGTATCAAAAAAGATAGCACTGGAGAGCACACTTGATCCGTCGCTTCCGTATATATTGGCTGGAGAGTCCCAAGTAGGGCAGATTGTCTTAAACCTGGTCACCAACGCCTCCGAAGCTATAGGCGGGAACAGCGGCAAAATAAGCATTGTCACACGGGCTGCGCTTCTAGAAGGAGAGGCGCTTGTCAGCCGTTACGCAAGAGATGATCACCCACCGCCCGGCGAATATGTCATACTGGAAGTGTCTGATGACGGCTGCGGAATGGATGATGCCACCCTTGAGCGCATATGCGATCCGTTCTACAGCAGCAAGTTCGCTGGACGAGGACTCGGACTGGCTTCTGTACACGGAATCATTCACAAGCACCATGGCATTCTTCGAGTTGAAAGCACTCCCGATGTCGGCTCAAAGTTCACTGTCGCTTTTCCTGCTCTCAGGGAGCACGACGCCGTCCGGAAAGCCGAAACCACCCCGAACATAAAGACGGACTATGTATTTACTGGCAAAGTGCTGCTGGTCGACGATGAGGCCCCCGTCCTCGCTGTAGGAAAACGTATTCTCAAGCGCATGGGCTTCTCAGTAGTAACGGCTTCTGACGGAGCGGAGGCCGTTGAAACATTCAAGGAGCACAAGGATGACCTATCGTTCATACTGATGGACTTGACCATGCCGGGCATGGACGGAAAAGATGCTTATAATGAAATCAAGCGCATCTCGGTGGACATCCCGGTAATCATGAGCAGTGGATATAGCGAGACGAGTTTTGAGCAGCACTTTGGGGACGATGCTGTCGCTTTCCTTCACAAACCTTACACTCGCGCCCAGCTCGAGGAAGTGCTCATGACACTCAGGATAACTGACTAGAAACATCCCTGCAGCTCCCCTCCCCTTGCTTATCGGACCATGTTCTTGATAGACCGGCCTGAATGAGGCGGCTGGTTATAACCAACATTCTGCCAGGCGACCGAAAGACGATAGACGGGATCATGCATCAGCGCTGGAACGCGAAGAGACGTGGGAATCGTTGTCGTATAGATTCTGAGCGCTTTACCGTCTTCCCTGACCCAAACAACTTCCTCGCGCCAGTCGCCCCATAGATCTGCGCTGATGACGGGTGTGGCCTTGGTGCCGTTGACCGACGTACACCCTTCGGCAGTCAGCAGTCGCCGCATCGCACCCTCAGCCTTGGGGTCATACTTCGCGATCCAGTTCTTATTCAGGATCTCGCGGATCACATCGCCATCCCACCAGACAAA
>JBFIFS010000250.1:0-3137 GCA_041602695.1 Kiritimatiellia bacterium
GCATTGGTTTGGTGGAATCGGAGTCATTGCTGAGCAGCACGGCCATTCCTCCGGGATGCTGGTTGTCTCCCGCCCGGGTCCAACCAATGCAGTTCTGGTGGTCGAAATAGTCGGATTCTTCTCCATAAGCGCTTTTGCGGCGTGCCGTAAGGAACTTGTCGATGATCCACCTGTGGCTAGGCATTTCTATGTCACAAGCTCTTCCGTCTTTGGCAGTTCCTCTGTAGCTGGCGCCGTAGTAGTCGGGATGGAAGACACATGGGTAGCCGCCGCGCCGCAGCAGTATTATCGCATATGCCAGGGGCTTAAACCACGGCTCAACGACCGATTCAAGCGACTGCAAGGGCTGGGTGTCGTGGTTGCTGACCAGGGTGACAGCCATATCGGGGTGGTCCTTGACAAGGCTCCTTTCAAGAATGGCTCTTAGATCGTATGCTGCTCCCTCCCGTCCAGCAGCAGCGAAGCTGTAGTGCAGCCCCGTGTCAAAAAGCTTGATGCTGTTGCCGGTTGCTTCCAGGAAGGACTCCAGTGCTTCATCGATACCGGACCAGTATTCTCCCACGGCGAACAGATCGCGTCCGGTGTGTTCGCGCACGTGGTTGAGCCATTCCACAAAGAAACCCGCCCCAACGTGTTTGACCGCGTCAAAGCGGAATCCATCGACCTTGGTCAGGTCAGTGTACCATTCCCCCCAGTAAAGCAGCTCTTTCCTGACATCGGGGTTGGCGATGTCGAGATCGCAGCCCATCAGGTAGTCGAAGTTGCATTTTTCCTTATCGACCTCGTTGTGAAACGTCTTGCCTTCAAAAAGGTACACAGCGGGGCGATCGTTTGTGGTGGCGCTGGAGTCCACGGCGTTGAAGTGCCACCAATGCCACTCTAAAGACGAGTACTTTGTGCCGCGTCCCGGGAACGTGAAGTGGGTCCATGCCCTGATGGTTTCCGGCTCCCCGATGGCTTCGTTGCGGCATTCAGGATTGTGCGGTGTCGCCCTGACTTCTTCCTGGTTATCGCCGCCGAGTTTGTGGTTGATGACGACATCAGCGTAAATCTGCAGCCCCGCCTTATGTGCAGCCTGAATGGCTTGAAGGTATGCGTCACGGGTGCCGTACTTAGTGCGCACCGTGCCCTTCTGGTCGAACTCCCCAAGATCGAAAAGATCGTAGGCACCGTATCCGGTATCATCCTGTCCAGCCGCACCCTTGTAAGCAGGAGGCAGCCATACGGCAGTGATTCCTGAGTTAGCCAATTCCGATGCATGTTCAGACAGCTGTCTCCATAGAGATCCGTCCGCCGGAGTGTACCAGTGGAAGAACTGCATCATTACTCCGTTGTGTTCGGTCATTCTTGCTTTTCTTCGTTCCGGGCATCTGGCGCCGCCTAAGATGAGGCGGTCCATTCGATGGCGCCTATTCCTGTTCCAGCTTCTTGAGTTGCTTTGCGCAGCACTCTGGGCAGGCGCCGTGGCTAAACTGGGCTTCCGAGTGAGAAGAGATGTAGGCTTCCAGCTCTTTCCAGGCGCCCTTGTCATCACGGATTTGTTTGCAATACGAACAAATCGGGATAATGCCGCGCAAGGTTGTAACTTCATCCAATGCCTTTTGAAGCTTTTCAGTCCTTGCTGCTACTTTGTCTTCCAGTGATGCGTAAGCTTTCCTGAGTGAGTCCTCGGCTTGTCTTCTGGCTGAAAGGGCGGAGGAGAGGATGTGTGCCAGCAATAGCAGGGGCAGTGCCAGAAACGCGAAGACAATCAGTCCGTACCGGGTTCTCTTTTTCTTTCCTTCTTCCAGCATGTTCGCGGGAATCCAGGAAACTATCTTCCACTTGTAGTCTTTGTAGAATAATTGTTCTTCACTGGGAGCTTGCGCATCGCCGGACCCGGTACTGGAGTGTACCTCCGGGGACAGGGGGTAAGCTGTTGAAAAAGAGAAAAGCCCATTTGTGCTTAGAAACTGGCCGTTGTCTTCCGATTCTATTCTTTCCCACTCAAAAGGAAATTCCTTCGCGAACGTGCGGTCGTTTCGGTCCCTATACATGAAAGCCCATTCGTCATGTGGATTTGGAGATTTCAGCCAATATCCATCGGAATTGAGCAGCATCAGATGGCCCGGCTCGTGAGGTGTTTCCAGTCTGCTGATGTGCCGGATCAGGTACGTGCCGAAATAATTCAGCATTAATATGCCTTGCTTTATGCCTTCCTGATTGAAGATAGGAGTGCCTATTCGAATCATCGGTTTGAGGGGTATTTCGATTTGCCCGTGCTCAATGTTCAAGTCCAATGGCGAAATGAACACCTCGCCCCGGCCCAAGACAAACGTGTCAGCAAAGTAGTAGCGGCCTTTCTTGTTTTGTAGTTCCTTTTGAGGGGTAAGCGATGGGCGTCCATTGTTGTAATTGACCCTGACTGTTTCCATTCCTTCGGAGTCAAGAAATCGGATCTGGTCATACCGTTTTCTGTGAGTCGAAAACTCGAGGAATAAGCCTCCCAGCTCCTCGAGGCAGGACGGGTCTGGTTCACCGTCACTGTTAACGAGTTCATTAATTATTGGCGAATTTGCGAGAAAATGCAGGTCTGAGAGGATATTACCAATACAATCATCAAGGCCGCCCAGGAGAAGGGAAACTCTATGTGATTCCGCTTGCTGAACGGTACGCAACTCGGCCGAGTTCAGGGTGTGCACTATGATTGAGATAACGATGCCGATTAAACAAATCGCGGGTATATAGATTGACAGCAACCATTTTGCGTTATCTTGCCACGGGAGTTGTTTGAATTTCTCGGTCATCACATGGGGAATTCTATTCGGGCAGGCTCATGCAAGGCAATCACTATCTGCGATTCAGTCATGTCCCTATATAAGGTCCGCGCCGGGGAGGATCATTGAGCTCTTCCTCTCTCGGTGCGTAACACTCGGATGCGTTGACGGCGCCAAAGTAGACCTTGTGCCTGCGCGATTCGCCAAACTCCCCGATCAAGTCGCTCGGATTGGCATCTGCCTGTCTATAACCAGACATGCGTTCGTTCGCCTCGTTTCACAAAGCGTGATGACCGGCGCCGTTACGACGGAGAATCTTCAGAATGTCGCGTTGGGGCATTGCTGTCTGTCTTCAGTACCTTTATGTATTTCTGGAAGAGA
>JBFIFS010000251.1:0-3092 GCA_041602695.1 Kiritimatiellia bacterium
CCTTTTCTGCAGGGCCCTTGCCAAGCGCGAACTGCTCCCATGCCACTTCATGGCCGGCGGAACACCACGGCGTCTTTGACGCCGCAGTGAAACTAACCATAAGAAAGGCCTCCTGCCCGGGTTTCAGGCCCAACTCTCTGACAGGAAGAGTTACGCTGGTCGAGGCACCAGGCTTCACGGCGATCCTCTTGAGGACGCCCTTCTGGACGGTCCTTCCGTTGACCTTTACCGACCACAGCCCCTTCAGCCAACGCATGTCAGTGAAGTACTGCTCATTCCTGACCGTAAGCCGCTTTCCCTTGAGCGTCATTGACACAGGCTGCACCACTTTCTTGAATTCATACATGCCTGGATGCGGCGTGCGGTCGGGCCAAATCATACCATTGATGCAGAAATTGGCGTCGTTAGGCTCATCGCCAAAGTCGCCGCCATACGCCCAGAAGAACTTCCCGCCGGGCTTGAGGCACTCCTTTCGCGCTGCCCCCAGCTGCCTCTGGCTCATGCCGTCAACATCTTCCCTGCCGCTGGTTCCTGCATCCCAGCTCCTGACAATCCCCTGGTCCACCCAGTCCCATATGAACCCGCCCTGCAGGCCATGGTGCTTCTTGATCAGGTCCCAGTATTCTTTCATGTTGCCAGTACTGTTCCCCATTGCGTGCTCATATTCACACATGATGAACGGCCTGTACTCTTCCTTCGAGATATTCCGAACGTATTCCTTAATAGTACCGATACTGGGATACATCGGATCCAGAAGATCGTTCGCATTGGCGCCGTTCACGTCGTAAACATTGCCTGACTGGGTCCACCTTGCCTTGAGCGCGCCTTCATGATGAATAAAGCGCGAAGGATCATATTCGCTGATCGCGTCAGCAGCGCGATCATGGTTTTCACCGTTCCCGGTCTCATTGCCTAGTGACCATCCGATAACACACGGATGGTTCTTGTCACGAAGCACCATATTGAATGCCCGCTCAAAGAACGCCTGCGACCAGCGGGGATCACGGCACAGCGTCGTGTAATTGTCATGCGCCTCGATGTTCGCCTCGTCGAGAACGTAGATCCCATACTCATCACAAAGGTCATACCAGAGCGGATCATTGGGGTAATGCGACGTGCGTACGGAATTGAAGTTAAACTGCTTCAGCACTTCTATATCGCGGACCATCGTCTCGCGCGGCACGGCCTTGCCTTTGGAGTCGTGGTGGTCGTGACGATTGACACCCTTAATCAACACCGCCTTGCCATTGATAAGAAGCTCACGGCCTTTCACTTCAACAGTCCTGAAACCTACCTTACAACAAGTTGTCTCTAACGCGCGCCCCCGATGGTCCCTCAGCGTCACCACCAGAGTATAGAGGTTGGGCGCCTCCGCCGACCACTGCCTGGGCCTGCTGACCTTCTGCTCCATCTCCAGCTGATAATAGTCAACGCGATACGACCAGCTCACGATGCCTGACAGCGAGGCAACCTTTTTGCGGCCATCGAAGAGAACGGCATCAACTGACAGGTCTTCGCGCGGCTCCTCTGCGAACCCCAGCTTCGTCTTTATATTCAGGATGCCATTCCTGTAATCCTCGTCCAGCGTCGCCGTGGCGAACACATCCTGCAGATAAGCCTTGTCCGTGCTGTAGAGATAGACGTCGCGGTGGATGCCTGCCATCCACCAATGGTCCTGGTCTTCCAGATATGATCCGTCGGACCAGCGAATGACCATTACTGCCAGCGAGTTCTTTCCGGGCTTAACGTAAGAAGTTATGTCGAATTCCGAAGGAAGCCTGCAGTCCTTGGACATCCCAACCTGACGGCCGTTGACATAGACATAGTACATACTTTCCACGCCGCCGAAATGGATCACTGTCCGCCGCCCCTGCCAGTCCTTCGGCAAAGCGAAGCTCTTTCTGTAGATCCCTGTCGGATTATCGTCCGGCACAAAAGGCGGATCATTCTTAAACGGCATCTGGACGTTTGTGTAATGCGACTTATCGTGGCCCTGCATGTTCCAGTTGCCGGGAACATTTATGGGCCTGTAACCCGCCTCGCTGGCATTTGGTTTGAAGAAGCCTGAAGGCGCGGCCTCGGGGCTCTTTACCAGCTTGAACTTCCATGCCCCGTTCAGCGACTTGAACCAGGGACTTTTCTCCCGGTCACCCGCCAGCGCCTGCGGCCCGGTCTTGTAAGGAATAAGCGTTGCCCGCACCGGAAGCTTGTTAATGTGCGTAAGTTCAGGCTGCTCCCACGGACGGGGAAACATTCGTGTGTCTCTCATTATTTAGAACTCCTGCGGGGAAGCCGCGTCAGTGTTATCGTATACATGAACAAAGAAACATTAACGGCACAGCGACCCGAGATCAAGAATCCTGAGCCGCTCTAGCGCGCCTCACTCCGGGGAGGGCCCGCATTCTGCGGGTCGGACAGCAACATGCTGTCCCTCCCACCAGAGCACGAATCCCCCTGCCCGTCACTCCTAGCGGAAAGGTCGCCTCACGCAAACTCAAGCGCGCGCTTGCGGTAGTGAAGGTAGTTCTCGTAAGGCACCTCTTCAGGAACACCGTGGTCACAAGTGGGGATATAACCGCCCCTCGCCTGCATCACAGGAAATATTCGGTCTACCATGCGGTCGATCGCGTCTTTGCCCTCTGCCAGGATCCGCTTGTCCACGCCGCCGGTCATGACCAGATCAGGATACTTCTTTCCTATCTCGACAACATCGCAGCCGGAAGCCACCTCGAAAGGCGACATGACGTCCATGCCGAGCTCTTTGTAGACCGGGATAGTCGGCTCGCACCAGCCATCAGTGTCTATCTGAAAGTAGAGATGCCTGCTTTTATCGATCTGGCGCTCTTTTATCCCCTTAATCAACTCCTGGTAGTAAGGGAACAGGAATTCTCTCATCATGTCGGGTGAAATCAGCGGCCCGCCGTTATAGCAGATGTCTTCACCTAGAAAGAGCTCGTCGATCGTGAGATGCTTCTGGTGAGCGCTGATCACAGCCTGCCCCATCTCCAGCCAAGTCTTCATGCAGTCATGTATCAGCTCCGGCTCGTCATAGAATTTGTAAAGCAGGTCGGCTGGACCTATAAGGCTGCGAA
>JBFIFS010000252.1:0-3064 GCA_041602695.1 Kiritimatiellia bacterium
CAGGGCAGGACAGCCCGTCTGAAATTGTTGCCCCCTGGTGTAATGGTAGCACAGCAGTCTCTGGAACTGTTTGTCGGGGTTCGAATCCCTGGGGGGCAACCATACTTCGCACTCCACTCCCTGACGGAGTACGCGCTTCGTATGGCGAGCCGCCTTGAAGTCACCCCTGCCAGCCTGCCCGTGCTTTGCGAAGTATGCCCTTCGCAGCTTGCAGGGCGAAGCAGGGCAAGGCCATATGCCGATAAACCCTAACTTTCCTGCTTGTGTTGGCCGCAGGCACGTGTATACTCTGCGCCCCTGATTTATTAGTAGGAAAGACAGAAGGACGGAGATGAAGACATATAACATAGCAGTCTTGCCGGGCGACGGAACGGGACCCGAAGTAATGGCCGAAGGAAAGAAAGTCGTCAGCGCGGCGGCGGACAAGTGCGGGTTTAAAGTAGAATTCCAGGATTACGACTGGGGCGGGGACAGATACCTGGCGACGGGCGAAGTACTTCCGGAAAACGCGGCCGAAGAGCTCAAGAAATACGACTCCATATTCCTCGGCGCAATCGGGCATCCTGACGTCAAGCCGGGCATCCTTGAAAAGGGCATCCTGCTTAAGCTTAGGTTCGACCTGGACCAGTACATCAACCTTCGTCCAGTAAAGCTTTATCCCGGCGTTGAGTGCCCGCTCAAGGACAAGGGCCCGGAGCAGATAGATTACGTGGTCGTGCGCGAAAACAGCGGCGGCATCTACACAGGATCGGGCGGATTCAGCATGAAGAACACGCCGCACGAAGTGGCGACGCAGGCGATGGTCTACACGCGCCACCAGGTTGAGCGCTGCCTCCGCTATGCTTTTGACTACGCGCAGCGCCGCGGCAAGAAGGCGCGCGGAGTGGGCGAGGAAAACACGCTCGGCCTCGTGGGCAAGACCAACGTGCTTACATACGTTTTCGATCTCTGGGAGCGCGCGTTCAACGAGATAGGCGAGGCCGACTACAGCGATGTTCGCCGCGACTACTACCACGTTGATGCGACGTGCATGTGGATGGTAAAGAACCCCGAATGGTTTGACGTGCTTGTCACGGGCAACATGTTCGGCGATATCATCACGGACCTTGGAGCAATTACACAGGGCGGTATGGGCATTGCGGCAGGCGGCAACATCAACCCCGAAGGGGTAAGCATGTTTGAGCCGATCGGCGGGTCAGCGCCGAAATATACCGGCCAGAACATCATCAACCCGCTTGCCTGTGTATGCGCGGGCGCGATGATGCTCGACACTTTGGGCGAAACGGAAGCAGCCGACATGATTGAGAAGTCAGTCATGGACGTGACCGGAACCAAGCTGAAAGGCATGGGCGCCGGCAGGATGGGCTATTCGACCACAGAGGTGGGCGACCTGGTTGCAGAAAACCTGTAACCAGCCGCGACGGCCAAAAAAGGCGGGGCCAGGTGGTCCTGCCTCACAATGGCGGGTGCCGTAGTCTCCTGCGGCACCGTACGATGCTTTTGGGCTTGGTCCTCGCCGCGCTGATGCGGGGCTAGGAAGGACGGAGCGCAGGCATACGCCAGAATACCAGGGGACAGGAACGGAAAAGGAAATGGCTAAGGAATACGCCGTGGGGATAGCCGGCGCCACGGGAGCAGTGGGCGCCGAAATGATCGCAACCCTCGAGAAGAGGAACTTTCCTGTCAAGAACCTGAGGCTCTTTGCCTCGGAAAGGTCTGTTGGCAAGAAGCTCAAGTTCAAGGGCGAGGAAATCGCTGTTGAGCTGCTTACGGCGGACTGCTGGGACGGGATAGACATCGCGCTGTTCAGCGCCGGAGCGTCGCGGTCCCGTGAGTTCGCGGCCCCGGCCGTCAAGGCGGGCGCTGTGGTGATTGACAACTCGAGCGCGTTCAGGATGGACCCTGACGTGCCGCTCATCGTGCCGGAAGTGAACCCCGAGGACATCAAGGACCACAAGGGAATCATCGCGAACCCGAACTGTACTACTATCATCATGCTCGTTGTCGTGAAGCCCCTTCATGACATATCGCCGGTCAAGCGCATCGTGGTTTCCACCTACCAGAGCATAAGCGGCGCGGGCGCGCAGGCCCTTGCGGAACTGGAAGACCAGACCCGCAAGCTGCAGGCGGGCGAAACGTTCGAGCCGTCGGTGCTTCCTTACCAGGTGGCGTTCAACCTCTTCAGCCACAACTCCGGGATGACCGAGAACGGCTATGTGGAGGAAGAGATGAAGATGGTCAATGAAACTCGCAAGATGCTGCACAACGACAGCATTCAAGTCTGTCCGACCTGCATACGCGTGCCTATTCCCCGGGCGCACAGCGAAGCAATGATCATCGAGCAGGAGCGCCAGGTGACAGTGGAAGAGGCCCTCGAGGCCCTCGCTAAGGCGCCGGGCGTGCGGCTTATTGATGATCGCGAAAACAACCGGTTCCCGATGCCGACAGACGTTACGGGCGAGTATGACGTGGCAGTGGGCCGCGTGCGTTACGACATCAGCGCTGAAAACAGCCTGGCCCTGTTCTGCTGCGGGGACCAGCTCCTCAAGGGCGCGGCCCTTAACGCCGTGCAGATAGCCGAGCTGCTGTAGGGCGGCCGTATTTTTTGAAACGAGCGGGCGGGCATAGTCCCGCCCGTTTTCTTTTCTACCCGCACGCCGGACTTCACGGCAGCCATGGCCTTTGAAGGCCTGAGCGGCAGAAGCAGTTACCGTCGAATCCGCCAGCAGGGTTTCCATGTCCCGGTTCCGCATGAGGACGCGCGGCATAATGATCCATGATCAGGGCAGTTAATGGGCTGTGTAACCGGTGTAATCGCGGGACCGGGCCGCCTAGCGATATGCTTCGTCGCCGGCCTGGATAGGCAGCTGCTGCCAGTTGACGAGAATGTCGGCGATGCCGATCCTTTCGTCAATGTTAGCCTCACGGAGGCGCACGCGGCTTACGTATTCGCCGCCCTTGTCCTTCGGACGCATCAGGTCGAAGGGAAGCTTGAGCTGCGTAAGGTCGAGGCCGATTCGGCTCTCGCGGGTAAGCTCGTCAACAAACTCGTCTGTAAGCTCCA
>JBFIFS010000253.1:0-3061 GCA_041602695.1 Kiritimatiellia bacterium
GGAATGCAGTCGCTCGAAGGACTTGGCTGTGAAGGCAACGCCGCTGTTGCAGGTGCCGCCGGCGGACTCCTCTATCACGTCAGGGATAGGCTGCGGAGAAACGTTGACCATGTGAGGTCGTTCAGCCTTCGAAGCACGGGGGACCGGATGGTTCTCGATGAAACCACGATCAAGAACCTGAACCTTATACCGACCCAGGGAGACGGCGGAGCAAACCTGCTGAAAGTCCTGGATGCTACCAAGACTGCCATGGGTGCCCGTAAGCTTCGCCAGTGGCTGCTTGTTCCGCCGGCCAGGATCAATGAGATCAGCAACCGCCATGACGCGGTCCAGAAATTCTTTGATGACCGCGGGCTGCTGGCGGACCTTCGCGCGGCCTGCGCTGATGTGCGTGACATAGAGCGGCTGATAACCCGTATCGCGTCCGGCGGCGGGAACGCGCGGGACCTGCGTGCGGTAGGCCGGTCACTGGCGAACGTTCCAGCGCTCAAGGCCCTTTTTGCCGCCGAAAAGCTTCCGCTCCTGCAGGAGCTTTCAGGCGCGCTTGTGCCGCTGCCCGAGATAGTGGACCTGATCGAGAAGACCATTGTTGAGGAGCCGCCGCTCGCGGTCAAAGAAGGCGGAGTCATTGCTGAAGGCGTCAGCCCGGAGCTGGACGAGCTTCGGGAGATCGCGGTTAGCGGACGGAAATGGCTTGCGGAGTTCCAGGTCAGGGAGCAGGAGCGTACGGGCATCAAGAACCTCAAGGTCCGCCACAACAAGGTGCACGGCTACTACATAGAGATCTCTAAGGGGCAGGTGGAGAACGCGCCTGAGGACTACGAGCGCCGCCAGACCCTTGTGAATGCCGAACGGTTCATAACTCCGGAACTCAAGGAGTATGAGAACAAGATCGTCGGCGCCTCCGACAAGGCCAATGCCATGGAATACGAGATGTTTGCCGAACTTCGCGACAAAGTCGCCGCGGAGACGGTTCGCATTCAGCAGACGGCAGACGCCATAGGCGCGCTTGACGTGCTCGGCTCGCTTGCCGACCGAGCGCTGGCCCTTGGATACGTTAGGCCGATGATGGTTGAGACGGACGCGCTAATCATCGTTGAAGGGCGCCATCCTGTCATTGAGCAGATTCCTGATGCCGAGCGGTTTGTCCCTAACGACACTTCCCTTAACTGCACCGACAGCCAGCTGATAATCATTACCGGCCCAAACATGGCCGGTAAGTCGACATATATCCGGCAGGTCGCGCTGATAGCGATCATGGCGCATGTTGGGTCCTTTGTTCCCGCGGGGAGCGCGGTCGTTTCGGTCCTCGACCGAGTGTTTACACGGGTCGGTGCGAGCGACGACCTCGCGCGCGGCCGCAGCACGTTTATGGTCGAGATGCAGGAGACTGCAAACATCCTGAACAACGCTTCTGAAAAGAGCCTTATTGTCCTCGATGAGATAGGGCGGGGGACGAGCACTTTTGACGGCATAAGCATAGCTTGGGCGGTCGCCGAGCACCTTCATAACAAGGTTAAGGCCAAGACGCTTTTTGCCACGCACTATCACGAGCTCACGGATTTGTCCCGCACGATGAAGGGCATTCGCAACTTCAATGTGATTGTGAAGGAGCGCGGGGAGAGTATTGTTTTCCTGCGGCGAATTGCTGAGGGTGCGGCGGACAAGAGTTACGGGATACAGGTGGCGAGGCTGGCGGGGCTGCCGGGCTCTGTGCTTGAGCGTTCGAGTGAGATCCTGAAGAACCTTGAAGAGAACGAGATGAGTGATGCCGGCCAGCCTAAGCTTGCCCGTAAGCGCCGCAAGGGTTCAGGCGACGATAACCAGATGTCCCTCTTCGGCGAGTAGCCGTATCCCGAGTTCCTTGCGTCACTAAGTGCCGCTTTTTCCCGAGAAAACCATCCCGCGGTCTTCCGCCATCTGCGGCGTTGCTGGACCTCATCGGTACACTTGTACACGCTGAGATCCAGTCGCCACCGCATCTGACGAAAGCCTGCGAGATATTTTCCCGGCAGAAGGAAAAAGCGGCCCTTGTGTGTCACCACCCGACAAAGCCCTTCGGGCGGATCGGGTGATCGGGCAGGAAACCAGCTCATTTCAGTTCTGTTATATTGGAGGGACGGCTTCCGCGCCGTCCGTACTGAAGAGGCAATGCTGTCCCTCCCATAAGAGTCACCTTTGTGCTCCCTGTGTGCTCTGTGAGAGGAAAAGAGAAGCTGAAGCGCTTAAGAGGGCCAGCTGAGGACGACTTTACCGCAGTTGCCTGAGTCCATTACCTCGAACCCTTTTTCGAACTCTGTATAGTCGAGCCGGTGCGTGATTACCGGCGAGATGTCCAGGCCGCTCTGCAGCATGGAAGTCATCATGTACCACGTTTCGTACATCTCTCGGCCGTATATGCCCTTAATGGTAATCATGTTGAAGACAACGGCGTTCCAGTCGATGACCATGTTCTCCGGCGGTATCCCGAGCATAGCGATTCTTCCGCCGTGACACATGTTGGCCAGCATGTCGCGGAACGCGTCCGCGTTGCCCGACATCTCGAGCCCGACATCAAACCCCTCTCTCATACCAAGTTTATTCTGGATGTCGGCGATGTTCGTATCGCTGACATTGAAGGCCTCCGTGGCGCCCATCTTCCTGGCGAGGTCCAGGCGATATTCATTAACGTCGGTGACGACCACATGCCGCGCGCCGGCATGCTTAACTATCGCCGCCGCCATGATTCCAATGGGGCCGGCGCCTGTGATGAGCACGTCTTCGCCGAGGGTCTTGAATGATAGCGCCGTATGCGCGGCGTTTCCGAACGGATCGAATATAGACGCGACGTCCAGGTCGATCTCCGGGTCCTGGTGCCAGACGTTCGTTACCGGGATGACCAGGTATTCCGCGAAAGCGCCGGGGCTGTTAACTCCGATGCCGCGGGTGTCCTTGCAGAGCTGGCGCCGTCCGGCGAGGCAGTTGCGGCATCGACCGCAGACCACGTGTCCTTCACCGCTTACAATCTCGCCAACATGAAAATCATGTACGTTGCTGCCTACCGCCGCTATGGTCCCGACGA
>JBFIFS010000254.1:0-3054 GCA_041602695.1 Kiritimatiellia bacterium
CGATGTCCGCGATACTGTCGGTGCCTTTCAGCATCTCCATCGCTGCTTCCAGTCGAACACGGCTTATGAAGTGGCCGGCCGGCATGCCAAACACCTTCTTCATGCGCTGCTCATACTGATAAGCTGAAAGCCCGGCCATCGCGGCAAGGTCATCGACACGAAGCGCCTGCGAAAACTCTTTACGGATGTGGTCCAGCGTCGCGGAAAACTTCTCATACCCCTCAAACTTGTCGGCCTTCATGTGGAGGTCCCGGGAAATACCGGCAAGGCCGATAACTTCCCCGCCATCACCATGCAGCGGGAGTTTACTCGTCACGCACCAGCCCTGGAATCCGCCCGGATAAACATGCAGCTCAAGGTTCTCTGGCATCGCCGAATCGCTGCCAACCACTTCCATGTCCTGGTCAAGATAGCTCTGGCCAAGCGGCTCAGGAAAAAGATCCACTGAAGTCTTGCCTATTAGCTCGGACTTGTTCTTGAACCCGCACCGCTCGACGAGCGTGCGGTTAACCACCTGATAGCGCCCTTTAGCGTCCTTCATGAAGAAGACTACGTCCGGACAGGAATCAAAGAGCGCTTCGCACGCCTTAAGAGGCTCGGTTACGAGTGATATGAATGACTCAGTCATGCTGAGAGTATAAGGCAGGCCGGAGCCCGCTCGCGAGGGAAAAAGATCACAAAGGGAAGAGCAGAACACCTCGCACAGAGAACACAGAGAAGAAGAGAAGCAATTTGTGACGATTCGCTGAGAGGGCGAATCGTCACAATAGTATTTAGCGTCTCCTGATGAGTATATTGAGATCTGTCCTCTCAGCAGATCTCAATGTTCCAGGTCCTCCCCTCTGTGATCTCTGTGTGAGATACCGATTTTAAGAACGGGTTTGCCCCGTCTATCAGCGAGGGAAGAAGAGAGCCAGAAATATGAACCACAAAAGAACACAAAGAGCACAAAAAGGGAGAACCGAACACCTCGCACAGGGAAATCACCCGGACTTCCGCCAGCTACTTGCTGTTCGGGGTCCTCCCCGACAGTAAGTGTGGCAGCAATCTGCGCATTTTCCTTCTTGTGAAAAGATATCTCGTCAGTTTGCCTCAGATGTCGGGGCGCCTGAATCTTGGCGTGTATACGTATACCGACAAGATTCAGCAACTCGGCAGATGGGGTAAAATCACGGGATGGTCTTTTCACGGAAATGCGCAGATTCGGCGAAGCCGCGAGACCATAGCACCATCAGCGAGGGAAGAAGGCGTTACGCCCTTCGCCCTTTGAGCCGACCAGCCACTGCTGGCCCTTGCCACTGACGGGCAGGCTGGCACCATCAAGATCAGGATCCGCGTATTCCGCGAAGAAACCGTCCAGCCTTGCCTGCAGCTCGAATGCTATCGGCTCCATGCCTTCGCCTTCGCAGAGATTCGTCGTCTCTCCCGGATCCTTGACCAGGTCATATAGCTCGTTCGGCCCGTCGGGATAGCGATGCACATATTTCCATTCCCGGGTACGCACCATCCTGACCGGTCCGTATTCATCAAAAACAACGACCTCTTCGCGCACTGAATCTGACTCGCCTTTCAGGACAGGCACAAAGCTGCTGCCCGGAAGCCTGTCCGCTTCCGGATTAGGTATCCCGACGTAATCAAGCAGCGTCGGAAAAACATCGTAGTGGCTCAGCATAGCACCGCAGACCTCGCCCTCGGGCAGCGTCCCGGGATGCGATATGATCATGGGCACCTTGACGGCTTCGTCATACATGTTCATCGGATAAGTCCCGTTCCCCTTCCCCCAAACGCCGTGATGCCCCATGTTCATGCCGTTATCGCCCGTAAAGACCACGAGCGTGCTTTCGCGCAGGCCGTTCTCGTCCAGGTAATCAAGAATCCTTCCAACGTTCCTGTCCATCTCAGTAATGGCAGTGAAATATCCGGCTAAAGCGGCCCTACGTTTCTCGTCAGTCTCGGCGCATCTCTGCAGCCCCGTCCCTTCAAACCAGGGCTGCATTTCCAGCCCTTTGGGAGTCGATTCGAACGCGCAGTTCTCAAAGTAGTCGTCCCACGTCTCCTTCGGATGGTTGTCCCGGTCCCACGGTGAATGCGGAGCAGTGTAGTGTACTCCGAGGTAGAAAGGCTTCGCCTTGTCCCGCTCATCGAGGAACTTAAGGGCGTTGTCAGTGAAGTGGTCTGTAATGTACTGCGGCTCCCATTCGACAACACCGTTCCTTATAACCGGAGCGTTGTAATAGTTGGAGCCGCCTTTTGCGTGGACCTCCCAGAAGGTATGGCCTTTCTGGGGATGCGGCGCGTCGCCCATGTGCCATTTGCCGCTGAGCGCGCAAGTATATCCGGCTTCCGACAGAAACTCAGTGTAGGCAGGCATGCCGGCAAGGTACTCAATCAGCTCACCTTCACCGGCAGGCTTGCCGGGTGCGTCAGGCGAGTCGCCGTCATACTTCTCGATCTGCGAGTTGCCGTATCTCAGCCAGTCGTGCACGCCGTGCGCCGAAGGAATTCTTCCGGTAATAATAGACGCCCGCGCAGGCGAGCAGACCGGCGACACACAGAAGAAGTCCGTGAACCTGGTTCCTGAGGCCGCAATCCTGTCAAGGTTGGGGGTCCTGATCTCATTGTTCCCCGCGCACCCCATTGCCCAGGCACCCTGGTCATCAGTCAGTATGAAAAGTATGTTCGGCCTTTTTGCCACTGGAATATCGGCTCTCCCGCGCGCCCTTACTCCATCCCCGCGTCCCGCCAGACCAGCGATGAAATCTCATCACATTGCATTCCGTGCGAATCCGCCACGGCACAGCAGGTAAGCTTTCCGGCAAAAGTGTTAAACCCACTGGCTATTATAGGCTTCTTTTCGAGCAGCTTCTTCCAGTCTCTCTCCGCGTTCGCGATGGCGACCGCGTATGGAAGCGTGCTGTTGGTGAGCGCCATCGTCGACGTGCGCGGATACGCGCCGGGCATATTGGCTACACAGTAATGAACTACATCGTGCTCTACATAAACCGGGTCCGCGTGCGTAGTCGGCCTGCTTGTCTCGGCACATCCGCCCTGGTC
>JBFIFS010000255.1:0-3034 GCA_041602695.1 Kiritimatiellia bacterium
ATCGTCATAGTAATCGTTGCCCCAGTGATCAGCCGTATTACCTATCCCACCGCCCCAGTGCGCGATTGAATACTCAAAGCCCCGCTCATGGGGCCGGAACGGAGTCGCGTCGCCAAGATGCCATTTTCCAAAATGGCCCGTACGGTAGCCGGCTTCTTTCAGCGCGTCGGCAAGCGTCCACTCGTCCTCTCTCAGCAACGAGCGCCCGCCTATCGTATGCCATACGCCGGCGCTGTTACAGTTGTGCCCTGTCAGAAGTCCCGACCTGGTCGGTGCGCATGTTGTTCCAACGTGGAAATCCGTGAAGCGAATGCTCTCGCCGTGGAGCTTATCAAGCTCCGGAGTCTTTATGTACTCGTTGCCATGGGCCCCGATGTCTCCGTAACCCTGGTCGTCCGTCAGAATAAATACAACGTTCGGTCTACTGCTCATGCTTCCTCTCTGCCTTTCTCACGGGAGGGACGGCATTCTGCCGTCCTGGTCCGGGTGGAACCGGACCCGCCCATCGCAATTCATCTTTCTAATTCTAAACACTGCTAACTGAATACTGATTACTTCCCGCCGACCGCCGGCTTGTGCGCTTCGTCCATCAGCGCCTCTAGGCGCTTAACAACATCAGGATGTTTTCCTGCGATGTCATTCTGCTCGCCAATGTCATCACCAAGGTTGAACAGCTCCATCGCGTTCTTCTTGCCCTTGCTGTATTTCTGTACGCCTTTCCAGTCGCCCTGCCTGATGGCCCTCTTTCTTATGTTCGGCCCGATGCTGTCCTCCCAGTAAAGATACTCATGCTTCTTCTGCTCGTCAGCTTTGCCCAGCAGCGCCGGCATAAACGAGATGCCGTCCGACTGGCCTGGAATCGGCTGTCCAGTCAACTCCGCCATAGACGGAAGGACATCCCAGAACGCACTTATGTGATCGCTCTTTGTGCCCGCTTTGATTGTTCCCGGCCAGCGCGCGAGAAACGGCGAACGAATGCCCCCGTCATAGTAGTCTCGCTTATGTCCGCGGAGCGGCCCATTTGAATCCCAGTACCAGGGATCGTGACCACCTTCCTTGTGCGCACCGTTGTCACTCGCGAACATGACGAGCGTTTCACCGTCCACCCCACGTTCTTCAAGCAAATCAAGAAGGCTGCCTATTTCATGGTCTAGGTTCTCCATCATCGCTGCAAAACCAGCTACGGGATTGGTAACGGGCGGACATTTCTCCGGACCCGCCCCGTATCTGCCGATCTTCTCTTCAAACTCTGGAAGCTTTTTGCGCCATTTGTCATGGAGCTCTTTGGGGGCGTGCATTGCGGCATGCGGCACCGCAGTGGGAATGTAGGCGAAGAAGGGTTTCCCTTCTTTAACACTCTTGTCTATGAACCCACGCGCGTCTTCCATGATCAGGTCATGAATGAATGTCCCCTCCTCGAGGCTCTCTTCCCTGCCGTTCCTGACGATGGTTGAAGGATAATACGTGTGCGCGATCGTCTGGCTCTTCCATCCGCTAAACACATCAAAGCCGTGGGTCATCGGGTTGGCGCGCCCCTCTTCAGAGGTAGTGCCCAGCCCCCACTTCCCAAAAGCGCCTGTCGCGTAGCCGGCATTCTTGAAAAGTCGAGGCAGCGTCACCATGTCCGGGTCAAGATGCTTGAGCTCCATTGGAGTAGCGTTGCTTCGGCACGCAACGTGGCCGGGATGCTGACCGGTCATGAGGTTCGCGCGCGAAGGCGAACACACAGTGTTGCCTGAGTAGTGATCGGTAAATACAACGCCCTCTTTGCCTATACGATCAATGTTGGGTGTCTGAAACTTCTTCTGCCCCATAATAGACAAATCCCCGTATCCGAGATCATCGGCCAGGATGTAGACAACATTTGCATGCTTAGTTGACCTGTTCTTTTTGGAGGCCATAGCCAATGAGGCGGAGGGCGAAAGGGAAGCCACCACACCGGCAAGAGTCGTTAGCGCATTGAACTGTCGTCTGTGCATCATTTCCCTTTCTTGTAGAACCCGTTCTCGTAGCAATCGGCCGTACTGACCGGCGACGATTGAACTTCAACCTCCACCTTGGCCCTTTCCGCCTCAGCGGCAGCCTTGTCGTAGTCAGGGTTCGGCGGAAGCGATTTCGCCGCCTTAAACCTGTCATAACAGGCTTCGAGTTCTTTCCTCATCTTCTCAAGCATTTCAGGCAGTGCCTCTGCCAGGTCCCGCGACTCGCCGATATCCTCTTTAAGATTGTAGAGTTCGTATCCGCCGTCTTCATACCGATGATGTATCTTCCAGTCACCCCGCCGCATTACGCTTCGCGGACAGCGTGAAACGTCGCTTGGCCTGTTGTACACCGGAAAGTTCCAGAACAGATTGCGTTCACCAAGCGGTTTGCCTTCAAACAGCAGGCCGCTGAGATCATCGCCGTCTACCAGTTTCGGATCTATCGGCTTAACACCCATCACCCGGCAGATGGTTGGATAGAAGTCTATGCCCGAAACAGGCTCGTCGGACGCCTTGCCCTGCGCGATCCGCCCTGGCATCGAGGCGATCATCGGCACGCGTATGCCGCCCTCGTAGAGTGTGCCTTTGTCGCCGCGAAGCGGCCGCTGGCTGGTGTATTTATTGAGCCCACCGTTGTCCGAGATGAAGAGCACGAGTGTCTTTTCACGGAGCTTCAGCATCTCCAGTTTATCAATGATTGCGCCTACCGACCGATCCGTCTCCTCAATCATGGCGGCATAGACCGGATCCCTGTGTCCCTGAAGATCAATACCGTGGTCACGCAGCTTGTTGATCTTCTTCCGGTATTTGCTTACCAAAGCCTCCGGCGCAGCCAGCCTGAACATTCCTTCCCAATCCGACTCTTCGCCATCATTCTTGATCTCATCGTGTGGAAGATAAGTTGAAAAATACAGGAAGAAACGCTTGCCTTTGTTCCGCTCGATGTAGTCAGCTCCGGCTCTCCGGATGTATTCGGGCAGGTAATCACCCTCCGGCACATCCTTCGGCAGGAACGGCAGGTTGAAAGGAGCGAAGTAATTGATCGGCAGGCC
>JBFIFS010000256.1:0-3018 GCA_041602695.1 Kiritimatiellia bacterium
CCCTGGTCTGAGCAGTACATTACAATGGTATTATCTTCGAGCCCGCTTTTCTTCAGGTACTCAAGAATTCGGCCTACGCTCTCATCTACTCCGGCGACACAGGCGAGGTAGTCCCTCATGTACCATTGGTACTTGAGCTTTGTGAGTGCCTTCTTGTCGGCCTTATCAATCTTCGCCAGCTCCGCCTGGCGCTCAGGCAGGTGGGCCTTAACGTCGCCTCCCATGCTCATGGTCTTCAGTATCGACATGTCCTGCATGTGCGCGGCCGTTCCGCGTCCTTCATAGCTGTCAAAGAGCGTATCAGGTTCAGGGAAATTGCGGTCCTTGAATTTCTCCTTCCAGCGCGTTGTCGGCTGCCAGTGACGATGCGGCGCCTTGAAGTGGATCATTGCCATGAAAGGCCTGGTTGCGTCCCTTCCGGTCCTGAGCCAGTTCAGGGCGCGCTCCGTTACAACATCGGTGCAGTGGCGCCCTGGATATTCTGTTGTTCCCTCTTCCGTGACAAAAGTGGGGTTCCAGTACCTGCCCTGGCCGGGGAGGACCTCCCAGTAATCAAAGCCCTGCATCTTTCCGTTGAGGTGGATCTTTCCGATCATTGCGGTCTGGTAGCCGGCTTTCTGCAGGAGTTTCTGGAACTGCGGCTGGTCATGGTTGAAAGATCCCCGATTATCGAGCTTGCCGTTCAGGTGGCTGTGTTTGCCTGTCAGCAGCGTTGCCCGTGCCGGCGCGCAGATCGAGTTTGCCACGTAGCAGCGGTCAAAGGTCATACCGTCACGGGCGAGCGTATCAATGTTAGGGGTCAGGTTCTCTTTCTGGAGCCGGCCACCATAGGCGCCGATGGCCTGGTATGCGTGGTCGTCCGAAAATATCCAGATGATGTTAGGGCGCGACCTTGCGCCGAGCACGGCACCGTTGCGCGCGAGGGGGAGGGCGGCCATGCCCATTCCTGTGCTCTTAATAAACTCTCTTCTGTGCATGGGTTATCTCAGCGGCGAACGCTTCGTCCTTCGGCTTTGTATTTCTCAAGCAGCTCCGTCAGTTCACGTACAATTCCAGGATGCTCGTGCTGCACATTGTTCTTCTCGCCGATATCTTTCGACAGGTCGTAAAGCTGGACTGGCGGCGCTCCCTCAGGTGCCTTGCCGGGTTTAGGCGCGCTCCAGCCGCCCGAGCCGGGGCATAGCTCAAGCTTCCACTTGCCCTTGCGTATGGAAAACGAGCCGTTGATCGAATGGTGGACCGTGGCTTCGCGGAGCGGAGCCCTGTAGTCACTCCCGAGTATCGCTGGAAGGATATTGCAGCTGTCCTCGCCAGCGTTATCGGGCAGACTTGTGCCCGTAATGGCGGCGCAGGTTGCTATCAGGTCCGTCAGGCAGATTGTTTCATCAGACCTGCTGCCGGCTTTGACCTGTTTCGGCCAGCGCAGCAGGAACGGTATGCGGTGCCCACCCTCATAGATGTCGGCCTTATGGCCGCGAAAAACGTAGCTCGGATAGTGCCCTTTACTTTGCAGGTCCGCTATCTTGGCCGCTGGCGAGCAGCCATTGTCTGATGTGAATATAAATATCGTGTTTTCCGCCAGCCCCTTCTCCTCCAGGGCGCTGATGATCTTGCCGACTGCCGCGTCAGTCTGAATGCAGAAGTCACCATACTTCCCGAGTTCGCTTCTGCCGGCAAACTCCTTCGAGGGTACTATGGGTGTGTGCGGCGAGTTCAGTGGCACATATACAAAGAAAGGGGTGTCCGCTGTTTGCCTGCGGATATAGTCGCATGTCTTCTTCTGGATTGTCGGCAGCACGTCGACCGCTTCGAAATCCTTGTGGGCCGGCCCCTTCCTATGGAACGCCTTTTGAGTAGTGCATTCACCCACAAACCTGTCGTTCTCAATGTATATGTATGGGTGCATATCCAGCGACGCAGAAATGCCGTAGAAGTAGTCGAAACCGTTGGAGTTAGGGCCGTTTGTGATGCGACCCTTCCAGTCAACATTTCGCGCGTTTGCCGGGTTGCCGTCTGTGGTCGGCATATCCATTCCCAGGTGCCACTTGCCCACGCAAGCGGTATTGTAGCCCCTTTCCTTGAGCAGGGATGCCACTGTCGTTCGCCCGTCTTCGATAAGGTGTTCTGAATAGCCGAACAGTACGCCTTTCTTGAGTCTGCTGCGCCAGCAGTAGCGGCCTGTAAGAATGCCGTAGCGCGTGGGTGTGCACACCGCGGAACCGGAGTGTGCGTCTGTAAAATGCGTACCTTCGTTCGCGATGCGGTCGAGGTTCGGCGTTGGGATCCGGCATTCCGGGTTAAGTGCGCCTACATCACCGTAGCCCATATCGTCGGCAAGTATGTAGACGATATTGGGCAGCGACTGCGTGCTGCCTTTCTGTTGAGTTGTGACGCAGCCGGCAAAGAGGACGCCGCCCGCGGCTCCGGCAGACTTTATGAAATCACGCCGGTTCATTTCCATTTCGCCAGGGGATCGAGTTCAAGTTTGGGAGTGTTGCCTTCGCCCGGCGTGAACTGAACGGCAACGGTGATGGGCTTGCCGTCGGACACGGTGTCGACTATCAGGCGATAAAAGCCGGCGTTCTGGTTTTCATCTTCTCGTTCAGTCTTAGCGTCGGTAACCATAAACTTAGCATTAGCCGGTGAGAGCAGTCGGGCAGTCAGTGTCTTGCCGCTTCGTCTTAGAGTGGCGGCGCGCCCGTCCTCACTCACAGTCGCTTCGCTTTGAGTCATCATGTTCCAGCGTATGGTTTTGCCTTCAGGCACTCCCTCAAGTTCGTCCTGCACCAGGAACTGCTCGCGCTTCGGCATGGTTATGCCGCGCCTGACGGACGTGGCCTGCGTCTTGAAGGCCGCTGAAAGATCGGCGATTGCGAAAGGCGAGGCACCTGAAGATGTGGAAACAATTGGGGCCGAGCCTGCAACACGGTGGATCTGGTTGTCTATGGTAAGGGTGTTGTGCCCGTGATTGTTGGCGCGGAAATAGACCCAGCGGTGAGAGTCCTGCTTCATCGACCA
>JBFIFS010000257.1:0-3004 GCA_041602695.1 Kiritimatiellia bacterium
CCATGTGGAAGCTTTCGCGCATGGATAACCCGGCCCGTAACGCAGTGGACGTGAAAGCCTGACAAATTTCCCGTTGATCTTCTCGGGGAACAGTATGACATCTCGGTCATCGTCGCGCGTATCGGTGATACGGCCCAGCCGCTTGAAGTTGACAAAGTCCTGTGTAATCGCCAGATGCGTAAGCGTCATGTTGCCCCGAAGATACGCAGGGCCAACCGCCGGAGGGTTAATCCAGTGCCTGTTCTTCATGGCCTCATAACTCCAGTATCTACCCGGCGCATACGGGCGTGAGGCATAGGTCATGAAATACCAGTCACCAAACTTGACCAGCCGCGGATCTTCGACGCCGCCGGCGTCCGGACCGTCAACGGATGGCGAGAAGACAGGCTGCTCGGACTGACGCTCGAAATGGACCCCATCCTTTGACTTGGCGAGCCCTAGATGAATATGGTGCATCTCTGTATCGCCCGCCGCGCGGTAAAGCATCACAAACTCATGCTTATCCTCATCGTAAATCACTGCTGGATTGAGAACGCAGAAGTTCTCCCACTCATTATCAGGGTTCGGACTAAGAATCGGATTTGCCTTGTACTTCTTGAGCTTCATCTCATTCCTTTGCTTCATTCCGTGACAGTCGCTGCTGTGAGGCTCGAACGCACTCCCGATCCGCATTGACTGTAGATTTCAATGTGCTCAAAAAGAATACGACGCAGTGGAAGAGCTTGTAAATCGGAAGGCCCTGCATTAAAATTGTACATTCCTGCATGGAGAATGAGTTATGACAATTGGAATAGATGCCGCGAAGAGCAGATGGCGTGGCAATCTGGTGAAGAAGGACTTCCTTCATCAGGCAGGCAGTAAGGACGACCCGTCCGCCACATTGGCAATCAATTACAGGGGGATTTCGTTCGAGCGCGCCAGCAAGGCCTATCATTGGAGTGAGCACCTTCATGAGGGCCTCGAGATCCTGTTTGTCAAAAAGGGGTCCTATTCGGGACAGCTCAATGGACGCGCCGTAAAACTCGGCCGAGGGGAGGCATTGATTATTCAGCAGGGCGACAGGCATGCCGACATATGCCGCCCGCCCCTCGAGTATTTCGCTCTCTGGTTCGAAATACAACAGGCCGCGGACGGCAAGCAGGTCAACCTGCTTCGCGATGGCGTCAGCTTAGATAAGCGCATAAATTCATTCAGCCACGGAACGATCCTAAAGAGGCTTGAAGCGCTTTTCACAGAGGAGCAGCGAGACAGCCGCTTTTCACTATCCATTCGGCAGGTCATGGCTGAAGAAATAGTATGGCGAGTGCTGGACGGCCTTCCGGCGGACACCCTGAACCCAAGACTCGTCAAGCAGACGCAGGAATCAGAGCTGCTGTTTCGTATAACGCGGCTCTTTGAGCAGGACTTGAGCTCTCCCATGACTGTCAGGGAAATGGCAGAAGCCCTGGGCATGAGCGAGAGCGCCCTGGCCCACGCATGCAAGGACATCCTTGGCATAAGTCCTGCAAAGGCCTTCCTTCACTATCGTATGAACAAGGCGGTAAACATGCTGCGCTCAACCAATCTAAGCGGCAAAGAGATTGCCGCCGCGCTCGGCTTTCATGATGAAAGCCACTTCATTCACTGTTTTCGGCGCGAATACGGCGTGACTCCAGGCAGCTTTCGCAAATCCGAGTCCTCACAATCACAAGCGGCCCCCTTATCTGTCTTCGATTGACCGCCCGAACCCGGCAAGAAGTAGGTGTCACGAGATATTTGTTCTCTTTTAGCCAATATTGAACGTGACAATAATGAGAAACTTGGGCATTCTGAATCCATGAAAAGTACAGGATCCAGGCTCACTCCATTTGAAGAGGAGATTCGAGCGCTCCGGAAAGATGGCGTATCGCTTCGTGAGATCGCTGCGCGAATTCGCCATGAACACGGCGTGAAGGTCACATACAACGCCGTATACTCCTTCCTGAAGACACGAGATGAAGCACAATCTCGCACTACACCATTCTTTAATGACCTTCCCGATGATATTCGCGCGGGCCTGCTTAAGCAACTGACAGCCCTGTGGACCTTTGACTCAACCAGCATTGAGGGCAACACGCTGACTTTGGGCGAAACCATCAAAGTCCTGGAGCATGGCCTTACGATCAGCGGAAAGCCGCTCAAGGATCATGAAGAGGTATACGGCCACGCGAAAGCAGTCGAACTGATATACGCTCTGATCAACAACGACAAGATCCAGGCAGCGGATCTTTTTGATCTTCACCGCTGCGTAATGCAGAAGAGCTCTATTGACGCACTGCGTCCGATTGGCGCGTGGAAGCGCGATTACAACGGTACAACAGGCGCAATTGACGGTAAACCCGTCTACATGGAATATGCATCACCACACGACACACCCCCGCTGATGTCACGATGGATAAAGCAGTTTAATCGCAAACTCCGTTCGGCTACATCAAAAACCAGGGCAATAAACGTATACGCATGGACGCACCTTAGCTTCGTGAGGATTCATCCTTTCTTCGACGGCAACGGCCGTATCGCAAGGCTCATCGCGAACCTGCCCCTGCTGAAGTGCGGGCACCCTCCCCTCCTCATTAGTCAGGAGCGCCGCTCGGAATATATCGACCTTCTCTGGGACTACGAGAACGCTGTCGGCGTAATCAAGAAGGATGACCGCCTTCTGCCCTCGCACCAGAGCATCACTCGCTTCAAAGCCCTGCTGCGCGAAGAATGGCGCGAGTCAGTAAAGATAGTCGATGACGCGCGTCGCCAGGCTGCGGCCCGACACTCCAAATCCAGTTAGTGCCGCCCTAGACACCTTTTCTTAGCACGATGAACTTTCCTGGTTACAAATTGGTAACAATCATTCCCCGACTTGACTTGGAATTCCGCGTTTCCTATTGTTCCTCTGCGCTTTACAGCCTAGGAGGGCCTGCCCTCCATAGCTGTGCGCAGCACGCGACGGAGGGGTGTCTGAGTCCGGTTTAAGGTGCATGACTCGAAATCA
>JBFIFS010000258.1:0-3001 GCA_041602695.1 Kiritimatiellia bacterium
CCGGCCCTCCGCCTACTACCGCTACCTTCTTGCCAGAAAGATCGTCCGAAAGCCGCAGGCCGGTAAGACCAGCCTGCCGCGCGAGCCGGCAGACCCCCATCTGGATGTCCCTTATCGCAACAGGGTTACCAGTGAAGATCTTCTCAATGCAGCACCCCTCGCACTGCACCTCCACAGGACACACATACGCGCACATCTCGGGCAGGAGATTGTTCTGGCGAAGAATCGTGTAAGCTCCTGCGATATCATCATCCAGGAAAGCCTTAATGAAATCCGGTACGTGAACATGCGCAGGACAGCCGTTCACGCAAGTGGGCGTCTGACAGTCGCGGCAGCGCTTGGCTTCGTCTTTAAGACGGTCTGGCGCATACTTCCGCCCCGCCCGGTACTGCGGCCCGTAAATCTCGCTGTCGTGGACCACGCATCCCGTCATCGCGCCATCACGCATTATCTGCGTACAAGCCGAGCAAGCTACGCAGCATTTTTCAGGCAGCATGCCGCCGGCTTTAAGGACGTCATTTGGCGTGTCTGGATAAGCGAAAGCGCCCCTGCCAATCCCCAGCAGTTTGCCCATACCTCGCTCAATCACAGCAGAAGCTACGTACGGCATGAAATTCCTCAGCCAACTATACCCGGACGCCACAACAGACACATCCGGTATAGCCTTCTGAATCTCGGCTGTAATGCTTATAAACCTGTCTATGCCAACCAGGGGATGCTCATCGGGCACATGCAGTCCCCTTATCGGAAAATCAAACGGCCGCCCGAAGTGAGGATTAAAATACGGGTTGCCGATCGAGATGTTCAGCAGCTTCATCCCTGAATCAGCAAGGCTTTTCGCGAGTTTGATCGGCTCCTCAAGGTCAGGAACCTTGTAACTCTCCCTGCTAACACCGAAGCCATAAGGGTAATCGATGGCATCATAGGCGCTCATACGCGTGGTCACGATCAGGCCGGGATATTCCGCCATGATCTTCTCAACGACCTCCCGCAGGAAACGCGTTCTGTTCTCGAACGAGCCGCCGTATCTTCCGTCCCTCTCGAAAGACGCAAGCAGTTCGGACACAAGGTAGCGGTGACAGCTCTTCACATCCACACCGTCAACGCCAGCCTCCAGCGCGAGCCCCGCGGCCTCAACGTACCTTGACTGAAGCTCGTCCAGGTATTCGTCCGTTACCAGCGGATAGCTTTTGGGCAAATTATGTTTGGGATCAAGCACGGGACTGTGATGGGCAATGATAGGAGACGGAATGCCCGTCGGCTTGCTGTAGCGCCCAGAATGAGTGATCTGAAGGATAACTGCGATATCGTTCCCGCACTTCTCCCTCGCCTCAGCCCTCATTTCACTCACTAGCTGCTTAAAGCGTCCAACATTGCCTTTGTTAATGTAAAGCTGCCCGGGATTCGAACGCCCCTCGTTCATGACCGCCGTCGCCTCCATCCATACCGTACCGAACCCGCCCGCCGCGTAACGCTTGTAGCGGCGAAAACTGAGCTCACCAGGCCCCCCGTCCGGCACCGCGTCGAATCCCTCCATGGGCTGGACCAGGAATCGATTGGCTGCTGTGACGCCATTGAGCGCGACCTGATCAGCAAGCACCTCCAGATCCTCGGACACGGGTATATTGAGCCCGCGGTCGGCAATCTCTTTGCGGAGCCCCTCTAAGTCCTGAATATGAAACCGGCCATGATCAGTCATACTGCACCCTTATACCACGTAAGTATTAGCGGTCGTAGTGCCGCCCTTGCCTGTCCAGTTAGTGTGAAAGAATTCACCCCTGGGCCTGTCCACGCGCTCATAGGTGTGTGCGCCGAAATAGTCACGCTGCGCCTGAAGCAGGTTCGCAGGCAGGCGCTCGCACCTGTAGGCGTCGAAGTAGCTGAGCGCCGTGCTCATCGCGGGAACAGGCACGCCCATATCAATGGCCGTCTTTACGACCTTGCGCCATGAGCGCTGGGCCCTAGTAACCACCTTATTAAAATAGGGATCAAGCAGCAGGTTAGCGAGCCCCGGATCCTTCCTGAAAGCACGCTTAATCCTGTCGAGGAACTGCGCGCGAATGATGCACCCGCCCCTCCACATAAGCGCGATCTTGCCAAAATTGAGGTCCCACTCGTACTCCTCTGAAGCCGCGCGCAGCAGTTGATATCCCTGGGCGTAAGAGCAGATCTTAGCCGCGTATACCGTATCATGCAGCTGCTTGAGGAAGCGTTTCCGGTTGATCACTGGGCTCTTGACTATGCCGACGATTTCCTTGCTCGCGGCAACCCGTTCGTCTTTGATTGCTGAAAGGCACCGGGAGAATACCGCTTCTGTTATCTGGGGTATTGGCACGCCCAGGTCGAGTCCGGCCTGCGACGTCCACTTGCCGGTCCCCTTCTGGCCGGCGGTATCAAGGATGACGTCTACCTGCGGCTTACCCGTCTCCTCGTCAGTCTTGCCAAGAATATCGCGAGTAATCTCTATCAGATACGAATCGAGAACACCCTCGTTCCACTCAGCGAATACTTCATGCATCTCGGCAGCAGTCATGCCGACGGCCGACATCATATGATACGCCTCGCAGATCAGCTGCATGTCACCATATTCGATACCGTTGTGCACCATTTTTACAAAATGGCCGGCACCATCACTGCCAATCCAGTCACAGCAAGGCGCCTGCGTCGCCCCCACCTTTGCTGAGATCGCCTGCAGAATAGGTTTCACTGCACGCCATGCTCTCTTGCTTCCTCCCGGCATTATCGACGGACCGTTAAGCGCGCCTTCCTCGCCGCCTGATACTCCTGTACCGATGAAGAGGAACCCCTTGCCTTCAAGATACTTTGTCCTTCTCACTGAATCAGGATAGTGACTGTTCCCGCCATCAATAACGATGTCACCCTTCTCGAGATAAGGAATCAACTGCTCAATAAACGCGTCGACTGCCGCACCGGCCTTCACCATGACCATGATCTTGCGCGGCTTCGCAAGGCTCGCGCACAACTCCTCAACCGAGTGAGC
>JBFIFS010000259.1:0-2992 GCA_041602695.1 Kiritimatiellia bacterium
ACATGATCATGCTCTCGTCCCAGGTCGGTGTGGCTTCGGTAAAGATAACGTTCGGGAATGGGGCCCCGTACGCGCTGTCGATGATAAGCGGAATGTTCTTTTCCCTGGCAAGTGAACGGAGCGTGTCGACTTCTTCGTCTGTAATGACATTGCCTGTGGGATTTGTCGGGCGTGAAACGCAGATAGCGGCGATTTCCGGGCCGATTTCCAGGGTCGAAAAATTGACGTGGTACTTGTACGTATGGTCGTCAATAAATTCGATTTCCGGCCTGTTGGTGGCGAAGAAGTCGTCGGCAAGTCCAAGGTCCGCGTAACCTATGTATTCCGGGCACAGGGGGAACAGTATCTTCCTGGTGGTGCCGTTCGCCTGCTTGCCGGCAAGCATGTTGAACAGCATAAAGAAGCCGGTCTGGCTCCCGTTGGTAAGCACTATGTTTTCCGGTGTAACGCCCCAGTTGAACTGTTCGTTCAGGAATTTCGCCAGAGCGGCTATGAAGAGTTCATCACCCCGCGGCGTAACGTAATCACCGAGGGCGTGCTCGAACTCGCCCGGAGTGTCTAGGATCTTCTGCATGTTCTGCCGGATGATCGCCTCGACTTCCGGTATATGGCCGGGATTGCCGCCGCCCAGCATACACATATCGGAGTTTGCCCCCGAGAGGGCCTTTCCCAGGTCGTCCATGAGGCGGCCTATTCCGGTTTCCGCCGATAATCTTCTGCCGAAGTCGCTTAAGTCCATGATGCCGGATAATAATTGCAGCTTGTGCTTTTGTCACCATAAAGAAGGCGAACACGCAGGTGTCTTTTACCTCTTGCCCATGAATCGAGCCGAAGATAGCATGGGATTCCAATTTGCAAGCCGGGAGGAATGTTTTGCCACGACCCAACGTCCTTATATTTATGACGGATCACCAGCGCGGCGACACGGTGCTGGATGGCAATGCCTGTATCACGCCGAACGTGGACCGCATCAGGAAGAACGGTGTCACTTTCAGTGAAGCGTTTTGCCCCGCTCCGCACTGTTGTCCCGCGCGCGCGACATTCTTTACCGGCCTGTATCCAACCCAGCACGGCATATGGCACAACGTTGAAGTCGGCAATGCCATAACGCGCGACCTGGCTGACGGCGTCAGGACATGGAGTGAAGACTTCCGCGAAGCGGGATACCGAATGAAGTATTCAGGTAAATGGCATGTAAGCATGTCCGAGTCTCCCGCCGACCGCGGCTGGGACGTCTGTCCGGGGACGAGGGGCGACTATTCAAACAAGAAGCCTGGCAGCAGGTGGGAGCAGTTTGAAAAGCTTGCCGGCAAGACGGAGCCGGCCGAGCGTGGTGAGGGGATGATCATCAACCCCGGCTATCCCGTATTCACTCTTTACGGCACGCGGGAGGAGCCGTCTGAGCCCAGGGGCGATGCGGCGGTCGTTAAAGAAGCTGTTGATGCTATGGAGGCCCTGCACGCAGAGGGCAGCGAAACGCCCTGGTGTCTCTACGCCGGCTGCATAGGTCCGCATGATCCCTATAATGTGCCTCAGCGCTTCCTTGATATGTACGACATAGATGACATCAAGCTTCCTGAAAGCTACTGGGACAAGATGGAAGACAAGCCGGGCTTCTACAGGAAGACCCGCGACCTCTTTGATCAGCTTAGCGAAGATGAAGCGCGTCAGGCCGTGCGTCATTTCCTGGCATACTGCACTTACGAGGATGAGCTGTTCGGGAAGCTGCTCGACAAGCTGGAAGAGCTGGGTGAGGCCGACAACACTATCGTGATCTATTGTTCCGACCATGGCGACTACAACGGCGAGCACGGACTTTGGGCCAAAGGCGTGCCGTGCTTCAGGGGCGCTTACCACGTGCCGCTTGTTATGCAATGGCCGGCGGGCATGGCAGAGCCGGGCCGAGTGGTTGACGAACTCGTCAGCCTTGCGGATGTAGCGCCGACGCTCATGGAGGCCGCCGGACTGCCGGCCGAGCGCGAGATGGTTGGTGAGTCTCTAATACCGTTCCTTAAGAACGCGCAGCGCTCGGGCTGGCGCGACAAGATGTTTACGCAGACCAACGGCAACGAGCTGTATGCCATACAAAGGGCCGTCTTCACGAAGAAGCGAAAGATGGTTTATAACGGTTTCGACTACTCGGAGCTTTATGACCTTGAGAAGGACCCGCACGAGATGGTCAACCTGGTCAACGATCCTGATTATGCGGATGATGTTCGCCGCATGATGGGCGACATCTGGCGGTTCGCCCGCGACACCGGCGATACCTGCATAAACCCCTATATTCTCGTGCGCTTCGCCAATTACGGCCCCGCCGTGGCTTTTGAGTGAGGGCAGATATGCCTCTCACCGAATCGAGAGAGCCAGCAGCGGGAATGTGATGCATGAGCAGATCGGATCTCTCGACTTCGCAGCACTCCGCTCGAGATGACAATATTCGTTATGCCTTCTGTCATCCCGAGCGCAGTCGAGGGATCTCATTTCATGAGGCCGCGAAAGACCCCGCATATTCTTACTCCTGTTGACCGGGATAGACCAAAGCTGTATTGTCTGAAAGTGAACAATTCTAAGAAGGATTCTTTATGAAAATTGGCGTGCCAAAAGAGATAAAGCCGCAGGAGTGCCGGGTTGGTTTGACCCCGCACAACATTTACGAGCTGGTAGCGAACGGCCACGAGGTGATTGTCCAGAAAGGGGCCGGCGAAGGAAGCGGGTTCCCTGATGCCGAGTATGTCGCTGAAGGCGCGAAGATCATAGACAGCCGCGACGATATCTTCAGGCAGGCAGACATGATCGTAAAGGTCAAGGAGGTGCTTCCGGAAGAAGTGGAGCTCCTGCGCGAAGGCCAGATTGTCTTCACGTACCTTCACCTGGCCGCGAATGAAGAGCTTACAAGGGCACTGATGAAGAAGAAGGTCACCGGCATTTCTTACGACACCGTGCATGACGGCAAAGGGCTTCCGCTTCTCTATCCCATGTCCGTTATTGCCGG
>JBFIFS010000260.1:0-2974 GCA_041602695.1 Kiritimatiellia bacterium
GAAGCGCAGCCCTCCGGTGTTTTCAATCAGCTCGGCCGAAAGGTTCCCGAATTCTTCGTGCGGCAGCATGTGTATGTCCCTGTCAGGCATGTCGGGGAGTATAAGGCACGTGACACGCGCAGCGCAAAGCGCAATTGTCCGACTATGACGCCCGGGGGCTTTCCGGTTGCCGGAGCGGCGGGAGCGCACGCCGTGCAGGGCGACATACTCATCAAAGAAGTTGGCAAGCTCGCGCACGATCAGGATCTGGGCGTTCTCCTCGAGGGGCCGGTCGAGCAGCGCGCCAAGGTTCTCGAGCTTGCCGTACCCGTAATCAAAAGTGTATTTGCCCCTGCGCCCCAGCCTCAGCAGTGTCAGCCAGGAAAGAAAGATGGCGGTCCAGTCAAAGAAAGTGGCCATAAGGTCGGCGACGGCGGCGACCATGATCAGTCCGGCCGCAGTCGCCGGCTTAACGTAGAAAACTCCTGGAATTGCGGCATTTTCATCACATTCGCCCGCAGAGGGCCTTCAGCAATTATCCCCCAGGGAATCAGCATTCTGCTGATATCTTGATTTTTCCATATGAGGCAGAATGGTCACCATTGCGGACGACTGATATCGCAGGGCCAGCAGCAGGAGACATATTTTGAAGTAAGCATGAGCAGGGACGGAGCCTATGAAATTCCGAACGATGACAGCACTCGCAGTTCTCGCCGTAACAGTCTGGGGCAGCCACGCTGCCGCCCGGGAGAGCGAAGAACGGGACCTGACAAAGCTTTCGCTTGAAGAGCTGATGGAGATCAGGATCCCGGAGATCCGCGCCGGCGAGCAGGGCTCGTACGTCAGCCGCCTCTCCGAGCTGCTTGGTGATAAAAGGAACATACAGGTCCACGGCTACCTGAGCATGGAATTGTCGCTGCCCTACCGGCAGGAATCGAAGGAGGCGTCTTTCGACCTTCACCACGCCGTGCTGTATTTCAAGTACCTGCACGACTCACGGGTGACCCCGGAGCTGGGGCTCGAACTGGAGCATTCCGGCGAGGACTTCTATGTGCCTTTCGCGTTCTTCGACATAGCCCTGCGGCAGGACCTCATCCTGAGGGCGGGCTACTTTGCAGTGCCTGTGGGCGCCTTCAACGAGTATCAGTACCCGGACTTTCTCCGGGTCACCGCGCAGAAGCCTGTTCTGGGCACGGAAGTCATTCCGGCACTCTGGTCCGAGGCCGGCGTTCAGCTGCGAGGCAAGGTCGACCTTGATGGTGGCCGCAATGTGAATTTCGCGGTCTTCGCCGGGAACGGACTTGAGCAGAAAGACTCCGACCCGAACGACGGTGTTATTGACGAAGGCGGAAGCCTGCGGGGAATGCGGCGAAACTACAGGGACAAGAACAATTCCGACAAAGGCCTTGGCGGGCGGCTGGGGATGAAGCTGGCGAAGGGAATTGACGCGGGCGTATCAGTGTACAGCGGCGCTTACACGGTGGACGGCCGGCGACGGCTTTCAATATACGACATTGACTTCACCTATCAGCGCGCGCCCTGGCTGCTGCGCGCGGAAGCGGCCACGGCAATCCAGGAAATATCGGGAGGGGACCTTAGAAAGCGAGCCGGGTATATCATGGCCGCGTACCGGGCGACGCCGCTTCTGGAGCCTTACCTCCAGCTCGAAGCGAGCGACCTGGACGCCGGCCCGGAGGACCGCCAGACCGCCGTCCTGCTGGGGCTGGTCTTCCATCCCAGTCGGCAGAACAACACCAGCACCACTTTCAAGTTCGACTGGAAGACTGTTTGGGACGATGACGGTGCGAGGCGGGGAATGGGGATGGCCCAGTTCAATATAGCTTTCTGATGACAGGGCCGGTCCGCAAGCAGGCGTCTAGCATCGGCGCGTGCTCCCCCGCATCGTTTCACGTAACGCGGAAGCCCTGCTTAAACAGCATCTCGATTATTGACTTATGCGGGATGAGTCAATACTATTGCCGGAGTCGGCAGGCTGATGCGACACCGCCCGCTAAACCGCCAGTTTTCAGCAGCCGGCTCGGAGAGGATTTACAAACGATGGAGATCCGCGAGGAAAGCGCTGCTTCGCGACTGTGCATCGTGTGCGCTACGGCCGTCTTCGGCTTCCTGGTCTGGCTTTCATACAAGGCAGGAATCTCATTCTACTTTGAGCCCGAAAATGTCGCGACATTCTGGCTGACGAACGGGCTTGTAATCGGAGTGCTGATCTCAACCCCGCGCCGGTGGTGGTGCCCCCTTGTGGCCATCCAGTACGCGATCCAGTTCGCCATGAATATCGGCTTCTCGCTCGAGTTCGCGATAATAGTAACAACCGTGAACACGGTGAGCGCGCTCGGGGCGGCGGCCCTTACGCTGCATGCTAACGACGGGCATTTCAACCTTCGCCGCCTCGACCACGTGTTCGTCTTCCTGGGCGCAGTCATTGCCGCCGAAACGCTTAACGGACTCGGCGGCGCGTTTGCCGTGACGAGGCGCACCCCGGACGAGTTCTGGTCGGTATGGCAGGTCTGGTCATTCGCAACTATAACGGGATCTCTGATTGTGGGGACGGCAACAGTTGCGGTGGGCGAACTTGTCAGGACAAATTTCAAACCGCTGCGCAGCGTGCGAAAGTTTGAGGCCGCCTCGATGTTTCTAGTGGCCGTGCTTACCTGTCACCTGCTCTTCTCAAGCGCAACCACAACGATGTATCCCATGGTATTCGGAGCCGAACTGTTCGGCCTGCTCTTCCTGGTATGGGCTATCATGCGGCTGGGGCCTGAGGCATCAATGGTGATGCTGCTCATCATTTCGCTTCAACTCGTCTACCACACTGGAAATGGGCACGGGCCGTTGGCCAATCACTCGCTCACAACAAGCCAGACCGTCCTTGCCGTCCAGGAGTACCTGGTGATGCACCTGATGGCGGGACTGATTGTCTCGGCCCTGAACGGGGAGCGGGACGAGGGCCTGCGGGCACTCGACAGCAGCCGCC
>JBFIFS010000261.1:0-2957 GCA_041602695.1 Kiritimatiellia bacterium
GATAGACGATAGAGGCTAGGGGGAGGTGGGGAGTTGGAGATTGGCCGTTGGTGATCGCATGTGGCCAGTTACGGCCATGGGGTGGCCGCAAGTGAATGGCCGGCCAAAGCGGGCGCCCAGCCGCTGCGCTATTCGGGGTCGGCCGAAATATTAAAAAGCTTAGGAAAAGGGCTAAGTTGGGCGGTTTATGTCAAGAAATTGTGAAGTGGCACGTGCCCTGCTAATTACATAAGGCGACCGCGGTTGGTTTCGCGGAGGGTTAAACGGACCCGTCGGGACGTACCCTGTGAAACGAGACTGGCCAAAGGCCAAAAATATCAGCATGAAGGCCGGGATCAGAGATCCCGGCCTCTGCTTTTTATGGAGTTTGCGAGGGAACAGGGAAGAGGATAGAGGATAGTGGAAGAAATGATGAAATCTGAAATATGAGATATGAAGGGCGGGGAAGTTATCAGGGAGCGGAGGATAGATGCTAGGGATCAAGGGGTGGCGCTGGGCTTCATGTCATCGGTGTGTACGCGGAAGATGACGGGGGCTTCTCCTATCTTTCGGAAGATCCTGATGTTCTGCCGGTGCGGGTGCCATTCCAGCATGACGTAAGCAACTGCCTGCCAAAGCGAAACCCATGCTGCTATGGTGAGGCCTTCGCGCAGGATTGTCGCTCCCACGCCGGGATTCTGCGCGTAGGTGCGGTTCGCCAGCACTGCGCAGTACGACACCAGGGCGAACCCAAAAGCAAAGAGAATCAATGACTTGCGGAACATCGCCTTGATCTCCCTTATTTCATGTTCGCGCAAGTAGATGAAGTACGACGGGACGCTTCGCTGTACTCGTTCCATCAATGCCGGGCCTTCCGGTTTCGGGAGATTTATTCGGATCACGAAATCGTGGTTTCCGATCTCGCGCGCGCAGTCGATCAGGTACTCCGCAAAATCCAGGTCGAGGTCCTTCTTGACGTAGGGCACAGTCAGGTCAAAGTTTTCGTAGAGGTCATGGAGGGCCCCGACAGAAACGTCGATCACTATCCTTCCGTCGCCCATGCGTTCATATCTGTTTAGAACGGTCTTCTTCATGACACGAGACTACTCCCGCCCGCAGGGCTCTCTTTTCCGCGAGTATTCTGCCCGAAGAGCCTTCCGAAAGATAGCGAAATAGATAAGGGCTCAGGGTGCGGCGGTGAAGGGCCAGGAGTCCTGGAGCTGGTTGAAGGTGACGTCGTTGGACTGGGTGAGAAGTTTGACGCTGAATGGACTGTCAGCTTTGGTCTTTATGCTTACGCTCTGCGCCTTGCTGTAGTTTTCCGGGGTGAAAGTCAGCGTTTTGGGGGACACCTCAGCGGCATCAGGGCGATCAGCGCCGACGGCTACTGTTACTTCAGTCGTGGGGGGATACAGGAATTTCACCTCAAGCGCGGACGCGCCGCTCGGCCTTACAACAAAACCCGGGACGCGCGCGCCGAGATGCGACATACGCCAGGCAGTCTCGTACCCAATGGTCTGGCCCAGCCAGTGGTTATAGGCATCCTTGTTCTCCGGTGAGGGCTTGTCATCGACCGGGCACCTGCCTGAAAGCAGTGTGTATATGAAAGTGCCTGACGCTGTATCCAGGTACTTGCTCATATGCCAGCTGTCGCCGCATGGCTTGAGCTCAGGATTGATGTTGTTGAGCTTTGCGAACATGAGGCGGATAGGAACGCAGCGCACGTCCTTCTCGACCTCGTTCTGGTTTATCATGTCCCAGGCTATGCCGAGGTCCGTGCCGTCATCGCCGCGCCTGTCGATTCCGTAGAGCATTGTTTCGGCGGCGGATTTTGAGTGGTCCTGCATCGGGAACCCGTAAGAGCGGTCGAAGTTGTTCGGCTCTACCTTGTACTGTTTGTGTTTCTCGAAGTTCGAATTGGCCCTGCCGTAGTTGAAGTCGATCTTCCCTTCCGTCTTCGCCGGATCGGCCTTGTTGGCGGTCACTCGGCAGCGGGCGACCGCGGCCTTGATGCCGCGTTCAAGTCCGCGCTCTGAGCTTGTTCCTGTGTGGTTATAGGTAATAGCTCGCTTGTCCACATACTTCATGGCAAAGACGTTGGACTTTGATGGCACGCTTGTTGAGACTTTCTGAATGATTGCATGTGATGGTTTCGGCAAGACTGCGACATCGGCGGTAACGCCCATAATGGTCACAGCTTCCGTAATCGCGGCTGTGGTGTCAGCATTGTCAGTAGGCGGGATGTAGAGGAGCGGCTGACCGGAGCCCTCGCGGACCTTGTCGATGATGAGCGTTGCGCCTTCGGCGAAGACGCCCGGCATATTGGCTATGATGGACGCGTCGCCCATGATCACCACGGCGTCCCATTTGGTGCCGCCTTTTCCCTGCAGGTTGGCCATGCGCTCGGCCTTGCCTTCGGGCCAGAGGTACCATTGGGCGAGTGAATGGCATTTGTACGTCTTCTGCCCCATGCTGCCGCCTCCGCCGACTGCGGTATCGAGCTGTTTCATGCGGAAGACGTCTTCAATTACGATGTTGATTTTTCCTCGTATCTTGAGATCGCTGGCTATCCTGTCCTGTACGAGCTTCTTGATGGAAGGCTCGTCCATAGGCTTGACGCCCTGCTGTGATGAGTATGGGCGGGTCGAGGCGATAACGAGCACGTTGGGTTCCGCGGTGGCGGTTGTGGCAGCGATTGCCAGGAGAACAGCGAGAAGGGCGAAGTGCTTAAAGTTCATAGTGTTTCCTTGTTTGTATTCAGGGCATCTAGATTAGCCGGAGCGATGGGCTGCATCAAGAAGTTGTTGGTGCGCCTAGCGGGATGCGGGAGTGGATAGAGGGTAGAGGATAGATGATAGAAGATAGAGGATAGAGGGTAGGGGGAGCGGGATGAGGGATCCAGGCGTCGCTCTAACGAGCTATGCCGGACACGGTACGGGGGACGGGATGCGGGATGAGGGGAGTGGATAGAGGATAGA
>JBFIFS010000262.1:0-2943 GCA_041602695.1 Kiritimatiellia bacterium
CACCCTCCAGCTGCGCCGCCAGCTGGGCAGCGTTCATCTCATCCGGCCATGGGTCAACGTATGTTGCGTTCCGCTGGCGCATGTAAACGTTACAGTCGCCCCCCTTGCCGCCCTTCATCGAAGTCTCATAACAATAGAGCGTTGAAAACTCACCCGGCTCATCAAACAGGTCACACAGCGCAAGGTTGTCCTTCCATTTGCCTGCTGTCCCGCGGGGGGCCCATGAGACATGATCCGCAACTGCCACAAAATCCAAACCGTAAGCGTGTCGTGCCGCGGCATACGCAAGGTTCCTCGTCCTGCACCTGTCAGGGTGACAGTCGCCAACCGTAGTGTGGATATGGGGATCGCCCCACAGCAACAGGGGGCGGTCTTTGTCAGTACAGAGCGATGGGTTACTCAGGAAGATCTGGTCGCCCACCTCTGCCGATAACCTGAAATAACCCGCGTCACTCTTAACCAGTCCTTCCACGCGCGCCATAGCGCATCGTCCTTCCGGAAACTTCACATCATAGGAATCGCTGTCATCCAGCGAGATAGACAATACTTCACCGCCGGCAATTATTGGCATGGCGTTGCTGTCGAGAAGGCTCACGGTCGCGCTAAACGTTGCGCCCGGCTTTACCATAGCTGGTATCGTTATCATCGCGCGATCGAACGACTCGCCGGCGGCCTCGAGGCGCAGTGCTTTCTCCGCCAAATGCTCCGGATACCTAGTCTCTACTCTGATCTTCAGCGAATCGACCATCCTATTTCTTGCCCTTCTTCTTTTCCGGCTTCTTCCAGACAAAATAAGGCGACGCGTGGCAGACCCCCTCATTGTCGGCTCCGTGACCCGTATCGACCTCCGCTGTCACCACATACCAATGCCTGCCAATATCGCACTCTTCGTCCGCGAGCTCAAGCGTAGCCGCATTCGCGCCGACATCAGTCCATGGCAGGAGCTCTCCGTCCCGCATAAGAGTGACACGCCTGACTTTCTGGGCACAGCTCAGCTCCACGGTTACCTTCATCGGCTCATCGGCATCGAGCACTACCGTCTCTCCCATCGGGGCGCCCTTGCAGCGCGTCACCATCGCAACGCGCGAATCAGACATCGCAAAGGTATACCGGTTACGGATCGCCTCCCATACCCCAGCCTGGCTCACTTCCTTGACCCAGAACCCCGTCAGGCAGAAGTGATTCGGCGTCCACTCCCTGAAATGGTCAGTACCACCTACCAGTCCCACCTTGCAGCCGGCATCAAGGAATGAGTTCGGAAACTTTGATGAGCTTTCCCACTCGCCCAGCATCGCGTTGCCCCGCCCCTGCATGGCCTCCATCGCCGGCTCATACTGGGCATCGAAATGCTGCGGGATCTGTTCGTCAGGAATCGCATCGCCATGCACGTGCCGCATCGCGTAAACAGAATCGTTCGGCAGGTCCTCCCTCAATTGCCTCAATAGCTCCGGGTAGCGATGGTCCTGCGAGATCATAATGCGTTCCAGTTTTTCAAATATGGCGCGCTCCCGGCAGTAGAGATTCATGTGACGTGTTCCGCGGATCCCGGGCTCCATAGCGTATAGGACAACGTTGTCCTTCCCGGCAGTTGACTCCTCCTGATCAAAGAGCCAAGTACTCTCTATTCCCGTCGTGTGCGGAGTGTGTTCTGTTATGGCGAATACCCGGCAGCCCAGAACATCACGCGCGAACCGAATGTTCTCACGCGGGCTTCCGTCAACGGCCCCGACACACTTCGAATAGATGGAATGAATGTGCAGGTCGCCCCAAACCAGCTCACGCCCCTCATAGGGGGCCTTTAGCACGGGCGGCTCAAGCGCAACATCCTTGCAGGGCGGCGGCATCCGATATTCTGCCTTTTTCTCGTCAGGAATTTGAATCCCCTCCAGTGCGAATCCAGGCGCAAAGGAAATCAACTCGACTGCGTGCTCTTCGCTCTGCTTCGACCCCTTACCGCCCTGATTTTCATGCGTTGGCAGAAGGCCTACATACCCACCATCAATAAAGACCAGTCCGAATGTTGAGTCTGTCAGCGTCGGATTGACCGATACCCGCGCAGGATCACACCAGCTGTCGCCATCATGCCTGCAAAGGAAAAGGTCCCATTCGAATGCGCGGAAACCCGTGAAACGGTGCTGTTTGAACGTAGCGGCAGGCAGGCCGTCCTCGATAAGAATGCCCGGCCGCACCGGTGCGATGTTCTCCACGCCAATAGACTTAAAAGCGCGTTTCTCGACAGGAAGCTGGCCCAGCGCTTTGGGACTGCCCTTCAGGTCCCAGCTCCACGTATGAATCGTCCGGTGCAGCCCTATCTGGTTGCTGTACCCCCAGCGAGGCGAGCTCTCAGCTATGACGTACAACAGTCCATCGCCCCAAGCAATGTCCGCGCTCAAGAGATAGTCGCCCTCCTCAAGCTCAACAGTCGCCTGCGGCTCAGAACAATCCTCCAACACGAAATATTCGGCCTTGATTGTCACCCGGTTCGGTGATGCCTGCTCATACCCCAACGCGAAGCCCTTGCCTGCCGCACATAGAACTGGCTCCCGTCCAGCGGCCTGATAAAGCAGCGCACCACTATCGTCCACCACTTCGATCCGCGTGCTGAATGGCCCCGTATCCGTCTCAAAAGCGAACAGTAGCCCCGAACCCGTAACCGCCACCTTCGGACACCTCAAGACCGCATTCCTGGTCAGGACCGTACGAGTCTCGCCGTTTTCAAATACTACGAGCTTGTACTGACCCGCGCGACGCTCTACCCATGCGAGAGTCGGCGTAGCTACGCGCTCACGCGGCGCCACAGGCCCTTCCAAACGCTCAGCGGAGGCGATGCAGCTAGTCCTCATCCCTGCACCTTCCGGTGACACCATGACAATCTCACGAGTCGGATTGATCGTCAGCTCCGCCCATCTGCGGGCGTGGTTTGCCCGCTGCTCGTAGGACAGG
>JBFIFS010000263.1:0-2939 GCA_041602695.1 Kiritimatiellia bacterium
CATCCCGTATCCCCCATCTCGCATCTCACATCCCGCATCCCGAATCCCGTATCCCTCATCCCGTATCACGCACCCCGAATCCCGCATCGCTCATCCCGCATCCCGCCCCCCTACAGCCCTTCCACAATATCTATGATCTTCTCGTAGTTCTTCATGGTCAGGGAGGACAGCACCCTTCCATAGGGACACGCCGAGGGCATCAGCACGAAGCCGCGGCCCTCGCCAGCCGTGCCCTCGTCTATCGCACGCTTAACCTTCTCAGCGAACTGATCCGTGGGCAGGTTCTCAATGTCGGTTATCTCCAGGTTCCCGAACAGGACCAGTTGTCCGCCATACGTCTCACGCACATATGACAGTTCCACATCCCCCTGTGGGGGCGGCTCTATTGGATCCAAACCGGCAGCACCAGTGGAAACGATATCGTCCAGGATGTCTTTCAGATTGCCGTGCGAGTGGATCCTGGCGAACCCTCCATATTTATGAATGGATTCAACCATCGGCGTTACATACTTGCACACATACTCCCTGAAGAGGTGCGGCGGCAAATAAGGGGGCGCCGCGTATTCAGGCCCATAGATCCTCCAGAGCCTGCCGGGAAGAGCTTTCGCCACTGCCTCTGTCTTGGGCAGCAGCTCACGCGCAAACCGCTCCAACAGCTCGGTAAACAGCTCCTGCTCAGTCAATGCAATGATCGTGTATTCCGACATGTCAAAAAGCGATGCCGCGAGGCAGAGCGGGTCTGGCGTATCGATCATGACTATGCCAGTATCACCAATCTGCTCTTCCGCCTTGAGCACTCGCGACGGGTTCACCTCACCGTCACAAGGAGGCGGAGGTATTTCCAGGAAGGCCTTCAAGTCATCCGTATCTTTAAGCAGGTGTTCTTCAGTCCAGACCGTGTTGACGTCCTTATCGCGTCTCGTGCGCGTTGTCAGCGTCCTGCCGCCTGTCGTAACGGTCCTGGTCATCAGGCGGCTATCGCCCTTCTCTACGGTTTCCGTCTCGGACAGACCATCTATAGGATCGGGCGTAACGGAGTGGTAGCCCACCCCACGCATTACGATGCGGTCTGTCTTCTCCCTCGTCAGCTCGATGAGCGGCTTCCACGACGGATGCGAATAGATGTTATACGGATCAGGGTTTGACGGATCTTCGTTGAGCCCGTTCAGCTCGTAGAACGATACGGCCGGACGGTCCACCGTCCCACCCCGCAAAGTTGCCATCAGTCTTTCGCGTCTAGTCATACTCATCTAAGTATAGCGCCTTGCTCGCCCAGAATTCCAACTAAAGCATCTCTATCGAGTCCGAAGGCAGTATCCCCACTGCGAATACACTGCACAGCCGCGGTTCCCGCGGCCTGGCCCATGATTCCAGCGGCGGGCATCACGCGAATGGAGCCGTGGACCTTGATATCTGAAGAATTGCAGCGGCCAGCTACCCACAGATTCTTCCATCCCTTAGGCACGATTATGCCGTATGGAATACCAAAGCACTCACCTTCACCCAGACGCCCTTCATCAGTGTATTCCTTTTGAAACCGCGCCCACTCCTCGTCAGAACAGTCGCGTATGTGGATATCGACTGATTTATTGAAGACACCAATCTGGTCAGAAAATTGCCTCCTATTGATGTAATCCTCAAAAGTCAGCTCGTATTCCCCGACAATCCGGCGTGTTTCGCGTACGCCCATCAGCGCAGCAGTTGTCACAAGCTCCATTTTCTCGCAACCCGGCATATACTTGCGGTAAAACTCGACATACTCTCGGACCAGCTTCCGACCCAAGGCCATGCCTTCGCTCCTTCCCTTACAGGTCAGAGCGTCCTTCCCAAAGAGATGGCCGCCATTCAGGTATCCTAAGGAATGCCCAACCCTCGACATGCCGGGCAGGTGGCGGTCCGGCTGCGTGAAATGCCCCTCGCCAATCGCCTGAACAAGAAGCTTCTGCCGATCTTCATAGGCAGGCATACGCTCCCAGTCGATACCCGAATGAAGAGAACACAGCGTCCCGGGCATCGCCTTGGCGTTCGTCAGGCACTGAGCGCCGCATAGATCTGCCAACACGGCATCACCGGTGCAGTCGATGTAAGTCTTTGCCCGTAAGCACCGCAACCCTTCGATATTGTTAATCACGACGCCGCTCACGGTGCCGTCTTTCGCATCGGCTTCAACAACTGTGGTAAAGAGCCGCACTTCAACTCCGGCGTCAGACATCAAGTCATCTAGAAGCCTCTTCAGGCCTTCCGCGCGAAACGGTGTCCAGCAGTGATACTTTTTGCGCCAAATGTCAGGAGTAACATCCGGTCCGAGCTCGCCTCGCTCGTAAAGAGTCTCAACTATTTCCCGCATGATGCCTCCGACCAGCGGCTTCTCGCCGTCTGCCATCGGGTCAAATGCGGTGACAAGCCCCGAGGTCCCCATACCGCCCAGACAGCCCGTCGCCTCGACAAGCAGCACCTTGGCGCCCAACCTGCCAGCGCACACAGCCGCCGCGCATCCCGCCGGTCCACCGCCCGCTACCAGGAGGTCGTACCCCTCCTCAACAGGTATATCCCTTTTCAATTCGAAGCCGCTCGCCATACGACTCTCCTACGGTCCTATACTAATCCAACAGGCACCACTATCCATTAAGTGAGATCTCTCGACAAGCTCGAGATGACAGCAGGGCCGCCCAGCGCCATTCCCGCCTAGCTAAGCCTACCGCTGTCATTCCCGCCCAGCTAAGCCTACCGCTGTCATTCCGAGCGCAGTCGAGGAATCCGCTGTCATTCCGAGCGCAGTCGAGGAATCCGCTGTCATTCCCGCCCAGCTAAGCCTGCCGCTGTCATTCCGAGCGCAGTCGAGGAATCTCACGCCTTAAACCACTAATCCACATTCGGAAGATACGCACCGTAGGACTTCAACTTCTTCTGCAACAAGGGCACATCCACATCACGCACCG
>JBFIFS010000264.1:0-2936 GCA_041602695.1 Kiritimatiellia bacterium
CGAGGCCATCGGTTACTCAGGCAACATCAAGGCGCTTGAAGGCGATACGCACGAAGTCGTGGCGAAGCTGGACTACAGGATCTCAGGCGGTATCCGCACGGGCCTGAAGTATCAGTACATCACGACGGAAGGCGACCAGACATCGGTTGTCGAAGGCGGCACTGCGAAGCAGAAGAACTATGAATACGAGGCGAATATCGTCACGCTGAGCGCGACGATTGTTCCGTCAGCGAAGACCTACTGCACGGCAGTTGTCCAGTACAGGGAAACTGAGTCAAAGATCCCTGAGCTGTCTGACGTTGATACGATCTCGCCGCATACAGCGGACTCGCTGAGCGTGATCGGCAGCCTGACCCGCATGGTTTCGGATGAGACAGACCTGTCTCTGAGCTACCTGCTTACGGTAGCTGATAACGAGCAGAATCCTGACGGTCTTCCCGTAGTTGCCAAGTTTGCAAGGCACTCGCTTACGGCGACAGTGGATCACGAGCTCTCGGATACGCTCAGCTGCAAGCTGGCTTACGCTGCAGATGTCTACAACGATGACAACTACAGCCAGAACGAGGCCGACTACACAGCTCACGGGCTGTATGCTTCTGTGAAGAAGGTATTCTAAGCCTCTATCATTGAAATAAAAATCGGACCCGCCTCCATCAAGGAAGCGGGTCCGTTTTTTTTGGAAAATTGCCTTGTTGAAGGGGTGGGGGCATTTGGTACAGTCTCCACTTAACGCGAATCTGGAGATGCTGAGAAATGGCTGAACAAACATCCAGGGGGATGACGAAGGGCAGGCTCAGGAAGGCTGTGCTTTGGATAACAGTGTTCTTTCTTGCCGTGCTTGCGGCCCTATCTGTTTACAGTGCATTCCTTGGCTCCAGCAAAGCCACGGTCTTCTTCAACAGTCCGCCGCTCGCAGTGTTCTGGATACTGCTGGCGCTACTTTTCGCCGCGGGGTTCTTTACGGTAAAGAGCCTGGTAAAGAGGCCTGCACTTTTTCTTTGCCACCTCGGCTGCCTGCTTGTGATACTGGGCGCCCTCTGGGGGTCACAGGATGCTCATCAGCTGCGCGCCCGACACTTTGGGTCGACGAAGGTGCGTGAGGGCATGATGAAGATCCATGAAGGCCACAGGGAGAACAGGCTCTATTCCGCGGACGGAACCAGCACCGTAGTTGGGGAACTGCCTTTTGAGCTGGGACTCGATGATTTCTGGATCGAGTATTACGAGTCAAAGGGGCAGCTTTACTCGGTTGACTCAAATGATGTCGCGACTGCGGTAACAGCGGAGCCAGGCAAGGTGCTCGACCTCGGCGAAGGAAAGCCGAAGATCCAGATCACCAGGGCGTTTAAGAATTTCAAGATCATGATCGATGGAGATCGCAGGATTGCGCATGACGCCGGAGGGAGTAATGTGAATCCTGCACTGGAGGTAGAGATCACTTTGCCTGACGGGTCAAAGTCGGGTGGACACTATGTTTTTGCGCGCGGCTTCGGCGGACATGGATTTGAGTATGAAGGGCTCTTTCTCGGCTATCGCTACAGCGGGCCCAGCCAGATCAGCGACTACAAGAGCGCGCTTGCCGTCGTTGAGGATGGCGAAGTCGTACTGAGGAAGACGATTGAGGTTAACGATCCTCTTCATTACGGAGGATACGATTTTTATCAGACGGGCTACGACCAGCAGCGTGGACATTACACGGTGCTGTCGGTCACTTCCGACAGCGGGCTGGTTCCGGTGTTTATCGGATATTTCTTTCTCTGCCTTGGTGTAATCTGGCAATGCTGGCTGCGTCACCTTCGGCCTGGGAAGGCGGTGTCGGCATGATGATCAAGAACACACCGCAGGGCTACCTGATTTACGCGGCCATGGCGGCGATGCTCATTGCGTTTGTTGCGTCCCTGCTTAAGCGCAGAAGGACCGCCAATGCAATTTACCTGTTGAGTTCGGTGATCGTTCTCGCGGCACTCGTGTATCGAGGGATACATGTCAAGCACTGGCCAATGCAGAACCTCTTCGAGGTGTTTCTTTGCCTCGGCCTCATTTATCCTGTTTCCCTGTTTTGCAGGAAGTTCCTGAGGGTTGGGGCGGAGCCCGCAGACATGCTGATCGGTTTTATCGTTCTGTTTCCCGCCGGGTTTGTGTTCAGTGCCGAACCACAGCAGCTGCCGCCGGCACTACAGTGCTGGCTGTTCGCGCCGCATGTCGGGGTGTATATGGCCTCATACGCTATCATGGCCAAAGCAACGGTGCAGGCCGTCATGGCTATGGCAGGCAAGGCCAGGCCGGCGGACCCGGACCTGGTTGACTATGAGGAGGGGACATACCGCATTGTCTCGATGGGGTTCCCGTTCCTGACGCTCGGCCTGATACTTGGGAGCTGGTGGGGCAAGCTTGCATGGGGCGATTACTGGGGCTGGGACCCCAAGGAAATGTGGTCGCTTGTCACATGGCTTGTATATGCAATTTACCTGCATGTCAGGGCTGTCTACGGCAGGAAGCGGCCCCGACTGACAGGCGGGCTGGCGGTTCTTGGAATGGCCGCCGTAATAATAACCTTACTTTGGGTTAATCTTTCCCGAATATTCTCAGGCTTACATAGCTATGCTTCCTGACGCCCCGAGTTCCTGAAGCCGGCATTGATGCAGGTGGGATTGGCTCAGGCAATGCGGCAGTTGAGAGCGTTTAACAACGAGAAGGAGACACACAGAATGAAGAGAGTATTGCTGGCAGTAATGACGATTGTAATGTTCGGTTCTTTAGCTATGGCGCAGGACGCGGCCCCGGAAATCAAGGTTAGCGCAGACCTCGAGCTGTTCTATGAGCTGAGCGACGACGTGGGCGGATCAAACGACGGCGACAAGTTTAAGTCCAACCAGCTATATCTTCTCTTTGACGGCAAATTCGATAACAACATGGAAGCCCGCGTGGTTCTTGAC
>JBFIFS010000265.1:0-2914 GCA_041602695.1 Kiritimatiellia bacterium
AAAATGATTACTGCATCACAGGCGACGTCCATTGCTTTCAGCTCTTCCAGCTTCGCCTCGTCCGTTTCCTCTTCGATTCTTGCGGCTATGTCCTTCTTAAATTCCAGTATGCCTTTGGTGTAGAACTTGCCGTCCAGCGTCGTGTGTCCCGGCGCGCGCTGCTCCATGAACTCCGTGAAGAGCCCTGACTCATAAGCGTTCTGCCATTCTTCTGAAAGCCCATCGAAGAGGCGGTCGCGCATGGACTTTCCACGCCAGTAAGGAATCACCTTCTCTCGATAGGCTTCAATCGATTCATCGGAAACCAGGTAAGGCGTCTTGGCCCGGCTGTTCAGGATCCTGAGGTCTTCTTCGCTGTGGCAGGTAAGTTCCGGATATGTCGATACGCCCTTCGGGTAAGGCCCACGCTCGCCTACAACCAGCTCGCCCTCGCCAATATAAACCGTCTTCTTCTCGCAGAGATACTTGAACGCGCCTGCCCGCATCATGGGTACCGAAAGCTTACCTTCGTTCTGCTCGTAAAACTCCGTCATGAGTACCGCGCGTTCTTCAGAAAGCCGCACCGGCGCTTCAAAACTCTCCTGCCTCAGCCTCTTTACTCTGTCGTTCATTTCAATCCCTCTGGGTACGGTTTCCTACCTTTTCACTTAAAAGTATAGCATCGAGGTCTTGTAGAATTGCCGAGCCTTGAACTGCTTTTTTGGCACAAACAGGGGTAAATCCAGAGACCTCGCACAGAGGACACAGAGAGCAGAACTACAATGGATAGACCCATCTGCCGAGAGGGCATATAGCTCAAGGATGCCTTGCGTTGCGGATTTCCCTCTCAGGAATCCGAAATATCCGCGACCCATCTTTCAATGTGGGCCCTACAGAGGTCTTTCCTGGGATCAGGCCTTTACGGCATGTTGGTGACTGCCAGGCGATAGTACCCGCCCTGCTGCATCAGCGCGTCCCAGGAGTTTGTCCCATTGCTCGGTGTATTCTGGCCGGCGTAACTCCATGCTCCCGTCAGCATGCTCGAGCGCCACTGTATGACTATCGGAGGAAGCCCGGCGTCCGCCTGGGAGTGCACCCAGACAAGATTAACATTGCTGGATATCGTGCCAACATTTTCGATACGCAGGTACGAGCTGCCATCCTGGGGATCCGTTCCGCTCCAATATTCCTGTGCCGTAGTAAACCCATCGCTGTCATGGTCGTTGGTAACAGCGGCCTCATAGTCGTTCGTCCAGGCGGGATTCTGGCTCGCGAGCCAGCTGTGGGGCACGTAGTGGTTTGTCGTGACGGCACCAGCGGGCAGCGTATTGAACTGCCAGCTTGGCGTGGCCCATATCTGCCCGGAACTGTTACTTCCCTGGAAGGTATAGTAATAGGTTTGCCCGCCGGCCAGGCTGGCGGTGTAGCTTAAGCCCGTGGAAACATTAGTCCAGGATCCAACATAGTCGCTCGATGCCCAGGCACCGGCGTTGCTTCCACCGTCGCTCGCGCCGTAGTAAACGTAAACATCGTAATTCGTACCGCTCGCATCAAGCGCAGCGTTCAGCACAGCTCCGGTATTCGTTATGTCTGTCGGGGCCTCGTTTCCGAGAGCCGGGCCCGCGGAAATCGTGGCTACAATCCCGACCTCCGCCAGTCCGACCTTGTTGGCATCGCCTCCGTTGGTGAGGATCTCCACGGCGACATAGCGGGCGTCGACGCTGCCGAGGCTGACAACCTGGTCACCCCTCCAGCTTCCTGTCAGTACGGGCCCATTGATCTTCGTCCAGCCGCCGCCCGCGAAATCGTAATCTATGGCCGTATTGTCCGTCGGTCCGTGCGGCGGAGAAACGGCGGGGGTCTCGGCAACGTAAACATTGAACGTCGCTGTGATTCGTCCCGAATTCTCGCGTTCGTTCCAGAGGTAGAAATCTTTGAGCGTGTATGAAGCGCCAACATCGAATATCGCCCAGCCGATCTTGGAGTTTGCGCTCGTGGCCGAGTTAACAAGCGCCGCCGACTGCCACTCAGACTTGTACCCGCTGTCCGTAGCCGTCCACAGCGAGGGCTCATTGGTGGGCCAGGAACCGGAGTAATTGTCGGGATTTCCGTTCATGCCGGTTCCCGCAATCATGTCACCAGGTATACCTCCGAAGTTGCCCTTCTCGTTGTGGCAGAACACATCTGATATTGGCAGCTCTGTATCTGATGCCGGCCCGCCGCCGCCTACCGCCGTTCCGCTAAATGTGCCGGCCGATGGCGACCAGGCGGTACCAGAAGTGTTTGTCACGTAGCAGCGATACCAGTAGGTGGAATTTGTCGATAGCCCGGTTATGTTGGTGGAAAACTCAGTTCCTACATTCACCGGCCCCATGGCGACGACGTTGTCCCAGTCGCCGGTGCTGGCGGCGCCGCCATCGGTGCTGCCCCAGCATATCCAGGCCTCAACCACGCCGCCTGAGGACACCCAGCCGGAAACACTGGCGCTTGTATCGCTCAAGGCCGTGGTGCCGTAGTTGCTCACGGCCGGCGCGACAAAGTCGTTGTCCGCGATCGTAACTGTTCCGGTGCCCGTGCCGATACTGTACGCGGCGTCCGGCGTGATTATCAGGTCAACGGTCTCACTGCCCTCCCCAGGCACGCTGTCGTCAACTGTCGTGAGAGTGATCGTAACATTGGTCTGGCCGGCAGGTATTGTAACAGGGCTTGTCGTATCAATTGAGTAATCGTCCGTCTCAGTAGCTGTGCCGCCCAGGGAGAAGATGACATTCAACGCCAGTCCAGTGCTGCCGACCCTCGTAATTGCCCATTCGCCGCCGTCAGGCCCGGTTTCCGAAGCCGCGGCATCTGTTGCAGTGACCGACACTTCCGGCATCGTCACCGTAATGCTTACCGTCGCGAACGAGCTTATCTGTCCATCATCGGCCCTGAAGAC
>JBFIFS010000266.1:0-2911 GCA_041602695.1 Kiritimatiellia bacterium
GAATCGATTCAGGAGAAGATTAAGAGCAGCAGGGACAACCCGGCGCTTTATGCCGAGCTGGCGCAGGTATATTCCATGGCCAACGACCCCGCCAAGGCACTCGAAGCAATCGGCAAGGCCGTTGAGCTTCAGCCTGGAAACATCGACTATCTGCGGGCACGCGGGCAGTACGCGAACTGGATCGGCAAACTGGAAACAGCCGAAGACAGCTATATTCGAATCCTGAAGATAGAGCCAGACGACGCCAGCGCAACACTCGGCCTCGCCAGGGCAAAATCCTGGTCGGGGAACCTGAATGAGAGCCTGAAGCTGTTCAGGAAATACATTGAGCTGCAGCCGGATGACAGTGACGCGCTAATGGATTACATCAAGGTTCAATCCTGGAGCGGGAATTACAGCGCAGCTATGGATGGGCTGGACCTATATAAAGACCGGTTCAGCGAAACAGTGGAATATAAAAAGCAGAGAGCGCGGCTGCTTGCTTCGGCCGGCAAGTCTGCCGCAGCACACGACTTAATCAACCCTCTGTTGGAGGCAGACCCTATTGACTATGAGATGCTGTTTACGCGCGCGGTGGCTTTTCATAACTCGCGTCAGCAAGAACAAGCGATGCGGAGCCTGGAACAGCTTGAAACGATAAGGCCCAACTCTCCGGACAATGCGGGGCTAAGAAAGTTCATTACCTCGGGAAGCAGAGATGCGGTCAAAGCTTCGGGTGAATACTATATTGAGTCTGACGTCCTCGATATTGAAACCTACAGGCTTCAGGCGGGCGCTCAGATCCTTCCATCCGTCAGGCTGATTGCCGGTAAGGAATGGAAAGAACTGCGGGCCGATCAGGGATCAGGACTGGAAAGCCCGGACGGGCAGGATTCCACATCCTCGACGGACGCGTGGGCGGGGATGAACTGGCTCGTCCTCCCTCAGGTCAGTCTGACCGCCACGATTGGCCATACGGACACCGACACAATAGAAGTTGCTGAGCGGGAAACAATGGTGTCTTTCAGGGGGATCCTGGACCTCCGTCTGGCTGATTCGCTATCAGTGAGTTACGTCGATGACAAACATATCTACGCCGTGTCACCACGCGCAGCCGCACAGGGCATCTACAGGCGAAACCAGGCCGTGCGGATCATTTGGACACCCGGCCTGAAATACACCATCGACGTCGGCGCCAGCCAGGCAAAATTCTCTGATCTTAACAGGCAGTGGGAGGCCTATATCGCACCTCGGCGCGCGGTTGTCCGAAACGAGGACCTGAACCTGGATATTGGCGTCTTTCTCTGGTGGCAGGCGTTCGAAGACCAGGAGTTCAGGGGGTACTATGCGCCTGAATTATACGAACGCTATGCGCTCAAAGCGAACGGCTATTACAAGCTCAGCGCCAATAGCGGCATTGCGATGTCTCTGGTCGCGGGACTGCAGCGTGACGAAACTTTTGATGAACTTGAGTTCGGAGCCAGCGGTGATGCGGAAGGACAGTTCTCCCTTTCCCCTGACTGGATGCTTAAGGTCCGGGCCGGATACACACACAATATGAACTCAGCAAGCGGAGACTTTGACGCACAGGTCTACAGCGTGGGCCTTGAGCGAAAGTTCTGACGCCTCTCTTACGAGCAAGCCCGCATAACTATCAGAGCTCGGACGTCTTTGAGTTACGTCGTAAGGTGCCCAGCGTCATGCGGCTGCCTGGGCTTCGGCTCTCGATTGACATTGCGCTCCTGCACCGCGGCAATTAGAGTTTAATTTAATCTGGAGGTAATTATGTCAGTAAAGAAGTTGATGGCTTGGGTGCTGGTTGCAGTGTGTGCCGGCGCATTTATGACCGGATGCGAAGATAATGACAGCGACGATTCGCTGTCTGATACCGGTTCGGGCTCGGCAACTGTCAGTGGTATTCTCGAATCCATCAGTGGAGAATGGGTCCCTGCAGCGGTGCAGGGTATCACGGTAGACCTCGTGCAGGACGGCAAATCCATCCTCCGCACTTTAACGCAAGCAAACGGCCGTTTCACCTTCTACAATGTTCCTGCTGGAGAGTTTACCCTGGTGTTTCATATCAAGGACACCGAGCTCACGCGTGACATAAGCGTCAAGTACCGGCCTAACGGCTCCACGCCAGACGATGTTGTCCTTGGCAGGGTCCGGGTCAGCCCCAAGGGAGAGATACTGGACGTTGTTGAGGTAGAAATTATCGTCTCGGTCGAGTCGGACCCGGCCACGTCTTCATCCGCAGATCCCGCTCCCCAACCGGCCTGGGCCAACATCAGTCCCGCCGCCGGAGATTTCTTTCTCTTTCAGTATGATTGGGCAGGAGGCCATGCTCTAACTTACCCCGGGCGATATACGAGAGGTTTTCAGGTTACTGGACAAACGAATTTCCAGTATTCCAGCCAGTATCTTGCTTCCGGTCCGCCGCCAGCAATGCCATGGGCGTCCGACACCCCCTGGACTTATACCATGACCTCCCCAACTGAGGGGGTACTCGAGCTGTTTTATGCGCACTTTGCAGGCGGCTCCGAAGCCTGGCACCTGACATTTACCGGACCCGGCCAAGGAACTTATACTTTAATCGATCGCGGAAACCCTGCGACGTGGATAATCCCGCAGGGGTTCACGTATCCTGGCTCCCCATTCTGATCGCCGACGGATACACCGGAAAGAGCATTGAACAACTGCGGGACGGCGCTACAATCCCACGACGAGCAGTGAGGCTGCATGTGAATCGTATCGCAGAACTGAAAGAACGGATGCATCGCGCAGAGCATGCGCGGCACCGTATACCCCTGCCACCGGACTGGGACACCAGCGGCATGGAATGCGGCCTCGCAGAGCGCCGCGCGCACGCACTCAGACTGATTCTTGAGAATATGCCGATCGCGATAGAACCCCATGAGCTTATCGTGGGGAC
>JBFIFS010000267.1:0-2906 GCA_041602695.1 Kiritimatiellia bacterium
GTTCCTCTCGACCGCTGCTGCGACGAACGGACCGTGCTCTATCCTGCTCAGGTCGCGCAACGCGTAGAACGCCAGGTCCGCCAGCCGGTTTCGGGAACGAATTGATTCGAGCCGCTCGACAATTTCTTCCCGCTCCATGTCGCTGCTGATCCCCAGCCTGTATTCCGGCTCGCTGAATGTCTTGTCAGCGGCCGAAGGCAGGCGTGGTTTAACATGCAGGAACCTGATAAGCTGGTCCATGATGTCCGCCCTGTGGACGCAGCCTTCAGGAAACCTGGCCTTGAACTTCTCTACATCTTCCTCGCTGTCGAGGTCTATGCTGCGCTCCGTAATATAATCCTCAAGATCATTAAGAAGGATCCTTCCGCTTATGGGACTGTGCATGAGCTCTTCGCTGTCTATTTCAGCGAACAGCTTGTCACGGGTATTGTCCGTCAGGCTGTATGGGCTGCCGTGCTCATAGGCGAACACGCGCTCAGCGGCAACATAGCGAGGACTGCCATGACGCAGCCAGCATACCTGAAAACACTTCTGCAGCTGATGCGCCTGCCTGAGAAAGGTGCCGAACAGCTCCGGCGTGAACTGGGCCTTGAGATAGCTGCTGAGCCGGCCTGAAAAACGCTCATACGCCCCGCGGTCAATACTTGCATCTTTGTAGATCGTATGGATCACCCCGGTCTCGTGCGAGACGATCGTTACCCTCTCGTTTTCAAGCGCCCGCCTGGCCTGCGCCGAAAGCGCCGTGCCGTTGAACCACATGTTCTTGGTGACCAGGCGCCTGTTGTTGGTGAGGATGCCATCATCGACGTCAATGAAGTTCTGCGAGTGCAGCGGCGTGGCCATCAGGTAAAGGTCTTCAAGAGGTATCTCCGCGACCAGGAACAGCGCGGCCGCGTAAAGCGTCGACAGCGAAACACACTCGCCGGCCCCAACTCCATAGCCGGGGCGGTACTTGAAGGCGTCCATCGCTTCGACAGTCTCGGTCTTCCAGTAAGGAATCACCTCGCCCTCATACTTGTCCAAACCGAAATGCGTTCGGATGTCTATGTCGAAATAGTACTTGTCGCCTTCATAGCCGAAAAGCGCGTTCGACTGCTTGAGCATTTCTATGTCTATGAAACCGCTGAAGCGTTCAATCTCGCGGTCCTTCGTGGTAAGCCCCCAGGTGTCGAGGTCCAGGTTGAACATGTAGTGGTCCATGACGAACTGCTTCAGGCGGGTAATGCGCCGGTAAGGCTTCATTCGCTCGAGCCCGGAAAACCATTCGTCCTTCTTCCACTCCCAAACCCGGGGCGACATGATATTGGCTAGAACAAGCGCGTAGAGAAGCTCGGGAAAAATAAACAGCTCCATGTCAGAAAGCGACACGGCGCAGGAGCGCATCTCAAAGTCCTTGTCTCTGCCGTCAGTCATGGGAGTGATCATGCCCCTTCTCTTCAGCGGAGTATCCCACGGACTCAATGGCTTTGATTATGTCCGCGCAGGAAGCCTCCCCCTTTACCGTGGCCGTGCCCTTATCGAGCGACACGCTGGCCTCTTTAACGCCTTCCAGCTCGCTTATCACGCGCGTCACCGTCTGCTGGCAGTGTGAACATGTCATCCCCTTTACCGAGAACTCCCTGCCGCCGTGACCATGCTCCGCATGACCGTGGCGGCTCCTGAAAAACGCCTGCCCGAGAACGACGGCGAGTATGATGCCCGTAAGTACCTTCAGCGCCGGCGGAAGCATGTGGTGCGGAACATGCTCGGCGCCCAGCGGAACTACCGTGAAGAGATAGTCCAGGGCTAAACCCGAACCGAGGGCAACCAGCGCGACGGACGCCATGTAGGCCAGCGCCGACCTCCTGCCTAACACTTTCCACAGGGTCGTGATCGCCGCGGCGTTCGTGGCCGGCCCTGTTATCAGGAACACGAGTGCGGCACCGGGTGTTATGCCCTTGGCCATCATGACAACTGCGATAGGAACAGACGCCGTGGCGCAAACGTATACGGGAATCCCGACAAGCATCATGAAGATCATTCCCAGCAGGCCCGTGCCGACAAACTGCGTGAAGAAATCATCAGGCACTGCCACGGCTATGACCCCTGCAAGGACAAGGCCCACGATCATTGACCTGCCGATGTCCCGCGGCAGCGTCATGAACCCGTAAGTGAATGCCCGGCCCAGCCAGTGACGGTCAACCGATGAAGGCGCACAGCAATCGTCCATGCACGCGTCAACTTCCGCATGGTCGTCCTTGCCTCCGGCAAGCTCGACCAGGGACCCCCCAATAACACCTGACAGGAGGGCAGCCAGCGGACGGAAGATCGCGAACAGCGGCCCCATCAGGCTGTAGGTCACCATGATGCTGTCCACCCCGGTCTGCGGCGTCGACAGCAGGAAAGAGGCAACGGCACCCTTTCCGGCACCGTGTCTGCGCAGCGAAGCGGCTACAGGAATGACGCCGCATGAGCAGAGCGGAAGCGGTATTCCGAAAACGGAAGCTTTTAGAATGGAAAGGAATCCGGGCTTGCCCAGGTGCCGCTCAACCTGCTCGGCCTTTACAAGAACGGAAAGCAGGCCAGCAACGGCAAAGCCGAGCAGCAGGTAAGGAGACATGTCCAGCAGAGTTCCCCAGAACTCCTGAACCCCCGTATAAATCATCTCTCTCACTTTGCAGCCCCATCTTCATGCGTTTACCGATCGAGCTAAAGCTCCACCAACTCCTTACCTTATCATTATGAGCAGCATTTTGAAAGGCTTCTCAGCCCTCACATCATGCGGGATGTTAGCGGGCATTATCGCCAGCTCCCCGGTCTTCACCTTAAGCGGCTTGCCGGCGATCATGAGCGTGGCTTCGCCGTCAAGTACCATCACCGTGGCATCGTAAGGCGAAGTATGCTCGCTCAGCCCCTGACCCTCCGCA
>JBFIFS010000268.1:0-2901 GCA_041602695.1 Kiritimatiellia bacterium
GAACCGGTCTTTATATAGGTCCAGCCCATCCATAGCTGCGCTGTAATTCCCGCTCCAGGATTGAACTTTGACGTAATCCATTAGCGCGTCACTGTCATCCGGCTGCAGTTCAATGTATTTCCTGAACAGCTTCAGGCTCTCGTTCAGGTCCCCGGCCCAGGATCTTGCCCTGGCGAGGCCGAGTGTTGCGCTGGCGTCGTCTGGCTCAATCTTCAGGATTCGAATATAGCTGTCTTCGGCAGTTTCCGGTTTGCCGATCCAGTTCGCGTACTGCCCGCGTGCCCGCAGATAGTCGATGTTTTCAGGCTGAAGCTCAACGGCCTTGCCGATTGCTTCGAGTGCCTTGGCGGGTTCGTTGGCCACGGAATAGACCTGCGCCAGCTCGGCATAAAGCGCCGGGTTGTCCCTGCTGCTCTTAATCTTCTCCTGAATCGATTTCGCAATCTGGCTGTAATCCTTTGCAGGACCCGAACCTGTTTCCATTGCCTTGAGTGCCTTCGCGGCTCCCTGGTTATCCGGGTCCTCATCGAGTATCCTTCGGTATGAATCCGCTGCGACATCAGGTTTTCCGACCCAGTTTGCGTACATGGCGCGCGCCTGGAGAAGCTCGACATGTTTGGGTTCGAGCTCAAGTGCCTTTTCAGCAGCTTCAAGAGCTTTAAGTCCGTTTCCAGCGGCAGCGTGCGCCTTGGCCGTGTTGAAGAGCAATTCGCTGTCTTCCGGCGACTGCGCGCTCGCGTTCTTCCACGCTTCCAAGGCGGCCCTCTTGTCTCCTCGCGCTCCCTCGATCTGTGCAATGCGAACCCAGAGGTCCCCGCGGCCAGCGTCTTCAGCAATCGCAGCTTTATAGATGCGCACGGCGTCATCCCACCGCTTTTCGCCCTCTGCCTTCAGCCCTTCACCGGGTATCGACTCACCGAACACGATGGAGGAGGCCGCGCAAAGCACCATGAGCGCGGCAAGCGAGCGTGAAAGAAGCCCTTCTGCTAATGTAGAGTACATCTATTTCCTCCACTTTCTATTGCGCCTGATCCATACATCAACGGCGAAGCGCAGTATTGTCACCGTGTCGAACAGCAACGCGGAATAACGGACCGGAGTCATCAGCAGGCCCTTGCTCAGGTATCTGATTCTTTGTCCGCGCGGTGCGACAACCATCGTGATCATAGTTGAAAAACATGTTTCCACGATAATTGTAACAAGCAGTGGCTCCCACATCTGCAGGGCTATCATCATAAGCAGGGCAAAGGGAAACATGATTTTCTCGAGGAGCGACATGAAGATGGACCAGCCGATAGGCCTTCCGTACTTGTCAGTGTATTCGTCGCCAAAAGGCTGTCGGTACGGCTCCTGGATCTTTCGCTTGTTTAGGATCTCCTTGCCGGCGTCGGATCTCTCGAAATCTCTTTTGTGCTTCCAGCGCTTGAATGCCCGGACCGGGCTTATGGTAAGGGAATGGAAGTATAGGCAGCTTTGCAGGAAGGATGACGACCACATATAGAACTGGTGCGGCAGCCGGGTGAGCTCGGGATCACGCGATTTGCACAGCACGTCGCTGAGCTGTATGTTTCGGTACCCGTGATTCGCCAAGGCGAACCCAATGAAAATGTCCTCTGAGTTTGTCAGGTCGTCGCCAAGGATGGGTTCATATTTGTCGAACAGTTCCTTAATATACTTCCTGCGGTATCCTACGGCGCAGCCGACGGGGTGGGAGATGGATCCGAAGAAGGTCATCTGTCCCCTGTAAACGAATCGCTGCAGGAACATGTAGAGGCACTCCCTGTACATGGCCGTCATAGACGAAAGGCACCGGTGGAACAGGTTCTTTTTGGGTTCGATGTGTGCCCCGGGGTGTGCCTCGAGGAACTTTTGTATTACCGGATTATCATGGGCAAGCTTTACGTCTTTCTCCCGCATCGACACCACGCAGCCACAGGCGCAGGCTATGCCTGCGGCCTTGTAAAGCTCTTCTGCCACCCGCTCAAGATAGTTCGGCGAGTCAAGAACTGTGTCTCCATCGAGAATAAATTCGATATCAGAATCAAATTCGCGTGACTGCCGCTTCAGCGTCGGCGTCTTCCCTATTGGCGCGGCGCGGTGAATGACTTTTATCTCCATGTCATTGGCCTCGCAGAAATCGCGCGCGTATTCAACGGTCTTGTCTGTGCTGCCGTCGTCGACGAGTACTACATATCGGGGCTTAAACGTCTGTTTTCTTACTGATTCCAGGCAGAGCGCAATGTTGGCCTCTTCATTGAGCGCTGGAATTATCACGTCCAGCTTTGCCTTGCGCCAGTCTTCGGCCGGTGTGGGCACGGTCTTGTCCGGTCCGCGTATCAGCCCAATTATACTCATCATCGTATTTGGGCTTATTACAAAATATGGTGTGGTTGCCATAGCGTTACCTCACTCAGGCCTTTCTTCTTTCAGCATCAACCAATTCATCTATCGTCTGCTCCAAAGACCACTTATGCTCAAACCCTGAGAGCCTGCGGAATTTCGTCAGGTTCGGCCTGCGCCGCGCCGTTTCCTGGAAGACCTCTGCATAGGCCTCTTCGTATGGAACGAACTTGATATCCGAACTGCTTTCAGTCCGGACTTTGATAAGCTCAGCCAAGTCCAGGATTGATATTTCCCTCTCATTGCCAACGTTTACGATCTCCCCGTAACTATCAGGATTGTTGGCCAGCGCATCCAAAGAGGCCACAGTGTCCCTGACGTCACAGAAGCATCTCGTCTGGGTGCCGTCACCGAACACACTTATCGGTTCGCCGGCTACGGCCCGGGCAACAAAGCGCGGTACCACCATCCCATACCGACCAGTCTGCCTGGGGCCTATTGTGTTGAAAAACCTGACGACAAGCACCTTCATCCCCATTCTGCTTGCGTAAGACATGCCGA
>JBFIFS010000269.1:0-2897 GCA_041602695.1 Kiritimatiellia bacterium
AGCGCGTCCTGAAGCTTGGTTATGTCTCCGACGCCAGGCGCAGTGGATGTCCCTGCATTGTCGGGGTCAATGGTCCGAGCCGCGGCCTCCGCTTCGAAAGGCATTATAACCCGTGGTGTGTATGTAAGGATCCCGTATAGAGATGATGCGCAAAGCACTCCGGCCAGGACAGCCACAGTAAAGCGGACCTTGTACGGGCGAACAAAGCGCATGAGCCGCTTATACAGCACAAAAGAAGATTTTTCGCTCCGCGAATTTGTCATCATTCGGCGGCTTCCAGGAATTTCTCCACCTCGAGTGCGGCCATGCACCCTGATCCTGCCGCAGTGACCGCCTGGCGATATACCTTGTCCTGCACGTCGCCACACGCAAACACTCCTGCAGCGGAGGTGCGCGTGTTGTCAGTTACGGCAAAGCCCTTTTCATCAAGCTCGATTGCATTCTTGAAAGCATCAGTGTTCGGCTTATGCCCAATCGCCATAAAGAGCCCGGACACTTCAAGGTCACTTATCTCGCCTGTCTTAAGGTTCTTGATCTTAAGGCCTGTGACCTCTCCCTTTTCAACATCCAGGACCTCTTCCACGACTGAGTCCCATATCACGTCGATTTTCGGATTATTCAGGGCCCTGTCTGCCATTATCTTGGACGCGCGGAACTCGTCTCTTCTGTGAATGATGGTCACCTTTGTGCAGAACCTGGTGAGGAACGATGCCTCTTCCATTGCGCTGTCGCCTCCACCGACCACCGCGACCGGCAGGCCCTTGTAAAAGGCTCCATCACAAGTAGCACAGGCTGTGACGCCACGGCCGATGAGCTTCTGTTCGGACTCAAGCCCCAGATAGATCGCGCTCGCGCCTGTCGCAATAATTACCGTTTCAGCTTCGACGTCATCGCCGCCTGCAACTGAAAGCTTGAGCGGAGTGGAACTGAAATCGCATCCATCCACCTCCCCCATGAGAAACTTCGCCCCGAAGCGCTCGGCCTGTTTCTTCATGTTCATTACCAGCGCGGTGCCGTCGATCCCTTCTTCAAAACCGGGGAAATTCTCCACTTCCGTCGTGGTGGTCAGCTGGCCGCCGGGCTGCATGCCCTCGATGACGAGCGGTGCCAGGCCGGCGCGCGCGGTATAGATAGCAGCTGTTAGACCGGCGGGCCCGGTGCCGACAATTACTACTTTGTGCATAAGGTAATCCCCCAAGGCTTTTTTGTGGTTCGACGGTTAGATCTGATCAGCACTATATACCCACAAAGGCGCCGGGTAACAAGAAAAACAATAATTCGCGAGTGGCGTCGATACGGCCGAAGTGCGGCATCAACGATCAGGTGTACTTGATAATTTCTTCGACAGTAGTGTATCCATCGAGCACATTGCGCACGCCATCCTGGCGCATGGTCCGCATTCCCTGCTCAACAGCCTTCTCCTTCATGATCAGGGTCGGCTTTCTCTCATTGATGAGCTCGCGGATTGCCGGCGTGATCCTGAGGTATTCATATATTCCTTTTCGGCCCTTGTAACCGATGTTGCTGCACTCGTCACAGCCAGTTCCGTAATAGAATTCCCTGTCCGTAACGTCTTCCTGCGTCAGATCCAAAGACTTCAGAATTTCCTCATCCGGCTTGTATGGGGTCTTGCATTTATCGCACACCTTCCTCACCAGCCTCTGCCCGAGCACCGCCTCTAAAGTTGACGACACAAGGAAGGGCTCAACATCCATATCCACCAGTCGGGTGACAGCTCCCGCTGAGTCATTGGTATGGAGCGTGCTGAACACCAAGTGGCCGGTAAGCGAAGCCTGCACCGCAATCTGGGCGGTTTCAAGGTCACGAATCTCACCAATCATCATCACGTCTGGGTCCTGTCGCAGGAACGCCCTCAGGACCTTACCGAAAGAGTTGCCGACAGCCTCATTAATTGGGACCTGCATGATGCCCTCGATGTCATACTCGACCGGTTCCTCTGCAGTAAGGATCTTTGTTTCCACATCGTTCACTCGACGAAGTCCCGAATAGAGCGTCGTGGTCTTGCCCGATCCTGTCGGGCCGGTAACAATCAGGATCCCATTAGGCTTCTTAATGTCCGAAGTGAAAGCAGCGTATACATCGTCCGGCATCCCCAGGTTCTCGATCTCCAGCGATACGGTGGTACGGTCGAGCACTCGAAGCACCACGCTCTCACCGAACTGCGTCGGAAGTGTTGAAACACGAAGGTCAATCTGCCGCCCGGCAATCGTCAGCTGGATCCTACCGTCCTGCGGCAGCCTGCGCTCGGCAATGTTGAGCCCCGACATGACCTTGATTCTTGAGATAAGCGGAAGGGCCAGCCTCTTCGGAGGGGGGGCCATCTCATACAGCGCGCCGTCGACACGATAGCGAATCTTGAACTCTTTCTCGAAAGGCTCAAAGTGAATATCCGATGCGCGATCATTGACCGCCTGGTAGAGAACGAGGTTCACAAAGCGAATAACAGGAGTAGCACCGGCCGCCTCTTCAAGCCCTTCAGTGTCCTCGTCGCCCTCAAGCCCCAGCAAATCACCCGCCTGCTCTATTTCGGACTCAAGCGCCGAAAGCATGTCATCTACGGCCCCGGAGTCATCGCCGTAAAACTGGTTAATGCATGTTCGTATATCATCTTCGCGCGCCACACAGAACGAGACCTCACAGGTCAGGACGAACATCAGCTCGTCCATTACCTCCGGGCTGATAATGTCAGACACGGCCAGCTGAACTGAATGCTGGGTCATCGTGACCGGAATGATGTTATACATTCTGGCCACGTTTGCCGGCACCCTATGGATAACGTCCGGAGGAATATCGGTCGCAGGCAGGTTGACTGCCGTAGTGCCGAGATAGCCGGCAATGATGTCGAGCAACTGGTCTTCATCCATCAAACCCATATC
>JBFIFS010000270.1:0-2896 GCA_041602695.1 Kiritimatiellia bacterium
AGAATATGCGAGAGATGCAAGGTCGTAAAACGCAAGGGCGTTGTCCGCGTTGTCTGCGTCAATCCGCGTCATAAGCAGAGACAGGGCTGACCTGGAGGATTAAGAAATGCCGAGAGTTTTGGGTGTAGACATTCCTGGTAGGAAGCGCATCGAATATGCGCTGAGATATATTTATGGCATTGGCCCGAAGAAGGCCAGCATGATCATCAAGGAAACTGGAATTGATCCTGCGAAGAAAGCGGATGATTTGAGTCCAGATGAACTCAGGAACATCATCAGTGTTGTCCAGAACGGCTACCGCGTTGAGGGTGATCTCCGCAGGGAAACATCGCAGAACATTCGCCGCCTGATCGCCATCGGAAGCTACCGGGGGCTAAGGCACAAAAGAGGACTTCCATGTCGCGGGCAGAGGACAAGCACGAATGCCAGGACGAGGAAAGGCCCGAGACGTACGGTTGGAACAATCAGGAACAAGGAAGCTCGCGCTGCACTGAAGAGCGGCTAAAGGGATTTCACAGGAGACTGACAAATGGCAGATGAGAAGGAAAAAGTAGACGAAGCCCAGGAGCAGCCGAAGCCAGAAGCGGCTCCTAAGGCGGAAGAGAAGCCTAAGGCGGAAGAAAAGCCGGCGGCGGAAGAGAAGCCGGCAACTGATGCGGCTCCGGACGCGGCGGCCATCATGGCCGATGACACTGCGGCAGAGCCGGCAGCAGCGAAGAAGGGCCGTTCCAGGGGCGCACGCGTGCCTCCGACGGGTATCGCTCACATCAGGTCTACTTTCAACAACACTACTGTCTGCATAACTGATATGCGAGGCGGAGTGGTTTCCTGGAGCAGCGCCGGCAAGGCGGGCTTCAAGGGCTCACGAAAGAGCACGGCATTTGCGGCCACGATGGTCGGCCAGGACGCAGCCCGAGCGGCAGCGGCCAAGGGCATGCATGAAGTAGAAGTGCGCGTTCAGGGCGCTGGTGCAGGCAGGGAATCCGCTATCAGGGCCATCCAGTCTGCCGGGCTGACTGTCTCCATGATAAAGGACATCACCCCTATCCCGCATAATGGGTGCAGGCCCAGAAAGAGGAGGAGAGTCTGATGGGACGCTATACCGGGCCATCTTGTAAGTTGTGTCGTCGCGAAGGAATGAAGCTGTTCCTTAAAGGGACGAGGTGTGCAATGGCTAAGTGCCCTATTGAGACGGGCAGGCCTGTGCCTGGCATGCATGGCCAGCGCCGCGGCAAAAAGCTTTCTGACTACGGCATACAGCTGAGGGAAAAGCAGCGCCTGAAAAGGATGTACGGGCTCCAGGAGGAGCAGTTCAGGCTGACCTTCGATCGCGCGATGCGCAAGCGGGGTGTGACGGGTGAGACGCTTTTGCAGCTGCTTGAAACCCGGCTGGATAACGTTGTTTATCGCCTGGGCCTCGCGACGTCACGTAAGAGCGCGCGCCTTTTTGTTACGCACGGCCACGTGTCGGTAAACGGCCGGAAGACAAACATACCGTCGATGACCTTGACTGAAGGAGATGTCGTAACCGTTTGCGCGGGCAAGAAGAGCCGCGAGTTTGCTTCAGTTGCCCGAGAGCTTTCCGCCGGCAGGGACACTCCTGGCTGGCTTTCCTATGATGAAGGGGAGTTCAAAGGGACTGTGCTGAGCATTCCGACGCGAGAAGAAATTGCCCCGATAGTTAACGAACAGTTGATTGTGGAGCTTTACTCCAAATAAGAACAGCAACCTTGCCGAAAATTAATTCGGTACAGGAAAGGACTGACAAAATGCCAATAAGACTGAGTAGATTCGAAATGCCCAAACGTGTTGCGAAAGATGACGACAGCGCAACAGAAACATATGCAAGGTTCACGGCGGAACCTTTTGAGGTGGGGTATGGGCGCACAATAGGCAACTCGCTGAGGCGGGTGCTTCTGTCTTCAATTGAAGGCGCCGCTATTACTTCCATCCGCATCGAAGGCGCCGAGCATGAGTTCTGCTGCCTTCCGGGCGTGGTGGAGGATGTGACTGATATCGTCCTTAACCTCAAGAAGGTGCTGCTGAAATCCTACACTCGCGAACCCGCTGTGCTGACCCTGAAGGCGAAGGGCGAATGTGAGGTCACCGCCGGCGACATAAAGACTGACGGAACTATTGAAGTCCTGAACCCGGGGCATCATATTGCCACCCTGTCGGCCGATGGAAAGCTGGACATGGAGATCGAGGTCAGGACCGGCCGCGGATTTCATCCCGCGGAGTGGAACAAGAAGCCGGACCAGGACATCGGCCGCATTCCTATCGACTCCATATTCTCTCCTGTGACGAAGGTGAACTTCTCCACAGAGAACACGCGTGTCGGCCAGCGTACGGACTACGACAAGCTTCTGATGGAAGTCTGGACCGATGGACGCGTTACGCCGGATGACGCGCTGACGATGGCTTCGGCCATTCTCAGGCATCATCTTGACGTCTTCGTGAACTACGATAAGGACATTGTAGAGTTTGAGGAGACGGAGAAGCAGATCGACGCGGAGCGCGAAGAGCTGAGAAAGAAGCTCAATATGAGCGTCAACGAGATCGAGCTCAGCGTGCGTGCTGCCAACTGCCTCAACAACGCTAACATCACGACTGTCGGCGAGCTCGCCCAGAAGTCAGAAGCGGAGATGCTGAAATACCGTAACTTCGGGAAGAAGTCTCTCAACGAGATCAAGGCGAAGCTGCACGAGCTCGGGCTCTCCCTGGGTATGACCTTCGAGAGCGATCTCGTGGCGGACAAGCAAGACGCTGAATAACGAGCGCACAAGAGGATTAAGAAATGCGACACAAAGTTAACTCGAAGAAGCTCGGGCGTACGGCTGAGCACAGGAAGGCCCTGCTCGGCTCTCTTGTAGTCAATCTTATCAAGCGTAAGCGC
>JBFIFS010000271.1:0-2788 GCA_041602695.1 Kiritimatiellia bacterium
CACCCATCGCCAGCCTTTTGGCCTCATCAAGGTCCCTGCAGAAAGTAGATGCCGGATGTATCACGAGCGTCCGCGCGTCTCCTATATTCGCAACAATCATGGCTTTCTTGAGGGCGTTTATGAAACGGAACGCCCCGTCCCTGCTGCCCAGCCTGAGCGTAAGGATGGCACCATACTTGCCGCCAAACTGACGCCTGGCCACCTCGTGGTCGGCATGAGAATCCAGCCCCGGGTAACGGACCTTGGCGCTGCCAAGGGCGTCCAGTTCCTTCGCGAGGAACAGAGCGTTGCCGCAATGTCTTTCCATCCTCACCGCAAGGGTGTCCAGCCCGACTGACATCAGGAATGCCGACTGCGGATTGAAGCACGGCCCCGTGTCCCTGAAAACTTCCTGCCTGAGAAAAGCAGAGAAAGCCATGGGGCCAAACCTGCGTGCGGATTCCGCCAGGTGCGGGTACCTGCCGTTGCCCCAGTCGAAGTCACAGGCATCTACAATCACGCCGCCCAGCGCCGTGCCAGTACCGTTAATATACTTTGAAGCTGATTCCACGACTATGTCCGCGCCTGCCGCAAGTGGCCGGAAAAGCGCTGGCGTGGTGACAGTATTGTCAACTACAAGCGCGACGCCGCGCTCCTTAGCGGTCTTGGACAGCGCCTCTATGTCCGGCACATCGAGCGCCGGGTTCCCCATGGTCTCCACAAATACTGCCCGGGTCTTTTCGGTGATGGCCGCGGCCACTGCCTCTGTGTCGGCCGGGTCGACGAAAACCACCTCTATGCCGAGCCGCGCGAACAGCCGTACGAAAAGAGTGTATGTTCCGCCGAAAATGGTTGCCGAAGAAACAATCTGGTCTCCGCTTGAAGCAAGTGCAAGCATAACCGACGAGATTGCGGCCATTCCCGTTGAGAACGAAAGAGCTACGCGTCCGCCCTCAAGTTCGGCCATTCGCTTCTCAAACTGCATGAGCGTTGGGTTCGAGATACGCGAATACACGTAACCCGGCGCCTTGCCCTCGAAAACCTTCTCCATCTGCTCCGCGGAACCGTAGCTGAACCCGGTCGAGTTCCATACAGGAAGCGTTGTAGCACCGTTGGACGGATCGCCCTCATGGAAGGATGGCTTTGCTTTCTCGTTCGTCATGACTGACCCCTAAATCTGGTAATCCACAATAACATGCTTACTCTTCAGCAGCTCAACCACCGCGTCTGCCCGGGTTGATACATCGTCCTCACTGTCCAGCTCGCAGTCGGGCACCACCTTGTCAAAAGGATTACCGCCTACGGTCACTACTATAATCTCGTTGGGGCTGTTCAGCACCCGGAGCACATCGATATCGTAGTCATCCAGGTTCGGAGCAGATGTTATGAATATCTGTCCCGAATCAGTCAGTATCCGTGCAAGCTCGCCGAGTCGGCGCACGTGCTCGTCCGTCAAACCCTCTTCACTCATAATGTCGGAATCCAGCCCACTGGCAATGTTCCCGAGCTGAAGGCAGTATGTCTTGAACTTCCGCTGGAAGAGCACCTTCTCCAGGCGCGCCGCGGTCTCGTCGACAAGACTCTTGCCCGTACCCGTGACCACAATGAATTTGGATCCGTGGCCGTAGGCAGCCAGCCTTTCGGCCTGCGAAATCGTACTCTTGCCCCAGGAAAGCTCACGCTTCTCAACGTGATCCTGGAGTACCGATTGATCGCTCTCAACCTGCTCAAGAACTATTCCCGCGCCGGCGATCTCGTAGTCATCAATAATAACCAGCCTGCCCGTAAAGCGAATGTCGCCGACCAGGTCGAATGCCACAGGGCGCAAGGTTTCAAATATGCACTCTGAGACATCATGCCTGTCTACCTGCTGCTTGTTCTTAACTGACGTCAGCTCAGAGGCATCAATCGTGTTGGCAACATCCACGAGCTGTATCGTGGTGCGTATGCTTCCGAGCTTAAGCTTGTAACGTTTACCCTTAAGCATGGGCTTCCTGCCCATCCAGAACAGGTTGGCGCGAAATCGGCTTCCCACACGCGGAGCGGGATCGTCAGCCTTGGCGATAAGCTCGCCAGGCTTCACATAAATCTGCGTCTCAAGCGTCAATCCCATAGACTCGCCCGCCGCTATCGTATCTCTGTTCGGAAGATTGAACGCCTCAACAGATTTAATCCTGGACCGCTTTCCCGAAGGATAGAATACCACTTCATCGCCAACGCTGGCAGAACCTGTCTCTACCGTTCCCGCGAAGATACGCCTGTCGTCGCCATGCTCAGTGAAACGATATACGTCCTGGAGCGGCATCCTGAACGGCATCGCGAGGCGCTCGTCTATCTTCTCGAACCTGTCCATCTGCTCAAGAACAGTCGAACCTTCATACCATGGAGTCGCTTCTGACTTATCGGCTATGTTGTCTCCATTAATGCCGCTTACGGGAATGAAGCTGAGCGGCGTTATGTTAATTCTTTCAAGGAACTCCCTGTATTCACTGCAGAGAGCGTCGTAGCCTTCCTTGCTGTAATCGATAAGGTCCATCTTGTTGACCACTACCGAAACCTGCCGAATACCCATCATGCCTACCATGTAGCCGTGGCGCTTGGAGTTCTCCCTTATCCCCTCTTTAGCGTCGATTACTACGAAGGCCGCGTCCGCCCGGGCGGCACCCGTGATCATGTTCTTAAGGAATTCAATGTGGCCTGGCGCGTCGATAATAATGTATCGCCGCAAGTCAGTCTTGAAGAAGCAGCGGGCCGTATCAATCGTGATCCCCTGCGACCGCTCGTCCTTAAGGGCGTCGAGAAGGAACGC
>JBFIFS010000272.1:0-2781 GCA_041602695.1 Kiritimatiellia bacterium
ATGGACAGTGTCAGCCGGGGCCAATATCTTCACCGGCGAGCACCCCCACACCTTCTTCGGCCAGTTCGAGGACAACAGCAACGTATACGGATCACTGAGATACAGCTTCTAGGGCACGGGGAATGTTCCGGCCTATTCCGGCGCCATACAGGACCGGCCTGAAACGAGGAGACAGACATGAAAAGAAAGATGATAGTTACAGACTGGATACACGTCCTTGCGGGCATATTCATAACGGCGAGCCTCGCCCTGGCCCATTACCACAACCCGAAATGGCTTTTTTTCACGGCCTTCGTAGGGCTTAACCTCTTCCAGTTCGGCTTCACCGGGTTCTGCCCGATGGGCATCATCCTCAAGAAGCTGGGCGTCAGTGAATCGCGGGCCTGATGCCCCTGGCAATTTGACTGTGTTCACGGCCCACTGCGCGGGACCGTCTTTTCTGCCTTGTCATGAGCACCGCGTTCCAGCAATCTGTATGACCTTATGAGCGCGTTAGACGGAAAGAACATTGTGCTGATCGGCATGCCGGGCGCGGGAAAGAGCACCATTGGTGTGATCCTCGCTAAGCTGGCGTCGATGTCCTTCATCGACACTGACGTGACCATACAGACAGTGCACGGGCGCACCCTTCAGGAGATCATGGACGCGGAGGGCTACCTGGGCCTTCGGCAGGTGGAGGAGGACATCCTGCTAGGGCTCGACCTTGAAGACCATGTCATAGCGACCGGCGGCAGCGCGGCATACAGCGAGCCGGCGATGGTGCACCTCAAGGAAGGCGGCATTGTTGTCTTTCTCGATGTGGCCCTTCCCGTCCTGGAGGAGAGAATCCACAACTTTGCCACGCGCGGCCTGGCTAAACGCGACGACCAGAGCTTTGAAGACCTGTTTGAAGAGCGCTCACACCTCTACGACAAGTACTCCGATATAAGGATCGACTGCAGGAACCTGTCCCAGGAAGACCTCTGCGACCTTATCCTCGAGCGGGTCCGCAGCTACGTCCAGCCGTGACGGTTACATAAGAATCTAAGACCAAAGAAAACGAAAGGCTAACACGCCGCTTCATGACGCCGTCTTTGTCCCTCTTCCCGTTGCAAGGGTATGCATCAGCCTAGGAGCATCACGTCCAATTCAGGGAGCCGGTGCGCCCTGCGCCGGGGCCGCCTCAAGCCTTCCGGCGATTGAGCCTAAGAGCTCTTCCTTGGTGTAGGGCTTTTTCAGGAGCGAGGCGCCGAGTTTCTGGGCGGCCTCAAACTGTTCGCCCTCCGAATAACCGCTCACGATTATGGCAGGGAATCCGGGGTAGAAATTCGTTATGGCCTGCAGGGCATCGCGCCCGTCGAAGTCGGGCTCCATTATCATATCAAGGAGCACTATGTCGAAAGGTGCGTCGAGGCCCTGCTCACTGGCCGCCTTGAAGAGCTGGACTGCCTCGCGTCCAGTGGCCGCCTCCTGGACCTTGTACCCAAGCGGCTCGAGGCAGCGCCGCGAGATGAAGCGCTGCAGGGGAAGGTCGTCGACAATCAGTACGCGGCCGCCGTCCGCCCGCCCGGCTTTACGCCCTGCGCCCTCGGCCGAACCGCGGTCCTTCCCCTCTTTCGCGGGAATATACACGGCAAAGGTCGTCTTCTCGCCTTTCCTGCTCCTGACGTCTATATAGCCTTCATGGTCCTTTACTATACCGTGTACTACGGCCAGCCCCAGGCCGCTCCCGCTGTGCCTGGTCTTGCCCTTCTTGGAGAAGTAAGGCTCAAACATGTGGTCGATATCCGAGGGATCGATTCCGCATCCGTTGTCGGAAACGGACAACACGGCGTAATCGCCGGGAGGTATGATCTCCCTTCCGACTTTCATTTCAAGCAGCTCCTCTCGGTAGGTCCTGATTTCAACCTCTCCCTTTCCGTCAATCGACTCGATAGCGTTGGCTGTCAGGTTGGCCAATACCCTCATCAGCGACTCGCGATCGCCGCCAATAAGAAGCTCCTCTCGGCCAGCTTCAAAACTGACATCGATATCCGGATGCCTATTCTTGAGGTCCTGGAACTGGCTGCTGTCGAGAAACGTGCGGGGCAGCACCGACAGGTCGCAGCTTTCGAACTGATGGCGGCTTCTTCGCCCCAAAGTAAGAAGGTCGGACACGATCCGGGCGGCCCTCCGGGCACTTTCTTCTATTGCTTCAAGCGACTCATCGACCTCTCCGCGAAGGTCCGGCGGCAGTTCCGCCTGTGACAGGTCCTCCTTAAGCAGTTCCGGAAGGGCAACGATCGGGCCGAGGATATTATTCAGGTCGTGGGCGACACCGCCGGCCATAGTGCCTACAGACTCGATCCTCTTTGACGCCTCGAGCTTGCTCTGGAGCAGCAGCTTCTCCCGCTCGACTTCTATCCGCGCGGTAATGTCCCTGTCCGTACCCCTGACTCCGACAACATTCCCTTCCGAGTCGCGGAACGGCTCGCCGGAAGCTTCGAGCACAATCCTGTGTCCGTCCTTGTGCTCTGCTATGTGCTGCACCGCATGGAAGGGCCTGTCCTCCCTGACAGCCAGCTCGAATGCCGACCGAATACGCGCCGCGTCTTCCTCCGGCATCAGGTCATAGATAGGCTCGCCTGTCACTTCGGAAGGTTCATAGCCGAGGATCTCGAGGACCTTCGGGCTTGAGTAAGTGATCCTTGCAGAGGCGTCGACCTCCCATACCCAGTCGGAACAGTTCTCTACCAGCGACTGGTACTTGCGGCGGCTCCTGTCGAGTGCCCGCAGGCCGTCGTCCCGCTCCCCGTTCAGGGC
>JBFIFS010000273.1:0-2762 GCA_041602695.1 Kiritimatiellia bacterium
AATCATAAGGAGCCCGTGTTGAGCGAAGACAAAACAAACAAAGCAGGCAAAGCACTCAAGCCAATACTGCTGATTGCGGCGGTAGTGGCCCTGATGGTAGTGGCGAAGGTCTTCGACCTGGGCGGAAAACTTGAACTGCTGAAAGAGTGGATTGCGGGACTGGGCAAGTGGGGCCCTATAGTATTCGTTCTTGCTTATATCGTGGCGACCGTCGCCATGGTGCCAGGCACCGCCCTAACTGTGGGGGCCGGAGCGCTGTTCGGCTCCGTCAAGGGCGTCATACTTGTGAGCATAGGCTCCACTGTTGGCGCAGCGTTCTGCTTCCTGATTGCCCGCTACTTCGCGAGGGAGTCCATCTCAAAATGGCTGGCGGGAAATGAGAAGTTCAATAAGCTCGACGGCATGAGCGTCCACCACGGAGCGATAATCGTCGCGATAACCCGCCTGGTCCCGCTCTTCCCTTTCAATCTGCTGAACTACGGGTTCGGGCTGACCGGCGTTAACTTCTGGACTTACATGCTGTGGTCCTGGGCGTGCATGCTGCCGGGCACAATACTCTACGTCGTCGGCGCGGACGCAGTTACCAGCGCCCTGTCAAGCGGCCAGGTCCCATGGCCGCTCGTAGGAGTGGTGGCCGGAGTACTCGTGTTCCTGTTCTTTGTTGTGAGGTACGCGAAATCGAAGATCGATTCAGATGAAACCGGGCCGGCCCCTGCCGACAAGGAGGCCAAGGATGAGTAATAAGCCCTTCACAGTAGAGCCGTGGGACGAATACAACAAGGAGCTCGTCGACAACGTGCGGCCGCCAGAATGGAATGATCCTCAACCCGCAGATATTTACAACATGGTGGTTATCGGAGCCGGTCCCGCAGGCCTCGTGGCCGCGGCGGGAGCGGCAGGCCTCGGGGCAAAGGTAGCCCTGGTAGAACGCCATCTCATAGGGGGCGACTGCCTGAACGTTGGATGCGTGCCGTCAAAGTGCGTTATAAGCTCATCCCGCGCGGCTTCGGCGCTGGCCGGCGCTGCAGCAACAGGTATCAGTGCCGGCAAGCTGGAAGTGGACTTCGCAGCGGTGATGAAGCGTATGCGGCGCGTGCGCGCGGGAATCAGCGAAAACGACGCGGCAGACAGGTTCAGGAAACTCGGGGTAGATGTCTTCATCGGAGCAGGCAAGTTCACAGGCAGGGACACGGTAGAAGTCAACGGCAAGACCCTGAAGTTCAAGAAAGCCGTCATAGCTACCGGCGCAAGACCGGCGATAATACCTGTCGAGGGCCTGGAAGAAGCCGGATACCTGACCAATGAGACGGTCTTCTCGCTGACTGAGCTTCCGCCCCGCCTGCTGGTTATGGGCGCCGGCCCGATCGGCTGCGAACTGGCCCAGGCATTCCAGCGACTGGGCTCGAAGGTAACGGTGGCAGCCCGAAGCCGGCTCCTTTCCAAAGACGATCCGGAAGCTTCAGGTATTGTATTCGAGCAGCTTAAGAAGGATGGCGCTGACGTCCGGCTCAACACGAAGGTAATCCGCGTCACGGCCGCACCCTCAGGCAAAGAAATCACGCTGTCAACAGACGGCAGCGAGTCCAGGATTGAGGTCGATGAGATACTGGTTGCTGCAGGCCGCGCCCCGAACGTGGAAGGGATGGGCCTCGAGGCCGCAGGCGTCGCATACGACACAAAGCGCGGCGTGAAGGTAGACGCGACACTCAGAACCGACAATCGCAGGATTTTCGCCGCCGGTGATGTGTGCCTCAAATACCAGTTCACCCATTCGGCCGATGCCGCGGCACGTATAGTGATCCAGAACGCCCTTTTCGCCGGCTCAAAGAAGGTGAGCTCCCTGACAATTCCGCGCTGTACTTATACGCATCCTGAAGTCGCGCATGTCGGCCCCTACGATCCGCCCGCAGAGAGCGAGCTCGATGTTTACAAAGTGGAGATGCGTGATGTGGACAGGGCACTCGCAGACGGAGAACCGGATGGTTTCGTGAAAATATTCACCCGAAAGGGGAAAGACGAAATAGTGGCGGCAACTATTGTGGCAGCCCATGCAGGCGAAATGATATCTGAGGTATCGCTTGCCATTTCAGGCCGAATTGGCCTTGGTAAACTCGCCGGCGTCATACACCCTTATCCAACCCAGGCGGAAGCAATCAAGCGCTGCGCTGACGCCTACAGCAGAACGAGACTGACTCCGACTGTGGCGAAGTTGATGAAGAAATGGATGGCATGGCAGAGGAAGTAAATAAGGACATTTCCCAACTTCACTGGATCAGCGGCTGCGTTGATTCTCCAGCGGGCAGCATACCGCGTGTGAAGACTGTAATCTCCATGAAGGACCGGTTGGGCTGGTGGAAAGTCCGATGGGCAATAGCGAGGGACAAGTTCACTGTCGATCCCGGCCTGTACGCTGTGGGGTCACCGACTTCGGACTCAGAGGTCTTCGTAAGCGCGAACTACAAGATGAGCTTTGATCGGCTCCGACAGTCACTGGACGGAATAGACGGCTGGATCCTCGTAATCGACACACTCGGCATCAATGTATGGTGCGCAGCCGGAAAGGGTACGTTCGCCACCGCCGCGATCGCCGGACAGGCAGAAGCCGTTAGGTTAACCAGCGTCGTATCGCACAGGCGCCTCATTCTCCCCCAGCTCGCCGCTGCGGGCGTTGCGGCACAAAAAGTAGCCAAGGAGACCGGGTTCCGGGTGACCTACGGTCCGGTGCGGGCTGAAGATATCAGGGCGTTCCTGCAAAACGGCAT
>JBFIFS010000274.1:0-2762 GCA_041602695.1 Kiritimatiellia bacterium
TGCCGATGTCATTCCGAGCGCAGTCGAGGAATCTCACGCCTTAAACCACTAATCCACATTCGGAAGATACGCACCGTAGGACTTCAACTTCTTCTGCAACAAGGGCACATCCACATCACGCACCGCGCCAGCGCTGTTGAGAGCCATAGCAGCAGCAAGCCCCGCGGCCTCACCCATGACAAGCGCAACAGGCATCACACGCGTACTGCCTTGGACTACACGGTCCGTGGAGATACACCTTCCTGCGACAAGAACGTTTGGAATTCCTTTGGCCGTAAGGCACCGATAAGGAATGCCGTGCGACTCGCCCTTCTCGTACCGGATCTGGCGATCCTTGTGCGCCTTGAAAGCCTCCCGCTGATCCATGTCCTTCTCAGACCACTTTGTATGGATATCCACGAAGTAGCAGTTACGGGCGATCTCATCATCGAAAGAGCGACGCGCAATGTAGTCCTCTTTCGTAAGCACGTAGTCACCGATAATCCTACGGGTCTCCCTTACACCCAGAAGCGGTGCGGTTTTAACAACACGCGCGTTACCAAATGCATCCGGCACGAACTCGGCAAGGGCGTCGCGGATGGTCCGGGCCAGCGCCCTTCCTTTGGGCATTGCCTTGGACAGCTGCTTCGGATCAGTCGCGTCCAGCCAGAGATGCCCGGCATTGAAACCCACCGTGCCCGGGGCCTGAAGGTTATTACACATGTGGTTGTCCGGTATATCGGGATACTTGCCCGACTCAATGATGTCGTAGACAGGGCTCTTGTCGCTGCCGCCGTGAAGGCTGGGCCCCTCCCTGAACGCCTTCTCGTCGACACCAGTCAGGGCAAAGCAGTGCGTCGAAGGTTGAAGCTCCGGACTCTCAGGATCTCCCTTTTCAAACGGCGCCCCTGCCCAGGCCGAAAGATCTCCGTCGCCGGTGCAATCAACATAAACTCTTGCCCTTGCAGCGCTAAGGCCAGCCTTGTTAGCGAGCAGCACTTCCTCGATCGAACCATCAGCACCAGTCTCAACACCGCAGACCTGCGTGAAGAAGAGAATCTCCACTCCTGCATCTACCACCATCCTGTCATAAATCTGCTTGAGCTCTTCCGGATCAATCGTCACCCAGTCCAGGTGCTTCGGGTTATCGTTATAAGGCGTACATTTCGAGGCCATGAATATCTGCTCTGCGAGGCCTGAATAGATGACCCTCTCTTTGTCAGTGAAAGGACACCATGCGGGAACCAATCCGGCCGTCCCCATTCCGCCAAGCATGCCCGTTGCCTCAATCAGCAGGACCCGAGCCCCCTCACGCGCTGCAGCAATGGCTGCCGTACATCCTGCAGGTCCGCCCCCGGCAACAAGAACATCATAGCCGGTATCAGCCGGTATCTCTCGCTTCAGCATATAGGTATTGGGCATATTCAGCTCCTTGTCATATGCTCATTAGCACAAGGCATTCATTCTCTTCGATGTGAGATTCCTCGACTGCGCTCGGAATGACAACAAAAGATTCTACTGTCATCTCGAGCTTGTCGAGAGATCTCGCGCCCACGCAGATCAGCCTGTATTTCGCCATGACCATCTCCTAGATCAGACAGGAACCTCCGTCGTTCAGGAGCTTCCTCACCTCAGGCACATCGACATCCAAGACCGAACACCTGCCGTCCAGCGACACACTTGCGGCCGTTCCAGCAGCCTCACCAACCTGGTTAAGATTTACCATGACCCGTACTGCACCAAACGCACCACTGTCCGTGCCGATCATGCGCCCGGCCATAATTGCGTTCTTCAGGCCCTTGTGAACCATCGTGCGGTATGGAATCTGGTAATACGTCGGGTCCTCTTCGACCGGATCACGCCAGCGCCCTGCTTGACACCCCCCGCCCTTCATGTCCTGAGTCGTGCCGTCCAGATACTTAAACATGAATCCGCCGCCTTCCGCGTAATGCACATCTACGCGGTAGCTGCCCTGCGCGATGGCGTCCGCAAAGGGCTTCCCCCAAAGGACATCATCCTCGGCCAGCCGATACTCGGCTTCAAACCTACGCGTCTCCCGAATGCCTATATGCGACGCCAGATTGGCCAACGCGATATCCTCGCCTTGAGGCCCATATTTGCGGATCATATCCATGACAGCACGTATCTGGCGCCGACCTTCCATCTCGGCCTGGGTCAGCTGTGTGGCATCGGAACAGTCGGCCCCAAAAACATGCATCTGGGCACACATATGCATGCTCGGCAGGCCAGGAACCATGCACTGCCAGCCGGCGTCCGGTTCCAGGCCGAACTCCTTGTGGCGTTCATTGTATAGTTTCCTGAAATCGAAACCATAACGCCAAAGGTCTTTAATCAACGCACAGGTCGTAGGCGACTGCAGTTGTTCATCAACGGAGAAAGGAACTCCCGCCCGCGCAAACAGGTCACCATCGCCCGAAGCATCTATATACACGCCTGCCTTTATGGCTGAGCGGCCGTCCTTGTTCTCGATTGTAATTGCCTTAACTTCGCCCTCTTCAACAACAGGAGCGCAGAAGGATGTGTGCAGCATGGGCGTGATGTTGTGCTCAAGGACCAGCTGGTCGAGTTCTATCTTCAGCTCCTCAGGGTTGAAGCGTACACCATGGTCGCTCTTCTCAAGGGCCTCTGTAGCCGCCCCTCGCTTGCGCAGCCGGTCCTCTATCTCAAGCGTCAGGCCTCCAATGATCTGCTGCCTGCCAACGGTATCGTGCAGCGAATGCCAGATGCATACCAGCCCATTGCTCGCCACGCCGCCGAACGCA
>JBFIFS010000275.1:0-2760 GCA_041602695.1 Kiritimatiellia bacterium
ATCCCAGTCCTTCATTCCCGCGTGAGCCAGAGCCTTGGCGTGGTAGCGGACAGGACGCCAAGCATAACGCTGCGGCTCTCCCGCAGGGAATGGGCCTGAGAATATCCGTACAGCTTCCTTGTAATCGCCCCTCTTCAGCGCCTTATACCCATGCTCCATCTCGCACACCTCGACATGCACTTTCATGGCCAGAAGGACAGCAAACGGGTATCCGAACTCGTTCTTGTAACGCAGCCCTGAACCGTGCCACGCAACTGTCCCATCACGACGCAGCAGGAAGACGTTCGGAAAACGATCGGCTGAAAGAATTCCCAGCTGGCGCACCATCGGATTCTTCAGCCCACCAGGCACCATGACCGGTCGGCATTTCCACCCATTGGTCTGGACGAGATATTCAACGTGCTCAGCATCTTCAGTCAGAAACGCAGCAACAAAGTTAATGTCATTGTTGATGTGTGTCGTTGAAAGCTGATTCGCATATCCCATCACGCTGATAACGCCGCTAGCCCGCCTTATGTTTCCTCGACTGTCCCGCTCAAGGTACCAATTGTTCGTCCGGCCGCCGGTTGGTGGTTCGACAAACATGAGATAAGTCAGCTTGCCGTTCGTGTCCTTCGGCATAGTGAATTTGGAACCGTCCAGATTCTTGAACTCCAAGTCGGGGAGACTGTTTGTCGGCCAAGGATAGCCATGCCCCACAATATACCCACGAGCCCTTCTCTCCCTCAGCGTATGATTCGCCTTCAGAAGACGATACTGGTGATGGCGATCGCGCAGGAAAGAGGAGAAAGCATAGAACTCCGGATCATCGCTATGCTTCTCAAGAAATGCCGCGCGGTATTCTTCGTGCAAGGGCCGCGACCTGGCGTCGATCGAGAGAATTGACGCCGCGGCGAGAGCAGAAGCAGGAGCATCCTTCCCGCCGCATTCCTCAATAAACCCCCTCACGATAGTCTCCAAATCATCTCCCCCCTCCCGCAACGATGCCTTCGCTAAACAGAAGCGTGGAATCACATCCCCGCCCTCGGGGAGCCCTGTCCCTAAGGCCTTCTTGGCGTCTGTAACAGCTCTCTCCAGCGCCTTCGGGTCGCGGCCCTGATTCCACATCCCAATTAGCGCAATAATCCGCGCATTGCGCACCTGCCATAGTGGCGACGAATCCTCCTCTTCAGCAAGCAAGTCCTCGCAGATCCTGGAAGCCCTCGCATAAGTCTCAAGGGCCTCCTCGCCCGTCAGGCGATATCTGAACGGTGGAGCCACAAAGCACTCGTTTATCGTATCCAGCTTGGACGCTGGTTGCTGGAGGTTGGATCCCGGTCGCTTGCCCTTCTCTGCCCAGACCAGAAAGTCACCTATCAGCAGCGACTGAAGCTGGACCATATAACGATCGTCCGATATTCGCGTGGCATCGACGGCCGACGACCGTCCGTGAACGATTTCAGGTCTCGTGACAGCAGTCCCGTACTCGTTCACGAGCACCGCCATTGGGTCCCCCTGCGCGTAAGAGCGGTACGCCTGGCTTTCCCTGCCGCCCGGCAGTCTCATGACAGTCCAATCCAACCCGTGTTTCTTCAACACCGACTCCCCGCCATCCGGCAGACCGTCTACATTGAAGCTGAATACATCTATCTGTCCGGGCGCATTAGTCAGAGCGGCCTTCGTCGCTTCAAGATACTTATCTATCCCCGGCTTGTTCTTGGACCAGAAAAGCATGATCGACATATGGCCAGCAGTATCGGCGGGAAAGATCAATTCACTCCCATCGACACGCCTATGGCTTCCGCTAAAGACAAGATCAAGCCGGCTTATCTTCAGAAACTTACGCCTGAACTCGATTACCTCATGATCGTCAGAATACTTTTCATCAAGCGCGTAAAGAATCTCGCTTTCAAGCTCCCTGTTGTCCAGCTTCTGCACAATGAGCGCACCCATCAAAAGGCTCCTTGCCTCGGCTTTTGTGCCGACATACCGCCCAATCAGTTCGGCCAGCGCCTCAGATCTCTCGGCAAGGGTCGCGTCCTTAGCAGAAAGATCCCTGTCGGACAGCAGCAGGTCGGCCTCGAGCCGCTCCTCCGCATACTTGTCAGGGGCCTCGATCAACTGTTCGCAGGTTTCGAAAAGCGCCTCACGATTCCGATCGGTCGCGTCGATAGCAAACATCCGCTTCTGGCATTGAACAACCAGCCCCAGAACCGGGAACCGATTCGGTGCTTCCGGATATTTCTCCACAAGCGAGAGCCCTTTGCGGATGGTATTCTTGAACGCTCTCCGGCTGGCTACGCCCGACCGCGCACCCCCTGACACGCCATCCCGGAACTGTTCTTCCAGCTCGCGAATCCTCGATTCCGGAATGAGGGCCGCATCATCGGCTGCATAGACATTCAGGCACACCGCTACGCACACCATGCAGGCCAATCTGATGACTGATGACTGATTACTGATCACTTCTTCTCCACCTCAAGCCCCTCTCTCACACTCTTCAACAAATCATCATACACCCCCACCGCAACACCCGTGCGGGCATATGACGGCGGATATATATACTTCAGCGATGCCCTGGCATTCTCAAGCCAAGCTCGATCCCGCTCAACGTCAGCCATGGTCGCTTCGGCCTCACCTATCCGCCCTAGATGCTTAAGAGCCAATGCTTTTACAAGCTGCATCTCGACGTTCCCCTCATAAACGCGCTTCCCATAACGGCTCTGCTTATGGCGCTCCGAAATTGCGTCATCGATATCCTCAAGCGCCGCCTCCCAATCC
>JBFIFS010000276.1:0-2709 GCA_041602695.1 Kiritimatiellia bacterium
GGGTGATTGCAAGAATAAGCGCGACGTCATAGAGCTTGCCGGCGGGTGTGTCCGCCTCGAAAATCGTCCGCCTGAGGTCTTCTCTTGTCATGCCGGAATTCTAGGAAATCCTTCCCCCGAAATAAAGACCTGTCTGTTCCCAATGGGAGGGACGGCATTCTGCTGTCCGCCTGCCTTGCATAGACCGAATAGCGACGCAGGGACGGCAGCGCACAAGCTCACCCGAAACACAGACCGCATTGAAACTCCTTCTGGCTGCCCCTATACTGCTCCCTTGTAATGAAATACCTGAAATACATGCTACTGCTGCTCCTGTCCGCGTCAGTGCCATGCGCAGCCGCGCCGCTGAATACACACGCGGCCATCTTCGGCCCGAAAACAGCCTACAAGCTGCCAAAGATCAGGAAGGTCAAGCCGTCACCACGCCTCTTCGCGAGCGACACCAACAGCCTCATCAGCAGTCTCAGCTCGCAGTATCTCCAGGATCTAGCCAGCAAGGTCCAGCTGGACGCCGACCTTCTTGTCGAATCAGAGCCCATCACCGAGAAAGATGGATGGAGCTACCTGCAGCGCAGCCGCCAGATCAGGGGCAACATTAGCACGCTCACGGGCGCGTGGGCCCTCACCCGCGACCCCAAATACCGAAAAGCCGCCTTTGACTACCTCGGCTCACTCACGAACTGGAACCATATCAGCTGCGAGGCCCGCAGCACCTCACCGCCGGACAAACAGTTCTTCTTCTGCCTGATGTACGGCGAGCAGGCCGCGCAAATAGGAATAATGTACGACATCTTCCGCAAGGACATGACGCCGGCCGAGGCGGGCGTCTTCAGGGCAGTACTCAACAGGTTCCACCTCAAGGAAGCACTTAGGGCCGTCGACCGTCCGCCGTGGTGGGCCAACAAGGAATGGTCCAACTGGAACGGGGTATGCGCGGGAGGCATGGGCATCCTTGCCCTGGCAATTTATGAAGACTACCCTGAAGCGCAGGCGCTGATCCCCTTCGTCGAAGAATCACTGAGCCACTACTTCAGGTCGTTCATAACCAACGGCGGCGGCTGCCACGAAGGGACAGGCTACTGGAACTACGGGATGACCTATGCCGCGAACTACCTGCTCTACTGGGAGAACGCCACAGGAAAGAAGCACCCCGCTTTTGAGATCACAGAAATCGGCAAGTCACTCCATTTCCCGCTCGACTTCAAGGGACTCAACTTTGGTGACAATGACGGCTGGCACCCCAGCGGCTTCTTCTTTGAGCTGGCGAAAAGAATGAACGAACCTGCCGCGGCCGTAAAGGCGGCAGCCCGCCTGCCGCGCAAGGTCGACCTCCAGCCGAGAAAGCCCAGCAAGTTCTGGCGGTCTGCCGGCCCGGGAATGATCTACTCGGCAAGCGCCATACCCTCACAGGAAGAGGCTGAGGCCGCCATGGCTGCGCATACCGAGAAGAAGATACCTGTCGCACGCGTATACGACGGCATCGGCTGGGCAATAGTAGCCGACGATGAGATAGTCCCCTCAATGCGCCTCGCCGCCCGCGGCGGTTCCAGTGAAGTCAGGGGGCACGGGATGCTGGACCTCATGAGCTTCAAATGCCGGCTCAACGATAAGCCGATGATCACCGACCAGACCGACGGTTACAACGCGGCAACATTCACAGGGCGGGGCGTCGACCAGTTCGGCCGCCGGTCAGATTCGAAGAGCACCCTTTTTGTCGACGGCCTTGGCTGCGCGAGAGATGTTGAATGCCGGAGTACCGAAATTGTAAAAGGTGACGGCCTGCTCGGCATCCGCATCGACGGGTCCGGCATTTACATGCCGCACTGGCGGCACAGAATGTTTATCGGCCGCCTGTTCCTTATGGTTGAAAACAGCTATTGGCTGGTAGTCGACCGCGTACACTCACGGGACAGGGCCGACAAGCACTGGGTTGAGTCCCGCTTCATAACTTTCGGCAAACACGAGCTTGATGAGAATTCGGTCCTGCTGGATGTCGAAGACCAGAAGATGATGATGACCTTTGCGTCTCTTGGACAGGGAGTCATCCAGGAATCCAAAGGACTTCCTATAGCCCCCCGGAAACAGGCAACTATTCTTCGCTACATGGGCACCAGCTCATCACACGACAATCTGCATGTAACCGCCATGAATCCCGGCGAAACGAAGCTGGGGATCAAAATCGACCGCGATGACACGTCAGGCAGCTTCACCATCACCATCACCGGCGAAAACGAATACACGCGCGCCGTCCGCCTGACGTCCCGCCTCCAGCTCGCAACGGAGTAGACCTTGTTCCTCCCCGACCTCTTACCGGCATAGTGCGACAAGACGACGCCTGGTTCCTGTGAAGCTCTCCCTGCTCTACAAACCTGGTCCTTCGCCGTAATGCTCGCGGTAGAGACGGCTTTATGCCGTCTATCCCCTCCTCCAGCGAGCGGCTGCCAGCCTGTCCTTAAGCGCAGATAGTCATGTTCCTGCTCTTCGGAATCTTTGGTTTGAGTGACTTTATGGAACGATACTGCTTGCCTGTATTAAGGAAGGTCATCAGCCTTCGCCGAACCGACGTCCTGAGCAGCGGGAGCAGAGGCTGGTCTACCGACGTGAATTTCCTGAGAGCGTCCTTTAGAAGCGGATCGTACCTTCCGGCAAGATGGTCGATATCATTATTGCGCAGCCGGCCGCGGCACAAGCCGGAACCACAAAGACAGA
>JBFIFS010000277.1:0-2682 GCA_041602695.1 Kiritimatiellia bacterium
TTGGCGAGGAGCCGCAAGTGCGGAATATTGTCAAGGTACAGCCTTGCGAGCGCGGCAACCCTCGCGATCTGATATCCCGAAGGCGCTGCATCCACGGGCAGCCTGGTGCCACCCGGCTGGAATGGAAGAGGAATGAATGCGGCGAAGCCGCCCGTCCGGTCCTGCAAGTCCCTGAGCTTTTCCATGTGGGCCACTATATGCTCGGGTCTTTCTACATGACCAAAAAGCATCGTGGCGTTACTTGGGATTCCCAGCTCATGCGCTTCTTGATGCACAGCAAGCCATTCTTCGGAAGAAATCTTCTTGGAGCAGATCTGTGCGCGGACATCGTCATCCAGTATCTCGGCGCCGCCGCCCGGGATAGCCCCTAGCCCCGCCGCTTTCAAACGGCCAAGCGCGTCCCTGACACTTACGCCGGCGTTATCGGCCAGATAGACGACCTCAACCGCGGTCAGGGCCTGGACAAGCACGCCGGGCAGGATTTCGCCGCACAGCCTAAACAGCTCCTCATAGTAGCCAAGGGTTACTTGAGGCGTTATTCCGCCGACAATATGAACATCACTGAGCGCGAGCTTGGCGGCAGCTTCTAAGTCTGTCCTGATTTCCTGAAGGCTCTTCAGGTAGGCGCCCTCGCCTTCAGGCTCCTTCCAGTACGCGCACAGCTCGCACTGGTTCTCGCAGACATTAGTGGGATTCACGTTCAGGCTGTGCACATAATGCACTTTAGACCCGTGCCTCCGCTCGCGCACCCGCCGCGCGCCGTCCATGAGCTCCGCAAGCCCACGGTGGTCCGCCAGGAGCGCCAGGGCCTCCTGTGAGGTCATCCTTTGCCCGCCCACGGCTTTCTCGATCAGATCAGACAAGTTATTCTGCGACACTAAACAGTCCTTTAGAGCTCAGCGGCCATGGTCCTGAAGAGATCTATGGCCTTCTGCTCCGAGCTTCCTATCCGATACTTGATAACATCGGCCAGGTAATTTCTGCATATTGCATGTTCGAACCCCAGCGAGTCGGCACACTCTGCCGCTATCGCATCAAGGTCCGCAATGCCCATTTCATAAGCCTTTGTCAGGTTCTGCGCAAGCTCACGCTTCGCCCCGAATTCTTTGCGGCAGGTCCAAGCGGCAAACACAAATGGAAGTCCTGTCATTTTCCCCCAAGCTTCGGCAAGGTCATAGTCTCCGGCCGCGCCGGGCTTCTCGCTGAACGCGCGATCTCCTATGACTATCCGCGCATCGGCAGTTTCAGGATCGTCACAGTGCTTCACTTCCGCGCCGCTCTTGAAGTAGTTTTTCAGGAGAATCATGGCGAGGGCGTTTGAGGTAACTGAAGCGGGATCCCTGGCCACCTGCCGGACCTCATTAAGCGGACGGCGGCATTTCAGGAGGACACTTCGCGCAGGTCCGTCAGCGCAGATGCCGAGCTCGCCCAGCCGTTCGATTGAATCGTCTGCTATCAGCGCAGCCACCGGCAGAAGCGCCGCGTCGACTTCACCCTTTGCAAGCATGGCCGGCAGCAGGGCCGGCACGGCCCTGACAACTTTCAGCCCGGGATCAACGTCAGTTAGCCGCGCGGCCAGGGGCGCGGCGTTCATGTAAGAAACAACTGCTACACTGAAACCCAAAACTTCACCTAAGCCTTTGCGCCTGCGAACAAGTTTACAATACCACCATTCAGCCGGCGCACAGGCGCACAGCTGAACCCCGCAGCCCGCATCTCGTCAGTCACGGCAGACGGGCCTGGAAAGGCTTGAATGGAATCCATCAGATAACTGTACGCGTCACTGAGTCCGGCACATCTCGCCGCGACTGGAACCAGGCAGCGCCCATGAATCCCGTGCAGCAGCCTGAGAAAAGCGCTGTCAGGCAAACCCAGTTCGAGAATGACCACCCGGCCAGATTGTTCCAGCACGCGGTACATCTCCCTGAACGCTTTGTCGCGGTCAGTGATGTTCCGAATACAGAATCCGGAAACTATCCCCTGAAAACGGCCCTCTTCAAAGGGAAGATCAAGGGCGTCGCCCTTGATGAGCTCCACGGACCCAGTCGTGCCGCCCTGGCGCACTTTGGCCCGGCCGATCTCGAGCATTTCTTCTACCGGGTCTAGGCCGGTGACTTTCGCCTCCGGCTGTGCCCGCAATATATCCAGGCATAAATCCGCCGTTCCACACCCTACATCGAGATAGGTTCCGCCACCTGCAGGTGCCAGCGCACCAATTGCGGCCCTGCGCCAGCGAACGTCGAGGCCCATCGAGATTAGCCTGTTCATCCTGTCATACTTGGGCGCGACCCGGGCAAACATGTCCCTGTTCTCAGCGGCAGAGATGAGCGTGTCCATAATCAGATGTCGATCCCTATTCCGTAATCAAGCCAGTCACGCAAGACCGCTTTCTCCCTGTCAGGATCGAACGCTACAGGCTGGCGGTAACCCGGCTTCCAGGACGCATCAATTATGATCGGCGCGCCGAACTTAAGGCGGTTGCCATCAATTTCCTTCGAAGCAGGATAGACATCGGCTGAAGGATCGAAGCGCGTGAACCAGCCCCAAAGCATCATCATTTGACTGTCCATCGGAACGTCTTCGGAAACAAGCACGTGTATCTTGAAATTCTTCCCTGCGACAGGATGCCTTGCAAGCGCCTCCCTGACGGCCGGCGCGTTGAAGCCGGCACGCACCTTCAAA
>JBFIFS010000278.1:0-2676 GCA_041602695.1 Kiritimatiellia bacterium
AACTCAGATTACACTAAATTGCAGAAGAAGCGCACGCACGGATTAATGCGCCCTCTCGCTTGAGAGCAGTAGATCCATATATATTGCGCACCCGGACACTGGCGCCGTATCGGATGCTGCCAGAGAGAAAATGCTAGAGGGCAGAGCATCACACAGCTGAGACGTCTTGTCTATCCGTCACAAATGCGGCTCTCATCATGGGTGTATTGTGGTGGATTATGTGGTAGCCGAATGCCAATTGGAAACGCTCGCCGGATATGTGATTAACGTTGAACCCTGGGCTGTCGGTGGCTAGAATGCCCACGAAAGCGCAGCTTGGATATCTGATTAGAACGGAAGGAGATTGAATGCCGGGAGAGAATTCCTTAAAGAAAGAACTAGGGCTCTTCGATGTGTTTGCTGTAAGCACGGGCGCGATGTTCAGTTCAGGATTCTTTCTGCTGCCCGGTCTTGCCGCGGCCAAAGCGGGTCCCGCCGTGATTCTTGCTTATCTTATTTCCGGCCTTCTTATCCTTCCCGCGCTCTTCAGTAAGTCGGAGTTGTGTACGGCGCTTCCCAAGGCAGGCGGGACATACTTTTTTCTTGATCGCAGTCTTGGCCCGATGGTCGGAACCATCGGGGGATTGGGTACATACTTCGCCCTGACGTTGAAGACGGCCTTCGCTCTGATCGGTATTGGCGCATATGCGGCGCTCTTTTTTGATGATATCCCGATCAAGACCGTGGCGATTGTTTTGACTGTGATTTTCATGGTGCTTAATATTGTAGGTGCCCGGGAGACAAGCGGCCTTCAGCGCGTCCTCGTTGCGGTGCTCCTTGCCGTGCTGGCGTTCTTTGTTGTGCAGGGCATCAGTCATCTTCTTTTCGTCCAGCCGGCGGCCGAAACAAAGGCCCGGTTCAGCCCATTTCTCACCCACGGCATCGAGGGACTGCTTGGCACGATCGGCTTTGTGTTCGTTTCATATGCTGGCCTGACAAAGGTTGCCAGTATCGCTGAAGAGGTAAAGGATCCAGAGCGGAACATTCCCTTGGGCATGATGCTGTCCCTCGGTGTTACCTCCTTCATATATGTTGTGGGGGTCTTTATTTTGGTCGCAGTTATTGCACCGTCAACACTGCACTCGGACCTCACGCCGGTGGCGACCGCTTCAGGGGTTATATCTACCTGGCTTCCAGCCCCCGTTGCGCTTGCCCTGATTGTTGCGGCGGCGATCGCTGCTTTTGCGTCGACAGGAAACGCGGGCCTTATGTCGGCCTCACGCTATCCGCTCGCGATGGCACGCGACAAGCTGCTTCCGGAACGCTTCGCGCGCATTGGGCGTTTCCGGACGCCAACTTTTGCCATCATCACGACCAGTTTAGTTATGGTTGCCTGTATTCTGCTCCTGGATGCCGAGAAAATCGCGAAGCTGGCGAGCGCTTTTCAGCTTTTCATCTTTATACTGGTAAACCTGGCTGTAGTGGTTATGCGCGAGAGCAAGATAGCTTCCTATGATCCCGGTTACAAATCGCCGCTTTACCCTTGGATGCAGGTCTTTGGGATCGTGACTTCCCTTGTGCTGATTGTCTACATGGGAGTCATGGCCATCCTTTTCACGCTCGGCATCGTGTTGATCTGTCTGTTCTGGTACTTCTTCTACGCCGCAAAGCGCGATCTTAAACGCGATGGGGCGGTGTTCCACTGGTTCAGCCGGCTTGGCGAGAGGCAGTACCATGGTCTTGACCGGGAGTTTCGCGGAATCATGATCGAGAAGGGGCTTCGCACTGAGGACCCGTTTGACGAGATCGTGGCGCGCTCGGACGTCATTGATCTCACTGAGCAGTGTTCTTTTGAAGAGGTGCTGGAGATGGCCTCTGAGAAATTTGCCAGCCGCCTGCCGCGCACCCGATCCGAAATACTGGACCGCTTCAGGCAGGGGACCCTTACAGGCGAAACTCCGGTTACCAAGTTTATAGCGTTGCCGCACTTCAGGCTTCCGGGAATCGAGCAGGCTCAGATGGTGGTCGTCCGCTCCAAGGACCGTATTGTGTTCCCCAGCGATAATCCTGCTACGGCGATTGACGAGCGGGAGACTGATATCCACGCCGTCTTCTTTCTCGTGAGTCCGGACCAGGACCCAGCCCAGCATCTCAGGGTTTTGTCGCAGCTTGCCAGGCGTGTAGGAGAAGATGGCTTTGAAACGGAATGGATGAAAGCCAGGGGCAAGGGCGCCCTGAAAGAGATCCTGCTGCGTGATGAGCATTTTCTTTCGATCCCAATCGAACTTGGCAAAGTGGCGTTCGAGCTTACGGGTGCTCTCATCAAGGACCTCACTGACTTTGAGGGCAGCCTGGTCGCTATGGTGGCGCGCGATGGACATGTGGTTATCCCAAGCGGCGACACGCGAGTGTGCTCGGGTGACCGCCTAGTGGTGATAGGCACCCCCGAGAAGCTGGCCGTTCTCAACAGAAAATACAATGTCAACCGGGAGTAGCTGGCGGCTTCGCCCTTCTTCTCTGTTACCAAGCCGCGAGTCATGCTGATGCGGCGGCTCTGCCGCCTCTGGTTCCTCGCTGTTTATATGTGTGCCTTCCACTTGCGTGCCACTAAGTCCTCGGCTAGAGTAATAGGGTGTCATCTGCGCAACAACAGAAGAGAATTCACTGTCGGCCATCATACTGGAACATGTGTCGACT
>JBFIFS010000279.1:0-2648 GCA_041602695.1 Kiritimatiellia bacterium
CTGGAGCGCCATACCATTGTACGCATTCACGATACGAAAATATGTTGCATCAATGGGCTGCAGCAGCCAATCCTGATGCGGCATGGCGGTGTAATCCTCCAGGACAACCGGCGTCTCATCGGAACCTGGAATCTCGCTTGGTGCGAGGCATTTACCGGAGGCCTTGTGACGTATCCGGTAACTGCCGTCGCGGTAATTCATGAACAGCTCAAAGCCCAGCGCGTCCCGCGGTTGCGTCCCGGCAGCGAAACGAAGAGCGCCATCGTAGAACCCCAGAAAGCGTTCCTCCGCGATACCGCAACGCAGGCGATAGCTGCTGTCCGAATAGTCCTCCCATTCGGCGGCCGGTGGCGGCGAGACGGAAACGTCCTGGCCGAGCGGATAACCGCCGGCCCTTGGCGGGAACAGCAGCAGCTCCTTGACACGGGTATAGGAGCTCGTGTTGTTGAACAGGCGGACACAGGAAGCGCTGACGTTTGAGGCGAACGAAATCGCCAGCGCGGTGCTGGCATTGCCGGTTACGACTGCGCCGGGAATGTCTGTCCAATTTGTACCCTCGAGGAACTGAAGCGAGAAATCGCTCAGGGCATTCGTGTTCCCAGCTCCAGTGTAAAGGTGAGCACTGCCTATTATGTTCGTAACCAGCAAATCGACCTCGAGACCCTGGGAGGAAGCATTGTCAGATACCCAGCGCGATGCATTATCCACGTAGCCGTCCACAGCATACTTCGGGTAGAAGGCGTTATAGGTAGAGGTCCCAACGGCTGGACGCTTGTGTGCGAGGCTGAGCCGAACGTCTGTCCCTATGGGGTAGCCCTGCTCGACAGCACCCAGCAGATTGGTCGGAAACATGGCGAGCTCGCGTACAACACGACTCCCGCCGTCCTCCGACCACAGGCGAAACCTGTCGGACGTTACCGCAGACCCGAAAATGAGATCGACTTCCGTCTCAGTATTGCCGGTAACACCCGCACCGGGAACATCCTGCCAGTCGCTTCCGTCGTGGTACTGGATTTTAAAATTGAGAAAGACGTTGCTGCTGTCGAAGACATTATCCAGCCCCAGATAAAGATGCGCGCTGGCAAGCGTGACAGGTCGCGGCCACTCGACCTCGAGCCAATGCGGACCTGCAGCACCCGTGCGATAGGAGTTGAAGTTGTCGCCAATTCCATCCGTCGCAAAACCGGGGCCGTATGTGCTGCTTTGGCTGCTGGCCGTAGCTTTCTGGTACTTCGCAAAATTGACCCGGTCCGCAACAGCCTGTTCAGGCAACAGGCCAGCACCCAGCACAAGCAGCCCCAGCAGGGCCTGTCGTGCAGCAGCCTGGATCCGAATGCTCTGACGGACTGATTTCACCGGCAAATTATCTCCTCGATCAAGAACGTTGCACCCGTTTGCGGGAACAGCCCTCCGCCCGCTCTTTCTTCCGCCCATTTTTGCCATGCGATAAGCATGTTTGGATTATAGACGGAATCCGTCTGCTCCGGGAACCCCACTTTTCTGCAAATCACTTGTATATTCCTGCAGGGGTTGTGCCTGATGCGCCGGGCAGGATGAACGGGAAAGTCGGACCACCCTTATTTGACCGCCCTATTTCCGGGGCGGATCAGGCTTGATCGACTGGTCGCCTTTCGGGTTCTCCCGAGTAACACTCTTGTAGTAACGACCGCACGCAGTAAGCGCCCCTGCCTCATCGAAAAGCGCAGAAGTGCTGCCCGGCTTGCTGTCCGGCCTGAACGAGAACCATGCATAACCGGCAATCCAGTCCTGCGCTTCCATCCACGGCAGGACCTCTTTCATGAACGCCAGCACCTTCGCCGGACTGCAGCGGTTTGCCTCCAGAGACTCTGCCTTCCAGTCAGCACAGGCGAACTCGGTAACGAGCAGCGGCCTCTTGCCGTGAAGCTCATAGATTTTACGCAACTTATCCTTAAATTTCTTCGCGTCTGCCCCGCCGTATGAGTGAACTCCGATGTAGTCCACGCGGAAGTCGTGTTTATCCACTCCCTTCATGAATCTCTCCATCCACTCATCGTCTGCATGAGTTGCGGATGGGCTGCATAGCGGGACGCCCGCCGATTCAAGGACCGGCCACAGCGCCAATGCCTCTTCAGGGGTCGTGTTGCCCTGTTCTTCACGATCGGGCTCATTGAACGCAAGCAGCTTCTTAACGCGGCCATTCTTGATCGCAGGCAGCACCTTTGTGCTAATCGAGTCCTTCACACGCCCGGGGTCGCGGCCATGAAAGATCATCGGCACAAATTCAATATCATTCGGCTGCACTCCCACAAGGGCATCGCCCCAGGAGTAGTTCCAGTAAACATCCAGTGCCTTCACTTTCTTGATCTGCTTGTCCCAGGTGGTCCAGCTCTTCTTCGCCGTGGCAGGGTCCCTGAGCGTAAAGCACGCGCCCTTCTTCCCGGGAAACGCCAGCTCAGCTTCCGTAAAGGCAGGCCTGTCTTTGGCCTGAACAACGCAGGCAGTAATCAAGATTCCAATAGCAGCAACAACGAGCTCCATCCTCATAAAGGCACCTCCCAAGCAAGTAGAATTTATACAACTGCAACTAGTCTAGGGGGCTCCGCCTGATTCGTGAATCCCAAGATCCTGCAGTTAAGCTGTATATTTCTGCATAGACACTAACTTGC
>JBFIFS010000280.1:0-2632 GCA_041602695.1 Kiritimatiellia bacterium
AGAGCTTTGCGAGCAGGACCCCAAGCCTGATGTGGTGGTCGCCATCGGCCCCCCTATCATGATGAAGTTCTGCGCCGAAACCACACGCCCCTACGAAGTGAAGACGCTCGTTTCACTCAACACGATTATGATCGACGGAACGGGAATGTGCGGAGGCTGCCGCGTTACGGTAGGCGATGAAACCAAGTTTGTCTGCGTGGACGGACCGGAATTCGACGGGCACAAGGTCGATTTTGACAACATGATGAAGCGCCTCCAGGCCTACAAGCCGCAGGAAGACAAGGCGCACCATAAGTGCCACCTCGAGCTTAACATCGAAGAATAGAAGCTATGTCGGATTTCAAAACACCTGAGGAACTGGAAAAAGAGGCGAAAGCCCTTCTCGAAGAGGTCCTGCAGCGGACCGAGCCGCTGAAGCCCAAGGACCGCATGGGCCTGACGCCCCAGGAAATGCCCTCTCAGGATCCAGCGGTCAGGCGAAGAAACCAGAACGAAGTTGCCATTGGCTATACCGCCGAACAGGCACAGGTAGAGTCGATGCGCTGCCTGCAGTGCAAGAACGCGCCTTGCGTCAAGGGCTGCCCGGTTGCTATCGACATCCCCGCCTTTCTCGAGGCGGCAGCGGACGGCGACTTCCAGAAGTCCATTGAAATCATCAAGTCGAGCAGCCTGCTTCCCGCCGTATGCGGACGCGTCTGCCCCCAGGAATCACAGTGCCAGCTGGAGTGTACGGTAGGCAAAGCCCTTAAGGACGTTAACAAGGCCGTTTCCATCGGACGTGTCGAAAGGTTCGTCGCCGATCTCGAGCGCGAGTCAGGACAGCAGGAGACGCCCGCGGTCAAGCCTGAGACCGGCAGGAAAGTTGCCGTTATCGGCACTGGACCTGCGGGAATCACTGTGGCCGCGGACGTGCGCCGCGAGGGCCACGCTGTAACCATGTTTGAGGCATTCCATAAGCCGGGCGGCGTAATGGTCTACGGAATCCCCGAGTTCCGCCTGCCCAAAGCCATCGTACAGAACGAAATCGACACCCTGAAGGCAATGGGAGTTAAGCTCGAAACAAACTACGTCGTAGGCCGGACCCGGAAACTCACGGACCTCATCGATAAAGACGGTTTCGATGCCGTGTTCGTTGGGACCGGAGCGGGGCTGCCCAAGTTCATGAGGATACCGGGCGAAAACCTGGTCGGCGTATTCTCGGCCAACGAATTTCTTACCCGCTGCAACCTGATGAAAGCCTACGACAAGGACAACGCGGATACGCCTGTCACGGACCTCACCAAGGTTGCAGTGCTTGGCGGCGGAAACGTGGCAATGGACGCCGCCCGCAGCGCGGTACGCCTTGGAGCCGAGGAAGTGCACCTGATCTACCGGCGCACAGAGGTCGAGATGCCGGCCCGGGTCGAGGAAGTGCATCACGCTAAGGAAGAGGGCGTCATATTCCATGTCCTTGAGAACCCGACCCAGATACTCGGCGACGAATTCGGCAAAGTCACGTCGATGGAAGTGCAGAAGTATGAACTCGGGGAGCCGGACGACTCAGGCCGCCGCCGCCCCGTCCCCATCGAGGGCAGCGAGTTCATTATGGACTGCGACACTGTTATCGTCGCCATCGGCAACGACTCCAATCCGCTCATCAAGCAGACCACACCCGACCTCGAAACCAACAGGTGGGGAAACATCATTGTCGATGACGACCAGAAAAGCTCCATCGACAGGATATACGCCGGCGGCGATATCGTTCTAGGGGCCGCCACAGTGATCCTTGCCATGGGCGAAGGCCGCCGCGCTGCCGCGTCTATCAACAAGCTGCTCAGCTGAACGCGCCCAAAGCTCTCAATAAGGGCAAGAAGACTCCTTCATTCCTTCTGCAATGAAGCCCCCGGACTTGCCGGGAGGGACAGCATCCTGCTGTCCTGCTTTCTCTTCAAAGCATAACGCAGACTGCGCGTTAGTGGTCCGCACAATGCGGACCCTCCCGAAGCCACACACTCCACGCCGCGCAACGATGCGGCTGCCGATGATGCCAGTCAGATCGAGTTGAGATCGCGAAACACGCCCGGCTTTCAATCGCGCACAACACGTTAGTTAGTATTGACTTAGGATGACAAACATCTTAGGGTGCTTGCGATAAGCGCAGTGTCATAACAGGTTACTGGAGGTGCATAATGGTTCGTCGAATATGCTGGATATGTGTACTAATCGTCTCCTCTCAAGTTATACTTTCTTCAGCTTCCGCTGAGGGCCCAAAAATCGGTGGAAGGATCATGTATGACTATGCTGTGTATGACAGCGATGACGGCGATTTCAACACGGGCGGAGAAATCCGGCGAGCGCGCCTGTTCGCAAAGGGAAAACTGGACGGCGACTGGTTCTATAAGCTGCAATACGATTTTACGGGAAGCGGGGCAGACGGATTCAGGGACGCTTATCTCGGCTACTCAGGGCTCTCGTTCCTGGACAGTATTCGTATCGGTAACACCATCGAGTACGGCAGCCTTGAGGACTCTACGAGCTCCAAATACATCACTTTCATGGAGCGCTCGCTCCCCTGTCTCGCATTTGTACCAGCTCCAAGGCGCCTGGGCGTCGCGGTAGACGCGCATGGCGACAACTGGTACGCCGGCGGCGG
>JBFIFS010000281.1:0-2619 GCA_041602695.1 Kiritimatiellia bacterium
AGGGCCGGCTTCGGTATGACTAACCAGCCGCTCACGCGCCATCTTGCCGAGATTCAGGAACGCGTAGAGGCTTACAATGTTAATCACGCAGCAGCGCACATGCTGCTCGGACGCGCGCTCACCGAGCAGCTTCTTTATCTGCCGCTCCGACTCGCGGATGCGGGGAGCAAGCACCTCCTTCTTGAGCTCTTCGTCGATCTCTGAAGGATTGGCCATGCCCCGCTCCATCAACCGCGGAAACCAGCCGGCCTCAGAGGAGTCGAAGATCGATAATACCCGATTGCGGATGTGGGCCTTCAGCCATGACTTTGGAGCTGACGAATCCTCCTCGCTTATTGCATAAGCCAACTCGTTGGCTTCAAGCGCGCGGCGCCAGACTTCACGGTACAGCTCCTCCTTGCTCCCGAAGTGATAATTCACGGCAGCAATATTGGCTTCGGCATCCTCGCAGATTTCCGCAACCGTGGTGTCCCGGAACCCTTTTTCCGTGAAAATCCGGCAGGCGCTGTCCAACAGCCTCTCCTTGGTCCCCTTCGCTTTCTCTGCTGACTCGCTCATGATTCAAATAAGCATTTCAAATGCTTGTTTTATTGCAAGGATAAATTGAAACAGTGTTTCCGCCGGGGAGGACTGGAACGCTCAGCGGACAACGTGGAAGTCATCCCTCGAGATTTATAGCAAACTGCAGCCGGAGGGCCCGGTTCCACCCGAACCGAACGGCAATATGCCTATCTCCCCACTGGGGTTGACGCTCTATGATCGTGGATGCTATACTTCAGGCGAAAGTGTGAGGTCAATGAGGCATCTGGCTACAATAATACTCGTATTGAGCGTACTGTTTGCACAGTGGTGCGTATGCGGAACAGACTGCGTACTTACCGCAGACGCAGCAGGCTCGCCTTCGTCCGCCTGCTGCTCAGGCTGCCCTAAAGACTCACAGCCTGTTCAGAAGGACAACGCTTGCGATTGCCTCATGTGTTCTGCAGACGTTTCTTCAGAACTGGTTGAAACGGCAGAATCTTTTCACATTCAGAATGTTCCTCACATTGCAGTTGCTAAGCCCGCGGCGCTGACCACATCGGAAGCGCCGATCCGCACGGAAGAGAGGAAGCTGCTGCCGCCGGGGCCTCCGGCATTCATTGCATTCGGAGTCCAGCTTACCTGATACACCCGCCTTCTCAAGGTGGGTTCCCGTACTGATGGTCAGGCAAGGACCATCGAAACAAAGGTAAGGATTTCGAAAAATGCAGACAGAAGAACAGAAGGAAACAACAATAAGGAAAGGCAAACGCCTTATCCGCTGGGAGCGCGCCGCGCTCGCTGTTCTGCTGCTTGGTGGTCTCTTGGGTGTGCTGCTCTTTGTATTCAGGAGCCAGCTGACGCCGTCCATAGAGGTCGAGACTTCAAGGGTAATTCTTCTCGCCGACAGCAAGGACGTGCAGGCCGCGTCTGTGGCGGACGATGAACTGCTCTTCCAGGCATCAGGCTGGCTCGAGCCCGACCCGTGGCCGATAAAGGTTGCGACACTCGCCGACGGATTCGTCGAGGAAGTCTTCTTCAAAGAAGGCGAAGCGGTCAAGAAGGGCCAGCTCCTCGCGCGCCTCGACCAGGCAGACGCGACACTTGCACTTCGGCAGGCAGCAGCGGCAGTCGCAGCGGCTAAGGCAAGGCTAAGCGACTCCAAGGACAAATGGGAACGAATAAGCGCCCTTCCCGATCGCGATACGACACCGGCCGAACGCGTGGCCGCAAAGAGCGACAGGCTTGCAAAGGAGGCCGCGCTGGAATCTGCGGAAACGTCATATGACATGGCAAAGCTTACGCTTGATCGCACAGAGATACGGTCACCTATGGATGGGATAGCTTTGGAAAGGTTCGTTGATCCGGGCTCGAAACGATCAAGAAGCGTGGACAACCCCAACAGCGCCACTATAGCATCATTGTTTGACCCCGCGAGCCTCCAGGTTCGGGTGGACGTTCCGCTGCAGGAAGCAGGGAAGCTCTTTGTCGGACAGCCGGCACGCATATCCACAGCCATGCTGCCGGGCACTTCATTTACGGGCAAGGTGACACGAATCGTCGGCGAGGCAGACCTGCAGAGAAACACTTTGCAGGCAAAGGTCGAGGTACATAATCCAGACCCAAGAATGCGTCCGGAAGTACTGTGCCGTGTTGAGTTCTGGGGAGGCGGCGCAACTGCTTCAGCAGGTACAGTCACGAGCGGCCGCCACACACTTTGGGTAGATGAAGCCGCGATCGACGCAGCTTCCGGATCTGAGCAGGAAGTCTGGGTAGTGGATCCCGTATCGCGCAAAGCGGAGACGCGCAGGGTGCGGCTCGGGGAGGGCAAGCGTGAAGGGTACAGGCGCGTGCTGGAAGGACTCAGGGCGAATGAGACCGTGGTCACCAAAGGAAAAGATAAACTTCAGGTCGGCCGGCGAGTGACCTCAGTTAACGAGGAGAATACCAATGAGTGAACCTCTTATACATTGCCATAAACTTACTAAACACTACAAGAAGGGCGATCGAACCGTGACGCCTCTCGAAGGACTCGACCTGGTCGTCGGCAGGGGGGAGTTCCTTGCTCTTATGGGCCCGTCGGGCTCGGGCAAGACAACG
>JBFIFS010000282.1:0-2619 GCA_041602695.1 Kiritimatiellia bacterium
ATGGCGAAGGGTCATCCCATGCCTCGCTTCACGCCAACATGTTCAACCTTGCTTTCGGTTTGGTTCCTGAAGAGCGAAGGAACTCTGTAGTTGATTTCATCAGGTCCCGCGGCATGGCCTGCAGCGTTTACGGCGCGCAGCATCTTCTCGAAGGGCTTTACAGGGCAGGGGATGCGGAGCATGCGCTGTCGCTGATGACTGCGGACCATGACCGTTCATGGCTGAATATGCTGGCGGAGGGCTCGACGATCACCCTCGAGGCCTGGGCCTGGAAGTATAAGAACAATCTCGACTGGAACCACGCCTGGGGCGCCGCGCCTGCGAATATCATTCCCCGCTGTGTAGCTGGTATCCGCCCGCTCGAGCCCGGCTTCAGAAAGGTGCTGGTTCGCCCTCAGCCCGGCGGGTTGCGCGAATTCAAGTGTGTCCATCCGACGCCGTCCGGGCCGGTCACAGTTGGCTATTGCGATGCCGAGCTGACCATATCCGTCCCGGATGCTGTTGAGCCTGTCGTTGACCTGGATCTCTGCCCGGCCGATGCTTTATCACGACTGGATGCCGGCTGATCTTTTCAGATCGGAAGGGATTTTGCGGCCCGAACAGGCGAGAACCCTACTGGTCAGAGTTCGGCAATTATAGGTCTTAGCCGAGCGGCAAGGTTTTCTCCCATCAGGATCATGCCGTTGTCAGCAGGATGAACGAGATCGGTGCAGAGGCCGTCGATGCATGTCAGGATATCGCTGCCTTCAATAAGATGCAGGTTCTTGTGCTCTGAATTCTTGACGGCGTCCCTTAGGATCTGACGGAATGCTTGGGGCTTCTCCGGATCTTCGAAGTCATGGCACAGGTCTCTTGCGTAAGGGAAAAGCGTGATGCAGGCGACCGGCCGCGCGGGATTGCTTCCGGCAACGGTATTGACCATGTAGTTGACTCGCTCGGAGAACTCATCCGTACTAAAGTTAGCGACCATGTTTACCGACAGTGAAAGGGTCGCGAAATCCCAATCGTCGCGACCGGCAATATAGTCGGCGAACTCCGGCTCGCAGTGGCAGGACCCTCCCATGCCCAGGTTGATGAAGTCAGCTCCGAGCCGCCACGCCGCCTGATGGGCGTAGCCCAGCGAAGCGTATGTCGCAATCATGCCCTGGGTAATCGACGTGCCGTATGCAAGATAACGGAGCGATGGGACTTCGCTCTTCTCCGGCGGCCGAATACCCTGCCCATTGATGTCGTGGATGTAGATATGTCCTTTATTGCGGCCGCCGAACTGCAGGCGGAAGATGTCGGTCGAAAAGGGCAGGTCCTTCTTGTCCTTGTCGTGCATCAGCTCGACACGCTCTGCCCGCCTCAGCGCAATGTGCTGGGGTTCCTCTCTTATGACGAGGGTCTCCGCCCGGAACGGGCCCTGATAGACGACGCAGTCCTGGCTGGTGTCGGACGAAAGGGTCACGCTTGCTTCGTCCCCCTCAAAAGCCAGTCGGATTTCGCTCGAAAACGGCCAGAGGCAGCGTTGCTGGGCGCCGGGGTTAATCTTCTGTCTCAGCTCCTCCGGGACGCGCTGGATCCTTACGGCTTCCCTGTCTTCTGCGCTTAGCACCCCGTCTACGTTGTGGAGTTCTACGTTCTGATATAGCATGTTCTTTCCTTTCGTGTGCCCACTGACTGCATGAGATCTCTCGACAAGCTCGAGATGACATACGCCTGCTTCATGCCCGCATGATACGGTCCCGCATGCCTCATGAATGTATTCTGGCAGCTTTCTTTATAAAGTATCGCATGCCCTATGAATGCTCAGGCGCATGCGCTTGTCACCCAGAGGAGTGAACCCTCCTTCATTCCGAGCGCAGTCGAGAACCTCGATTCAGTCAACACCAAGCTCGAATTTCTCGCCAGCCTTCAGTGATATGTTTTCTGCGGTTTCGTTGAATCGTATGATTAAGTCGATGTCGTGTGAAGCGTCGATCGACAGGGCGTTGACCTTGCCGTGCTTCCAGGTCATTGACACTTCGAGGCCGCCCCGGGCGCGGAGTCCTTTCGCGCTGCCGGAGGGCCAGGCGTCGGGCAGGGCGGGCAGAAGTGATATGACCCGCTCTCCATTGATTACCTGGTGGCTCTGAAGGAGCATCTCCGCCATGCCGGCCGTGACTCCAAAGTTGCCGTCGATCTGGAAGGGCGGATGCGCGTCCCACAGGTTAGCGTAGAGCCCGCCGCCGCCCATAGTTCTCTGCTCCTTGTCAGCGTGGACGTACGTCATCAGGTTTCCGATCACGTTCAGCGCCCGGTTGCCGTCGAGCAGGCGGGCCCACATCGCAACCCGCCAGCCCATGGCCCAGCCGGTGGATTTGTCGCCTCGCGCGTCCAGGGATTTCCGGCAGGCCTCGAAGTAATCCGCGTTGTTGTCAGGAGTGAACATCCAGCCGGGGTAGACCCCGTACAGATGGGAGATATGACGGTGACCCGGCTGCGGCTCGTCTGCCTCAATTCCGAACTCAAGAATGCGCCCGTCCCTGCCTATTGCCGGCATCGCGATCCTTGGCAGGGCCTCCTGAATTTCCTCTATGAGCTCATCGGAATCTCCGAGAATGGACGCGCCCTCAATAATATCTTCGAAGAGTTCGC
>JBFIFS010000283.1:0-2607 GCA_041602695.1 Kiritimatiellia bacterium
CTTTCGACATTGATAAGCTTATGGCGTATATCCAGCACTGCGACATAGTTAATGGCAGCCGAATTGTCGAGCGGCTTCAGGACAGGCATACCCAACTGACTCTATACATGCATTATGGGAATTTCTTCGCCGGGAAGCTTCTGGAGTTGAAGCACCTTGGCAGGGTCTCTCTCAGTGACCTGGGTACGACCTACAAGCTCTGCCGGAACGAGCCTCTTCGCCGACTGATGGGTGAGCTGAATCCGCGGATCAATCTGGAGTTCAATCCATACTTTCTTGACTCGGCCCTCCGCCATGGACTTCATATTATTGAATGCCCAATTTCGTTCCACCCTCGCGTTGGTGCAAGCAAGGGCGGCAATGTGAATAACCGAATAGCAACAAGGCTTGGGCTGCGCATGATATGGGGAATACTGTTCGACTGGTGGGGGATTCCTGAGCCCGCATCGAAGGATTCCAATGCGGGTGGCGACTCTGATGGGTCCTGATTGCCTTCCTATGAAGAGAAGCAAAAACATCATTGTTACTGTGCTGTTAGCACTTGCCGCTGCCCTGCTGTATTCGCGGACAGTTACCTACGATTTCGTTTATTACGACGATGTTCGAGTCCTGCGTGACCATCCGGAAGTCTTTGATCATGACTCGCTATCAGATGCCGCCAAGGCGATCTTTATGCAGAACCTTCCAAGGGAGGAGCCGCTTCTGCTCAGGGACGTGAGCTGGGCTCTCGACAGCATGATCTGGGGGTTCGGGAATCCGGTCGGTTATCATTTGGGAAATGTTCTTCTCCATGCCTTAGTCGTGGCGTTGGCATTCACGTTCCTGCGTGTGGCGACTGGCCGGCCGCGCTTCGCGTTGGCAACGACCTGCGTTTATCTCATCCTGGGGGTCCATGTGGAGCCGCTCGCGTGGATAATGGGGCGTAAGGACCTGATGTCCGCAGTCTTCATGCTGCTCGCGCTGATCACACAGGACTTTCGCCTTCGTTCGAAAAGTATTCGAGCGGCGGCGTGCAGTTATGTGCTTACCTTTCTTTGTCTCTTGGCGGGTCTGTTCTCGAAGATCAGCGTGTTGTCCTTTCCCGGTGTGCTTTTCGCTCATGCAGCGCTTGCGCCATACTTGAGGGGGGATGCCGACTCCTCTTCAGCTCCGGACTGGCGGCGTCTCGTTCGTGTTGAAGTTCCACTTTTGGTCCCGATGCTGTGCCTTATTGGCGTTGTGTTCGTCTGGTATAAAGGGATTGTGACCGAGATGGGGGTCCTTGACCGCGGCTATACTGCTGCAGGGATTGAGCATCTGTGGAACCTGCTGCGAATGAACCCGATGGTCTGGGTGCTGTATCTAAAGCAGATCCTTGTCCCATCCCCAAGCGGGCTCACGGTGTTCTACAACTGGCCGTCACTGCCTGCCGTAAGCTCCGCGGCAATGACTGCTGCTTCCGGAGCAGTGTTGGCCTTGCTTGCGGGGACGGCTGTGTATCTTTATCGTCGCAGGAAGGACCTGCTGTTCTTCTTTATTGGATTCTTCATTCTGATGATCCCATACATGAATCTAATCTACAGCGCAATATGGGCAGCCGACAGGTACTTATACTTCTCCTCGCTCTTTCTCCTTTGCTTGTTCATGGATCTCTGTATGCGAGGCCTGCAAAAGAGGGGTGCTGTTAGGATTGCGACTGCGGTGCTGCTCAGCGTGAGTGTCCTTCTGAATCTGGTCACCAATCTTACCTATCAGACGAAGTGGCGTGACGGTGAGACGCTGTGGCGGCACCATGTGGGAATGGCGAACTCCTCCTGGATGGCGTACAGGAACCTGGGCGCCTGGTATTACGAAGCCGCGTGCAGCAACCCGTCGGAAGCACCGGTCCTTCTGCGCAAGATGGAGGTCGTCGTCGATGCGGGCATCGAGCGGTTCTGGCCCGATCGGGAGCGCGTCCCGAGCCCGGCAGTTCCTCCACTGCTTTTGCTGAAGGCGATTGTGCAGGAAATGACCGGGCGGCTGGCCGGGGCCGTTGAGACACTTCTGCTGGCAGATATGTTCAAACCGGACGATCAAACCACCCAGACAAACCTGGCCATGCTTTACTGGAAGATGGCTGTGCAGGCAGGCGAGGAGCCTGGAGGAGAGCTGGGGCGGAAGGCCCTCGCTCGATACGAGCGGTACATTGAGCTTGCGTTCGGTAGTTATGACGCTTTGCCGGAGCGCGTTCGTCTGCGGTACGAGGAGTTTAAGAAGCTCGCGAATAATCCTGAGCAATAAGTGTTTTGGGCCGGCCGGCTATCGAGCGGAGGATGGCGCCTGGAATACAACGATCCGCTCGTCAGACCAAAGCGGTTGCCCCCAGCGTTTTCTGTATATCTCCTCAATGAAGGACATGCGGGGGTGTGGTTCCGCGATCTTGGCAAGGTCCGCGCCGGGGTTCTTATTAAGCACCAGATATTTGGCTCCGCGTTCCTCAACGGCATAGGCATCTTCCAGGTCAACCATGTTTGAGAGCCTTAGTGTGTGAGCGGGGTTGGATACCACGCTGAGTATCTGCCCCGCGTACATGTTCCCGTATACGTGATTGCGCCCATTCGGAAAGATCCGCTCCGGGTATTGTGATGA
>JBFIFS010000284.1:0-2606 GCA_041602695.1 Kiritimatiellia bacterium
GCCTGCAGCCCCAGGACCGCCAGCCCGGATACCAGTCATAATCGTACGCGAACCACCAGTACCCGTTACCGTAAAACCAGTCCCATGGAGTGACCGGGTACCAGCGTTCATCCTGTGAACTCCTTGTGACCTTGTACTTTATTTTGCCCTTGGCGACGGGTGCGCCGAAATAGTAGTCAGCTTTGACTGTCGCCTCGATGACTTCGCCCAGGGCGATCGGCTCATCAGGTGACTCGACCTTCACTTCAAATTCAGGCTTCTTGTATTCCTCAACCCGGAAATTTCCTCCTCCGCGGTTACGCCCGTCCACCAGGACGGAGAAGCGGTAAGTCCCCAGGTCCGGCTCGTCGCCGATAGTCCACTCCCCTTCAATCCCGCCATATTCATCCGCCGTGAAGCTCCTGGTCCAGACCTTCTCGTTCCTCGCGCTCCACAGCTCTACTGACACATTCTTTCCGGCGAAAGCGGACACATCTTCCTGGTCGTATTTCGCGTTTCGCACCCAGATCTTGAACTTAACGTCCTGTTCCGGACGATAAACCGGCCGGTCAGTTATGACGTAAGTCTTGACCTGGTTGTATTCACGATCGTAATGGTGCGGGTACCAGATGTGGTCGAAACCCATGAACGCCAGGCGCCCGTCCGGCGTCGTCGCGGTGACGAGCCAGCGATAGCGGCGGTCCATCTCCTTTTCCGGCATGAAGATCTGCCCATCACTGTCGGTGTGTTCAGCAAACTGCGTTGTCTCGATGTTGTACCTGCGGCCCACGATCTTCTGCCAGTCGGTCCGGACCTGGTCATACCCAAAAAACTCGACATTGGCCTTCTCTATCGGGTCTCCGGTTATAGCGTCGCCAACGTAGAAAAACGCCCTCTTGTCATCCAGCATCTTCCTGATTATCGCCGTGTCATGGAGCCAGACGAGGACGCGGCTTTCGTTACCGTCCGCCATCTTTGCCGTGACCATGTAGGCGCCGGCTTTGTCCAGCCGGGTATTGATTTCCGTCTTGCTGTTCCAGTGACCGTCCCTCGGCTTAAGGGCCACATCAAACTCCGCCACTTTGTCGCCGACAAACTTCGTTCCATGCTTCCGGATACACATCCAGCCGATGTCCTGGATATTCATCCTTTCCCAGTCGAGTTCCCTGGGGTTGCCCTTAAGGTAGTCTTTGACTGCGTCCAGCAGTCCCTTTACATCGACCTCATGGGTCTGGATCGTGACCTTTCCCCCATTGCGGAATGTGAAGCCAACCGTGGCATCTTCGCCCGCGGCAAAGGTCGGGGCCCCGTCAAAGCGGCCCCAGTTGTCGACAATCTGGGAAACCCTCTTCTCTTTCCAGTTGTCGTGGCCCGGGCCATGGCGCTCGATACTCAACCGCCAGAATTCGAGGGCCCGTTCATACTGCCGCCTGTTCTCAAAGGTATAGGCCAGCTGCTGGAGCGCCTGGTCATCGTAGCCGCCTTTTGCTTCGGCAATCTCTTTGTAGACAGCGATGAAGTTGAATTCGGCAGGGACATCAAAACGCTTTATCCCCGTTGCCAGTTTGGCGATCGTTTCTGTCTCCTTGAGCGTATGCACATCGTACGGTCCGCTCTCGTCCCTGCTGGAATCCTCTTCCCTTACACGCCCGAAGAAGCCGGAAGAAGCCATCGTCTGCACGCCGAACTGGCTGCGGAGGAAACCGGCGAATTCATTCAGGGTCTCTCCCCTGTTCTGCGGGCTTATGCGCGCTGCTTCGGACAGCGCCCAGCGCCAGCGTTCGCCGTCGCTCTTCGCGTCCGCGTAGCTCCCGGGCAGTTTGTGAAAGACCGGGTTGTTGTCTTCATCGACCGGCGCGGCCCTGCCGGAATAGTGTCCGTAATAGTAGCCGTCCTCATAATCCGGGAGCTCTGTCGTATCTGTAAGGTACTGCAGCCGCCATGCCTGCCCGTAGCCCCTGTTCCCCATCAGCGAGCGGGCATAGTTGATAAAAACCCTTGAGCGGTCATGTGCCGCGCCGTCGGCATTCAGGGCGATGGCCATAGCCTTCTCATAGAGCTGAAGCGCGCGGACCCTGTCACGCTCGTAGCTGTTGACAGGCTTGGCACTGCCGCGATGGTAACCCCGCTCAAATTCGCCGGCCACAATAACTCCGCCATGATTGTCATTCAGATAGGTTTGTGCCGCCCTTTCGAGCAGACGCCAGTCGTTCGCGTGTACAGCGATTACGCTCTCCCTGTAAGCGTCCTTGTCCTTGGTCAGCCTCAGCTGGTCCAGGCACGAGAGGCCATTGGACAAATCGTCCGCGAGCCAGGCTCCTTCGTTTGCGGGGTCGAGCGTCAACTTCCTGAAAAGCTCGAAGGACTCTTTCCAGTTGCCCTGGCCCTGGAGCTTTCGGGCCTCCTGCCGCAGCTGCTCCCGCTCATTGCGGGTTGAGGGCTCCGCCGCCCCGCTGAGAAGTATTATGATTCCTATTCCGACCGACGCGGCAAGTAACGCTCTCTTTAGCATGGTGTTATCCTCCAGAAATAAACGCAGTTCGCTCCTGATTATCTACCCTGAAGACGCCCACGAACATAATTTTCTTCACAAATTTCTGTGAAGAGGCGATTCTATCGGAATGAGC
>JBFIFS010000285.1:0-2594 GCA_041602695.1 Kiritimatiellia bacterium
ATGTGCCTGCTCGAGAGCGGCCGATACCTGCACCCGCAGCCGGGCCTTGCCTTTCGGGACCACGGGGAAGCCGAATGCCACAACCCATACACCGAGTTCGAGGAGGCGTTCGCTCTTCCTTATTGCTTCCGCCTCATCGCCGATCATGATTGGCACGATTGCTGTTGGCGAGTCCTGGCACTCGAAGCCGAGGCCTGCAAGGCCGTCACGTATTAGAGTAATGTTGCCGCGCAGCTTGTCGACTACTGTCGTGTCGCGCTGAACGATCTCTATGGCCTTCTTCGCGCTGCAGGCTACAGTAGGCGGAAGGGCGTTGGAGAACAGGCTGGGCCTGCTGTGCTGGATGAGAAGGTCGATAACGTGCTGCTTGCCTGCCACGTAGCCGCCGGCGGCCCCGCCAAGGGCTTTGCCGAGCGTTCCGGTAATAATGTCTATCTCGCCGTGCAGGCCGAAATGCTCTGCCGTACCTTTTCCCGTGGCGCCGAGCACGCCTACTCCGTGCGAGTCATCTACAATGAGGGTCGCGTCGTACTTCCTGCACAGTTCAACAATTGAGGGCAGGTCCGGCAGCACGCCCTCCATGCTGAACACGCCGTCGGTGATCACCCAGCGGGCTTCTGCATCGGCTGCCGCTTTAAGCTTCTCTTCCAGGTCGGCCATGTCGTTGTGCCTGTAGATCGTCCTTTCGCGTGGGCGGGAGAGCCTGCAGCCGTCGATTATGCTGGCGTGGTTCAGTTCATCGGAGATGACCACGTCCTGCTTTCCTACCACGGTACCTATGAGGGCTTCGTTTGCGCACCAGCAGCTTACGTATGTCAGGGCGGCTTCAGTCGCCGAGAAGTCGGCGATTGTCTTTTCGATTTCACGGTGGCAGTCGAATGTTCCGCAAATAAACCGGACGGAAGCCGTGCCGGCCCCGTATTTCTGGAGTCCCTGTTCTGCCGCCGCTACTACTTCAGGATGGTTCGCCAGCCCCAGGTAGTTGTTTGAACACAGAACAACTGTTTCGCCGATTCCGTCGATCGTCACGGTGGCATCCATCGGGCTTTCGATATACCTAAGGTGCTTGTAGGTGCCGGCTTCGTTCAGGCCAGCGAGAAGCTCTTTCGTTCGTTTGTCAAAGTTTGCTGAACTCATAGATCGCCTCAATGGTTACGAGTAAGCTTTCCTTATTTCGTCGCATATACCGTCAATGCCTCTTTCTACCATTTCTGCGTCCTGCGTAAAGGTAACTCGAATACATTCTTGCCGATGCCGCCAGCTGTCGTCAACACCATGGAAGAAGTAGCTGCCGGGCACAACCAGTATGCCGCGGTTCTTGAGTCGATTGTAGAGCTCGACGTCCGTAATGGGGAGATCGCGCATCCAGAGCCACAGGAACATCGAGCCTTCCGGTTTGTGCAGGAAGACGTCCAGGCCGTCGAGGCCGCTGATGAACTGCCTGTATCCGCGTTGAGACCGCTCTTTGTAGAATGGATTAATGATCTCGTTGCTGATCCTTGTTATATCGCCGCTCCTTACCAGTTCGTAGGCCAGCGCGGAACCGAGGCTGCCTGGAGCGAGGGCTGTGACCGCGTTCATGTTCGCGACAGCGGCCGCGATGTCTTCTCGAGCAATAATGATCCCCGTGCGCGCGCCGGGCAGCCCGACCTTGGAGAGCGTCATGCACATGATCATGCTCTCGTCCCAGGTCGGTGTGGCTTCGGTAAAGATAACGTTCGGGAATGGGGCCCCGTACGCGCTGTCGATGATAAGAGGAATTTTCATTTCCCTGGCAAGGCAGCGGAGCGTGTCCACTTCTTCGTCGGTAATGACATTGCCTGTGGGATTTGTCGGGCGCGAAACGCAGATTGCGGCAATCTCCGGGCCGATATCCAGGGTCGAAAAGTTGACGTGGTACTTGAATGTGTGATCATCAATAAACTCGATGTCCGGCCTGTTGGCCAAGAAGAAGTCGTCGGCAAGGCCAAGGTCCGCGTAACCTATGTATTCCGGGCACAGGGGAAACAGGATCTTCCTGGTGGTCCCGTTCGCCTGCTTGCCGGCAAGCATGTTGAACAGCATGAAGAAACCGGTCTGGCTCCCGTTGGTAAGCACTATGTTTTCCGGTGTAACGCCCCAGTTGAACTGTTCGTTTAGGAACTTCGCCAGGGCGGCTATGAAGAGTTCATCGCCCCGCGGCGTAACGTAATCACCGATGGCGTGCTCGAACTCTCCCGGAGTGTCGAGGATCTTCTGCATGTTCTTGCGGAGTATCGTTTCAACTTCAGGGATATGGCCCGGATTGCCGCCGCCCAGCATGCACATGTCGGAGTTGCCCCTCGAGAGGGCCTTCCCCAGGTCGTCCATGAGGCGGCCTATTCCGGTTTCCGCCGATAATCTTCTGCCGAAGTCGCTTAAGTCCATGATGCCGGATAATAATTGCGGCTTGTGCTTTTGTCACCATAAAGAAGGCGAACACGCAGGTGTCTTTTACCTCTTGCCCATGAATCGAGCCGAAGATAGCATGGGATTCCAATTTGCAAGCCGGGAGGAATGTTTTGGAACGACCCAACGTCCTTATATTTATGACGGATCACCAGCGCGGCGACACC
>JBFIFS010000286.1:0-2501 GCA_041602695.1 Kiritimatiellia bacterium
CCTCGGCGACCACCACATCATCGTCAATTACCTGTCTGTACGTAACGGCCCCGCAAAGATTGGCGGTCTGCGATATCAGCTTGCCGGTGGGCAAGTCGACGATGGATGACATGAGGTTCCCCCCATACGTTGTTACTCCGAGCGGTCCGCTGGTGGAGAGCGGCTGTCCGAGTCGAATGAGCCCATCCCCGAAAAAGGATCCGCTCCATTCACCGGTATCATACATGTTCGTATAGATCAGGCTGTTAGTGCTGTTCCAGGCCGCATCCGCGCTTCTGCATACCTGCCGAACCGCGGCGCTGACGCCCGCGTAAGCAAACAGCTCCCTTCTAACGCATGTCTCGTCAAGCCGCTCTTCGATCGCCCTCGGCCTCTCAACAAGACAGGCCGTATCAGCGGTATCCCCGGCTGTTTGTGAGGAATCGTAACTGTAGACGACTGATCGCGATGTGCCGTTGCCCACAGGTGACCTCCTCTCTATCAGCCACCCTGTGTCCTCGCGGTATTGATTTTCGGTGTAGCCCCCATCAAAACCGGTGATCCGCCTGACCCGGGAATTCCTCAGCAAACCGTTGTCGTACCTGCCCGGCTCCTCGTAATAGCTGAAGATCGTGTCGAACGACTGGCCATTTGCGGTCACCCTTTCACGAATTCGACGATCGAGCATGTCGTACTGATAGGTCCGCATCACCGCGTCAAGCCCTGCAAGCTGATGAGTGACGATGACGGTCCTCGCTCCCGACACGGCGTCAGAAGTCATTCTGCTGACGCCCCAGGGGTAATTGATTTGTCTGCCATCCTGCACGTCGGCGATCGTGAAGCTGCTGTCGGCAATTCCGTCAACCCCGCTCTTGCTGATGCCAGTGATGCGCCCGGTTTCATCATAAGCCGGAACCACAGCGATATCAGTCGCGCCGTCTCGAGCGCGGAATGTGAACCCGGAAATGCTGCCCGCCCCGACCATACCGCCGGTCCATTCCCATGTGATCTGGTTCCAGTAATAAGGCACGCTGATTCCAGCGGTCCAATCCACATAAGTCAGGAAGGGCAGCTCGATCGGGCCAGTGGGAAGATATTCCGGCCTGTAGGTTTCCCTTTCACCTGCCCACGGCTCATCGCCCCATCTCATTCCTTCAATGCCCTGGTGTTTGACCTTCTTAAGCCATCGGGCGCCCAGACTGTCATACTGGTGCCTTAATGCTCCATACTCATGCGAGATGCCGGATTCGAAAAGCAGCTCATAAGAGTAGTCATGGTGATCTTCCGGGGTCAGATCACGCATGACGTATGTTCGTCTGCTGTTGACCCCGGTGGGGTATCCAGTCACGCTGAATTCCTGATTCTCATTGTCCCACGGAAAATCGAATGTAACAAACGCGCCATTCGGTCGGCGGAGCGACGCCATCTTGACGTTGGTGAGCTCGTTCGTAACGCAGGCGCTCTCAATAATATGGGTGTTGAGGCAGTAGGCCTGGTAAGGCCCGTCACTAAACCAGCTCTCGAGCCAGGAGAAGGCCTCGTTTCCCTTTTCCGCGTTGAACGACATGTACTGGTACGGCAATCCGTTGAAAGCGCCCTGGCTCCAGTAGAGTTTTACCGGCAGGCCTCTATAAGTAGCAGGCGGCACAGCGAGAGGAATGCAGAGCAGCGGCCCCGGGGAATCCGGCAGGTTATACGCGAACCCAGTGCGCTCCTCAAGGCCGCTTACATCCGCGCCAAGGTCTACCAATCCGTCCCTGTCAACATCAGGCCACTGTGCGATGTGCTCTTGCTGGATTGCCGGCACTTGCTGAAACTGCCACCTGACAAGCGCCGTTGCTTTGTCGATCTGGAATCCTCGGTAATGCACGAGCTTGTCCGGATCATCCGTCTGCCACCAGCCAGGCTGCTCCAGCGTGCCCAGGAAGCCCGAGACGCAAGTTGCATTGCTCACGGCCTCGCCGGCCTCAAATCTCTGAAGGACGCCTTCTGCCAGGCCCGTCCCGACGTCATCATACTCAGAGTGGACCGTGTAGGCGGTGTTGGACATGGATACCGGCCTTGCGTAGTAGTCTGCGGCGTGCAGCGCGTTCGTCACCGTGACATCTACGGACAGCCTGCAGCGCCGGACCTGAAGGCCAGGCGTATACCAAGTCGCGCTGCCGGGAACACCTTCTGAGAACATGTAAGGCGATCCGTCTTCAACAGATGCGTTGCTGAGTTCAACAGGATAGTTTCGCCAATCGGCGGCTTCCGGATTTGAAGAGCGCCACTGCATTCTATTGCATGCCCAATGCGGTTCAGGCTCTGCTGAATCAGGAGTCCAGTAATAAGACTCTAAGCCCTGCGGCGCGCCGGAAACCCATTTACCGCTCTTTTCCAGCATTGTGAGCTGGTTCAAGGCGCTAGCCACTTGCAGCTGAATGCTGCGGTCAGCGGCGGCCCAGCTGTGAAGCACCATATTCGTTGCCCAGTCGGTGAAACCGGCCGCCGCGCGCAGTCGCTCAGGAGTCCAGCATGGC
>JBFIFS010000287.1:0-2492 GCA_041602695.1 Kiritimatiellia bacterium
AAGGCGCGAGCGAGTGGAAGAAACGCTTACCCTCGTTGGACTCCAGGACAGGATGCATCATTTTCCCCGTGAACTCTCGGGCGGACAGGAACAGCGGGTCGCAATTGCGCGCGCCCTCGTTGCCTCGCCGGAACTTCTCGTGGCCGATGAACCCACTGGCGACCTCGACAGGGAAGCCGGAGACGCGATCCTTAAGCTGCTTGAAAAGCTTTGTGATGAGCACGGCAAGACAATCGTCATGGTAACTCATGATCCTCATGCCGCTGAGGCTGCTCACAGGGTGCTGCATCTCGAGAAGGGCCGCCTGCTGGAAGCGGAGGAAGCACGTCATGCTGGCTAAATTTATAAGGCTTAACATACTGGCGCTGAAGCAGCTGGTACGGCATCCGGTCAGGACAGCCCTTACTCTGCTTGGTGTCGCTTCCGGAATGTTTCTCTTTACGTCCGTTCAGACCATGCAGGCGTCTCTGGACAAGGCGACCCGCATGAAGGCAGCTGATACTACGCTCGTCGTATATCGGGAGAACAGGTTCTGCCCGGAGACAAGCCGGCTGCCCGAGTATTACGACAACGAAATAAAAATGATACCGGGCGTCCGGGAAGTAATACCCATCAAGGTAACGGTCAACAACTGCGGCGCGAGCCTGGATGTCATCACATTCCGCGGAGTGCCTCCCGGCCAGCTCGCCCGGTATGCCCCGGAAATTACGGTGATCGAAGGTTCGTTCGACGACTGGAAGAAACGCGATGACGGCGCGCTCGTTGGCAAACAGCTGGCGGCTAAACGAGGGCTGAAGCCCGGTGACGCCTTTGAGGCCGTCGGCGTGCGCGTGATAGTCAGCGGCATCATCGAGTCGCCGCTTCCCCAGGACACCAGCGTAGCGTACGTACACCTGCCGTTCCTGCAGCTTGCTTCGAGGCAGGGCCTGGGAGTCGTGACCCAGTTCAATGTCCGCGTCGAATCAAGCGAAGACCTGAAGCGCGTGGCAAAAGCAATTGACGAACGCTTCAAGAGCGAGGGCGAGCCGACCACGACGCAGCCAGAGAAGGCTTTCTTCGCCCAAACCGCGCGTGAACTGATTGACCTCATTGGATTCACCCGCTGGATCGGGTATGCGGCAGTGCTCGCAGTGGCGGGGCTCATAGGAAACGCCATTCTCCTCGTTGTTCGAGGCAGGATAAGAGAGAACGCAATTCTACAGACAGTAGGATTCACGGAAAGCGCGGTCGGACTCACAGTAATCTCCGAGGGCGCCCTTCTCGGATTCGTTGGCAGCTTGATCGGAGTGCTCGGCGCCTCGCTGTTCCTGTCATGGCGCAGCTTCGTGTTCGGCAACGAAGGCCACACGATGGCACTCACGCCGGATTTGATGGTCATCGTTACTGGCCTCCTTCTGTCCCTCGTACTAGGCATGCTCGCATCCCTCTGGCCAGCCTGGGTCGCCATGCGAAAACCTATTGTAGAAAGCTTGAGGAGTTAAACCATGCTGCCTATTGAATATGCAATCAGGAACCTGTTCAGGGACCCGAAGCGCCTGTTCCAGGCCATACTCGGCAGCGCGCTTGTAGTCTTCATGGTTATGGTGGCCACATCACTCAACCACGGCATGGACGGCGTGCTGTCGGCTTCCGGATCCGAAGACAACGTAGTTCTGCTCGGCGCTGGGAGCGAAGAGAGCACGATGCGGAGCGAAATCTCCGAACGCTCTGCCGGTATCGCGGAGTCAAGCATCACCGGGCTGGCGAAGATTGCAGGAGTTCGCGCGGTCTCCCCGGAAATACACCAAATGACGCTTGTATCAGCGGGTGGCTCGGAAAAGAAGCAGTCCTTCATGCGGGGCGTCACATCCCGGGCATCACTGGTCCACCAGCGGGTCGTTGTGACGGACGGAGATTTCGCACGGCCTGGTTTTGTGATGGTCGGCCGGCTTGCATGGCTGAAGCTCGGACTGCCAGAGGAATCGCTGATGCCCGGCAAGGAAATCATGATCGAGGACATGCCCCTAAAGGTCGGAGGCGTCTTTACTGCGCCGGGAACGGTAATGGAGTCGGAAATCTGGATGGACATTAACGATCTCCGGTCTCTCACTCTTCGCGAAAGCCTGAGCTGCGTGGTGCTGCGCCTGGACAGCGCCTCGTTTCAGGAGGTCGACCTCTTCACAAAACAGCGGCTCGACCTGGAGCTGGCCGCCCTTAGGGAAAGTGAATACTTCTCAAAGCTGTCGGAGTTCTATTCCCCCATCAGGGGAATGACCTGGATGACGGCCATGCTGATCGCAACGGGCGCGCTGCTTGGCGGACTTAACACACTCTACGCCGCGTTTTCGCCACGAATCAAAGAGATCGCCACTCTTCAGGCCATAGGCTATGGGCGCGGCGCGATAATGTTCTCACTTATACAGGAAGCCACACTGGCGGCTCTTTGCGGGGCGGTCATCGCGGGTATTACCGCTGTGCTGGTGCTTGACGGAACAGCGGTGTCATTTTCGATT
>JBFIFS010000288.1:0-2477 GCA_041602695.1 Kiritimatiellia bacterium
ATCATTGATGCTGGCAAGACGTGCTATTGCCAGCGCCCCGGTTCGGACTGACCTGCGTGCGATCCTGTGGCTTCAGGGCGAGTCAGATTCTACTGAGGAACGATATCAGAGTTATGAGGGCAAACTGCTCGAATTGGTGGACAGGTACCGGGCAGACTTTGGAGACCCGGAGCTACCGTTCATCGCCTGCACGATAGGCTCTTTCGTAAATAAAGGGCAGTTCCGGTTTGGCAAAGAGGTCAACGATGTGCTGTTGTCGCTACCCCAGAAGCGCGCCAGTACACGGTGCATTGACGCAAGGGACCTGAAGGGGCATATTGGTGACGGGATGCACTACGATTTTGAATCACAGATGGAAATAGGAAAGCGATATGCGGACGCATTTCTTGCGTTTCGGGAGTTAATCATATGACTGTGAGCAGCAATGACAGGGAAGTCCTGCGCGATTTGGCGAAGCGTTATATGGAGCTCTGCGGGAGCGATCGCAATAAGGGGCTGATTGAGGAGTGGCGCCTGCTGAACAACATGCAGCCTTGCCGTCCCATGATCCATGTGAACGATGGCCTCCTTGGTGATGAAATTGAGGCAAGGATGCCTGCACGTCGGGTTGAGGAGAATCTCCTGCGAGGCGCAGAGCGGCGTTTTACCGGTGCATTGGAATGGGGCGCGTGGGTCGGTGATGACAGGGTTTTCGAGCCCTGGCTTACTGTTGAGGCCCCGAGATTTGTCTATCCGGAAGGGAACTGGGGGGTCGCAAAGAACAGGGTGCACGACGAATCCAGCCGTGGCTGGCGGAACATGCCCGTCCTCACGACAATAGACGACCTCAGGAAGCTGAAGGCAACTGAGCACAAGGTCCTCGACCCAGATCCGCCCAGGGCGCAGCTGCTCAGGGAGGTAATTGGGGACATAATCCCGATCCATGTTTCGCGCAAATCAATCTATGGCGTCTGGGGAGGAACAGATTTATGCCAGCCTGCGGGAGAGCTGTTTGGTCTCGAGGAGCTTCTGATGGATCTGTATACGGAGCCGGAGATGATCCACGAGTTTATGACATTTGCGCGTGACGCGGTCCTGGCGAACCTGAAGCAGGGAGAAGCCGCGGCGGACTGGAGCGCGGTAGATTCCTGGTACTACAGGACACCGGCATACTGTGACGAGTTGCCGGATCCCGAGGCGGGCAAGTACACCACAACGCTTAAAGATGTCGCGTGGGCTTTTCATGCACAGGAGTTTGACGGCGTGAGCCCGGAGATGTTTGAGGAGTTTCTGCTGAACTACCAGCTGCCGATCATGGAAAAGTTTGGGCGTGTTGTCTATGGGTGCTGTGAGACGCTTGACACCAAACTGGATGTTCTGAAGAAGGTGCCTAACATGACAAAGGTTCTCTCGGGCCCGCGTTCTGATCCTGCCTTCTATCCTGAAGCGTACGGAGATAAGTGCGTCATTTCCTGGCGCCCGGTAACGACGATTATTGCGTCTGAGCAGTTTAATGAGGAGGCACAGCGGAAACAGCTCAGGGAGGGACTGGCAAAGCTCAGGGGCTGCAACATTGAAGTATTTCTGCATGAACCCATGACTGTGCATGGTGACCTCGAGAGAGTCAGGACTTGGGTAAAGATCGCGCGGGAAGAAGCGGAGGGGTGCCAGTAATCAGTGATCAGTAATCGGTTATCAGTTGTCAGAATAGTTAGGGCCGGAGCGGTGACGGCTGCAATGGGGGCTTTTCTGATTTCTTCGACCTGCCATGCGCAAGAGGCGCGAAAGCGGCCGCTGCTGGGCGTTCAGCGCTGGGACATGTATTCCGGTAAGGGCGCTACGCAGAAGCAGGAAATCGGCTACCTGCCCGGCGAACAGGCCTTCCTCAAACCTGCGGAGTGGCATGGCCGGGCGCCATTCTTTTGCAGGCTCACCAAGGATGTGGACTGGGTCACGCATCCTCCTAATGCCGGTCCGCTCTGGTGTAACTATCCTTTCAGAAAGGAATACCTGCAGAAGTCAATGGACCAGGAGATTCGCTTTGCATACAACGCGGGCATTGATTTCTTTGTCTACCACGGCCCAGCCAGGAAACTGTTTGCCAACAGCTGGGAGCTGAAGAACAACCTCGATGCGCATATGGCGAGTCAGATTCCAGAAGCGAAGAAGATGAAGTTCGTCTGGGCCCTTTATGGCCACAATGCCATTGACTACACGCGAACCAAAGTTGAGCTCATGATGGATGAGACGATCGAATACATCAAGATGCCCAACTGGCAGACTGTGATGGATGGGCGCCCGCTGATTCCCGTGCTCTGGCCCGACAACTTTACGAAGCAGCTTGAAGCGGCCAAAGGCAAAGAGCGAATGACCGGCAAGGAGTTCACCGAGTATGTAAGGGTCCGTGTAAAGGCCGCGGGCCTGAAGAACCCATATATTGCGGGTCAGGCTGTTCCCGCGCGCAGCTACCAGAAAGCGGAGGTCTGGAAAGAATGGGG
>JBFIFS010000289.1:0-2433 GCA_041602695.1 Kiritimatiellia bacterium
CGCAATGAGATACCGTAAGAGTTTCGGCTTCTACACAGAAGAAAGGCTCCTTGAAAGCATCATCTTCTACGCGTCCCTGTTCGGGATGTTTTCCGGCGTGTTTATTGCCCGCTACCGGCCGCAGCTGGTTCTAGCCACTCCGGTCGTCTGCTATTGCCTCGCTTACTACCTCCACTTGACATTTCGGCCTAACAGCCCGGTACAGCACCCGGAACAGCTTTACAGGGAAAGACGGCTCCTGCTGCTGGTGGCGCTGTCTTTTGTCGCTTGCGCCGTACTGCTCTTCGTGGATGTGCCGGGATTCGATACGTTCTTTTCACCATGGGGCAGCTGACCGCACGGTGCTCCTGATGCCCCGCGATTCCACAGGGACAGCCTTCTCAACGTGCCGTTGACTGAATGAGATCATCTGGGCTAACATCCGGGATGCCTTCGAAACCGTACCTGTTAAAGGCCGCCGCCATACTTGTCCCCATCCTTCTCGGGCTGGCGATCCGCGTCATAGGCATCAGGCATGGCGAGCCTGACATGGTGTATCACCCGGACGTGGCAAAGCAGACGCTGGTTGCCCGGCACGTTTATCACGGCAGCCTGGACATCAGGGGCGCGTTCAAGGACGACTTCCAGCGCACTCTTTACCCTTACGGTACGTCCGTAATCCTGGGCAACGCCTCGAAACTTGGCGGAAAGAAGATGGACGAAGTGCATCGCTGGGTCTGGGCCCTGAGGATGAGATACCTCTCCGTTGCGCTTATGCTGTTCTCAACCCTGGCCCTTCTCCTGGCAGTTTCGCGCAGGCTCCAGCCAACAGCGCTGTTCCTTTTGGGAACCCTGATCCTGACCGAACCGGTGAACTCCCAGTTCAGCCATTACGGAATGAATGACGTGCCCCTGCTGTCTTTCATTCTACTGACGCTGGCGGCGTCCCTGTTCATGCCATCCGAAAAGAAGGTGCCCTATTGGTCACTGTTAAGCGGCCTTCTTGCAGGCATCGGCTTCGCGGTGAAGTACCAGGGCCTGCTGGCGCTGGCGTTTCCCGGCATGGCATGGCTCTTCATGCTGAGGCAGCGTCAGCCAAAGGCGTCCGCACTGTCGGCCGTGGCTGTGGCCTCGGGTTTTATCGCCGGAACACTCATGCTCTCGCCGCTGCTGCGGGATGATCCTGCATACTTCTTCGGAACATTTCCGAGGTTCATGGACTGGCAGGCCAACATCATGGAGCACGAGACACCCATGTCCATAAAGCTGCGGACCAATCTTACGGCCCTCGCCAAAATAATATTTTCGAGGGGACTCTTTCTTGCCGCCGCTGCCGGCGCGTTTGGATGCGTCAAAACCTGGCAGCGCCGAAAGGACATCAGCGTGGCGGCACCCTCTTGCGCCTGCATAGCGCTGGCCGCGGTGTTGCTGGCAGCAATCGTCGTTTCGCGGGACATCGTCCGCCACAATGACATGATCCCTGTAATCCCGCTCATCCTGATTCCAGCCGTTCTCTCACTTGACGAAGCCGGCAAGCGTGCGCGGGCGGCGGTGCTGATGCTGCTGCTTGCCGCGTCAGCGATTTTCACTGCCGCCAGCTTTGCCGACGCACTCGCCCTCCAGAGAACTGACACACGGATGCTCGCCCGGGAGTGGTGCGATGACAACCTGCCGGAGAACGCGACGGTCGCTATAGAGTGGTACACTCTTCCGCCAACACGCGCGGACATCCAGACGAAACGCAGCGTCTTCCTGGGCAGCCGGAAGAGCAGGCACCTTGTCCAGGACGGTGAAGCGGATATATGTATCGTCAGCTCGCTTGCCCATGACCGGTTCTTCGATCGCGGCTCGCCATATTTTGATCCTGAAGTGCAGTCGTTCTACAAAGACCTCGATGCGAACCATACCTTGCTTCGCAGGTTCAGCGACCGGCCGCTGCTGTACGCGCAGCCGGAAATCACCGTCTACAAACTCGCGGACGCTGCAGGCCAATGAAACCCGGCGAGCGCACGATATTCATAATACTGCTGCTGCTCTGCGGCGTGTTTGCGGCCCACCTGCTGTTCTCCGCAGTGGCTGCCTTCTCCGCGCAAAATTATCTGATGGAGGACTACGGGGTCTACACGAATACGCTCTACAACCTGGCGCGCGGAGACGGGTTCAAGTTCCTCGTCGATAGGTCGTACCTGCGCACGCACCTGTCATTTTCCCTTGTGCTCCTGGCCCCCCTCACGTGGATCATAAGAAGCCCGCTGATGCTTGTGGCAGTACAGTGGCTCTTCCTGGTTTCCGGCTGCGCAATAATCTACCGGACCATGCGAAAGCTCGGCGCCCATCCGCTGCAGTCTGCCGGTGTGCTGTTGTTCTTTACGGCCTCCCACATGACCCAGAGCGTCATGCTGAGCTATTTCCATGGAGTGTCAGCCTATTACCTGCCTCTGCCCTGGCTCTTCC
>JBFIFS010000290.1:0-2426 GCA_041602695.1 Kiritimatiellia bacterium
CTTCGTGAATCGCTGAAATCCGGGATTGAGGGCCATCTGACTGAATGGGGGCTCGCGACTGAGCGGACGGACAGCCCGAAATATGACTCAAACGGATATTGGCGTGGACCAATATGGGGGCCGTCGACGGTCATTGCTGTTACAGGCCTGGAAAAGTGCGGATATCACGAGCTGGCAAAGGAGATAGCAGCGCGGTTCTCGAGTCTTTGTGACAAGAGCGGGTTTGCAGAGAATTATGATGCCTTGACGGGTGATTCACTGTGCGACCCCGCTTACACCTGGACTGCGAGCGCGTACCTGCTTCTTCTGGAACGGCTATAATTGAGCAGGGACAAGATCACGGCTAGAGGAAAGGAAAGGGCAGATTGAAAGTCATAATGGTGATGTACGATTCGCTTAACCGGCGGATGCTTGAGCCTTATGGCTGTGACTGGGTAAGGACCCCAAACTTTCGCAGGCTGGCCGAGAAGGCCGTGACATTCGACAACGCCTATGTTGGCAGCATGCCCTGCATGCCGGCCAGACGCGAGCTTCACACGGGGCGTTACAACTTCCTGCACTGCAGCTGGGGGCCAATTGAGCCCTACGATGACTCCATGCCTGAGATCCTGAAGAAGGACGGCGTATATACGCACCTGATAACTGACCACTACCACTACTGGGAGGACGGTGGAGCGACCTATCATAGCCGCTACTCAAGCTATGAAATGGTGCGGGGCCAGGAATATGATCCGTGGAAGCCGATAGTCAAGACCCCTGAGATGCCGGACACCGTCGGAGGGCTGGGGCGGAACCGGCATAACTGGGCCAATCGCGCTGCGATGGCTGACGAGAAGGACCACTATCAGAACCGGACCTTCGGGCTGGCGCTGGATTTCCTGGAGCAGAACCACGGAGAGGATAGCTGGTTCCTGCACGTTGAGACCTTCGATCCTCACGAGCCGTATTTCGCTCCTGACAGGTTTCGTGACCAGTATGACAAGCCTGAGGGAAAATATTTCGACTGGCCGCCGTACAGGAATGTAGAGGAGTCGGATGAAGATGTTGAGCGCTGCCGCAAGGAGTGCGCGGCGCTGCATGCCATGTGCGATGAGTCTCTCGGCAGGATCCTCGATTTCATGGATCAGCACGATATGTGGAAAGACACCATGCTCATCGTGAACACAGACCATGGGTTCCTCCTTGGTGAGCATGGGTGCTGGGCCAAGTGCTGGGCGCCTTTCTATGACGAGGTGGCGCACACGCCGCTGTTCATTTGGGACCCCCGCAGTGGAGTTTCCGGAGAGCGCAGGGGTGCGCTTGTTCAGACCATTGACCTTGCTCCGACGATACTTGAATTCTTCGGAAAGGATCTTCCGCCGGATATGCAGGGTGTTCCGCTGCGGGATACGGTTGTGGCTGACACGAAGGTGCGTGATGCCGCGTTGTTCGGTTTATTCGGTGGCCATGTGAACTGCACGGACGGGCGATATGTCTATATGCGGGGGCCAGCGTCCCAAAATGCGCCGCTCTACGAGTACAAGCTGGGCCCGACAGAACATGGTTCCGGGAGGGCGTTCATGCCTCTGGAAATGTTGAGGAGCGCCGAGCTGAGCGGCCCGTTCGCGTTTACCAAAGGCATAAAGCTCCTGAAATGCGATGCCTCGGCACGGACGAACGGAAAGAGTGCTGACAGTCAGATCACGTTTCCGACAGCACTCTATGATTTGAATAATGATCCCGCACAGGAGCACCCGATACAGGATCCCCAGGTCGCGGCGCGTCTTTCTCGGGAGATGAAGCGGCTTATGGAGGAGAACGATGCGCCCGAAGAGCAGTTTGTGAGGCTGGGTTTGGAGCAGCGCTGATGAGGCATCAATGGCATCTATGAGAGAAAAAATGACATCAAAGGAGCGAATAGTAGCAGCGCTTCACGGCAAGCCGGTAGACAGGCTTCCCTTTTCGCCTTTCCTGGCTTACGTGTGGGAGTCATTTCCCGCGGAAGTGCAGGAGGCAGGACAGTTGGCATTCCATCACGCTGTTGGCGCCGACCCGCTATGGCGCGGAGGAGGAGGGTGTCCCGTAAAGACAATTCCACCGGATGGTATCGAACGCGAGGTGTTCGAGGAGAAAGGGCGTCAGGTAACCAAGGTAACCACGCCCGTTGGTTCGTTCCGGTTCTCGCACGCGCGGAGCGAAGATGGCAACACTCTGTTCATTGTCGAACATCCCCTGAAGACGGAAGAAGATTACAAGGTGCGGCTTTGGATTGAGGAGAATACAAAGATTGAGCCAAACCCCGAAGTTGGGGCCGAGCATTTCGCGGGTAACGGTAGAGAGGGGCTGACTACTGGCATGCTTATTCCGAGGTGTAAGAGCGCTTACCAGGACATGGTGGAGTTCTTTGTTGGGACGGAAGAGCTTGTCTATGCGCAGATGGACTTTCC
>JBFIFS010000291.1:0-2409 GCA_041602695.1 Kiritimatiellia bacterium
AGCGATGGTTTCGATTTCAATTATGGCAGTCACCTCAGTGCCTTCATCGCCAGTCCCCCAGACCTTCACGGGCTTGTCGCGCTGCAGAACCATGTTATCTGAAAAGAAGTTGCTCAGTTTGACGTCAGCCGTCGCCGCCGTAGCCACCCCCAGCACACCTAAAAGACCCTACGCAGGTGCATTGATTCCCATATATCTCCCCCGATTCTCAGAGTATGACTGAATTCGCAGACTTGAATGTTACTATAGCGTCATCAACCAGGTTTTTGAAGTGAGCAGGTCGAAGCATTAATCACACATTGAGGAGGCCAGGCGCCCATCAAGAGACCATGCATAGCGTCCACATTTCCAGGGAAGCCTGCCAAACAGTTCTCCCTGACTTCCCGCAGGGGAGCGCCAACTCGCTTTCGCCATGCCGTGGCGAATCCTTCGTCTACCCTATTTACATTTCTCGAGAAATGCTTCCCTAATTCTTCTTGATTGTTATCCCGTTAGGCAGGATGGGTTTATACTTTGCGCCTTCCTTGCTCTCGATATACACCGTCACTGTGTCGTCCTTCTCAGGGACGGGGCGATGCCCCTGCAATCCGGGCATCGGGGGAATGCGCTTCGATGGCTGCCAGGCTTCTATGGTGATCTTCTCCCCCACCTCAATTCCTGTTCCTTTTACCACCTTATCTACCCTGAGCGTTATCGTGTAAACTCGATCGCGGTGGATGCCAAGGGCCCTCTCGTAACGGGACTTCTGGGTCTTTGACGTCACATCCACGACTAAGCCTTCGACTATATTGGTTGCGCCTTTCACCAATCCTTCCGGACTCACAGGGGCTTTTGCAGCCTGTGCGACAGTTGCGACAAGGGCGAGCGCTGCGGCCAGCAGAACGATTGATGTATTTTTCATCCAATTACTCCTTTCAGACTATATAAGGAACATCCAAGCTCTTTGTAACTTTAATACGCATGCCGGCCGGCCTTTCTTCATTCGGGTCTGGATTCCATACCGGAGGCAACTCACAGGTCTGACAATACCTCCGCAGCCTTCTTCGTGCTTGTCTCTGTTTGGATGTCATAGTGTTCTTTAATTACAAACGGGATCTTGCTCCCATCTTCACTGCTGAAATACCCCTCTATCTGCAATGTAAAAGGATCGTCACGTGTGACCATACCGGGCATCTGCCCGGAGAGGATCCGCGCCGTAGTCTTGATTCTCCCGCCACCATGAATACTGTTAACGCTTTCGTAGCTCCTGGCACGGATTCGCAGCGGCAAACTCAACGCCTGGACGGCGGACTCAGCCCTGCCGTCGTCATACGTAAGTGTTACGCCGGTAAACTCTAGCTCCGTCAGCGTGAAGGTGTTGTCTGTGTAGTCGAACTGTATAGCGTAAGGTTTCTGGCTCCTGACTGTCCCGCCGCTGAATCCACTCAGTTTCGTATTGGTGTTGATCCAGATCCTGGGGACCGTTCCCGTGCTCACTGAACTCGGATCCGAGTTGACAAACCTGACCGTATCAACTTCGTAATTCGCGTCCGGATCATATACGGGAGAGCATGACTGAACCCCGATCACTCCGCACAAGAGGGCAACAAGACCTGGATTATTTAGTAAGAAAGTATTTGCCGTGGATCTTCCGACCATGTTGTCCTCCCTTTCGATCAATGTTCTCAAGCTGGGATTGCATTTGCCATTACAAAAGGTGCGTGAAAATGTAAGTACCTTGAATCAAGAAACCAGCACCATAACGGGCAAAGCGCTGCATGAGCATAGACACAACCCAAATGCATCCTCTTCATCAAGACAAGCAAGGTGTTACGCCTTCGATAAGAAGAAACGAGACGAGACAATCCGAACCATGCACTGTGCGGGCTGCCATGAAGCAGAGACCCGTCAGGCTTGACTCACTTAATGTCTTTAGTGTTAGCTGGATTTCGGTGCTTCCCAGGGCCCTGTACGCTCTTCCGCATTACCAGAGAATCGCGAAGCTTCTCCCCCACGGCTTTGACGCCCGTAAGCGCTGCCAGTCAGCCTGACGCTCCAGCAGGTCCTGCACATCAGCTCTCGTCAGATCGATCCAGGAATGCCGGGCCGCGCTTACCTCTGAATTGCCGGCGAAGCTGAGGATCCGAAGATGAAGAACTCCTTCTTGCTGAAGCTGGGCCAATGCGCCGCGTTGCGGCGCGCCGAGCAGCACGACTCTGTTTCCATTCATCCCATGTCCAGGATGTCTTGATCTCAGAGTTCATCCTCAACCTCCTTCTTGAGAAGGCCCAACTCATCGCTAACAGCAAAATCCGGCAGGGCAGCCAATCGATCCACTTCACCCCAGTCCACATCACTTTGGCCTGCCAAGCATGCGGCGAGCAGTTTCTTAGCCACATTCCTGGCTTCCTCATCTCGCTGCGGATAGAA
>JBFIFS010000292.1:0-2381 GCA_041602695.1 Kiritimatiellia bacterium
AATGCAGGCTGAGACGCCGCCGGGCCTTGAGATGGACCAGCTGTTTGTCAACGGCGAGAGGCAGCACATGGCCCGGTATCCAGACTATGATCCTGAGGTGCGTCCCTACAACGGCTACGCTGCTGACGCCTTCAGTCCTGAGCGTGCCGCTCGCTGGTCCGACCCGACAGGCGGCTACATTCATGCCATGCACCGCGCGCACTGGGGCGGATATCATTACCGAATTACAGGGAAGGATGCCGAAAACGCTGTGACTTACGAAGGCGGCTGGCAGAACAACCGTCAGATGGGGATGCATGATGAACACCGCTTTGTAGAGAATATTTTCGAGGAACTCGATGCGCCGGGAGAATGGTTCCACGACGCAAGGCTGGGAAGGCTCTACTATTACCCAGCGGAGGGCCTCGATATTACCACTGCAATCGTAGAGACCGCGTGCCTTAAGCATCTTGTGGAGTTTCAGGGAACGCAGGCAGATCCGGTCAGGCATATAGAGCTGAAGGGGTTTATCTTCCGCCATGCGGCGCGAACATTCATGGAGACGAAAGAGCCGCTTCTGCGGAGCGATTGGACCATATATCGAGGTGGGGCAGTAAAGATCACTGGAGCGGAAGACTGCGCTGTCAGCGACTGCGAATTTGACCAGGTTGGCGGCAACGCGGTATTCGTTAACAAATACAATCGCCGAATAGCGGTTCGCGGATCGCACATTCATGGCGCGGGGGCGAGCGGTGTTTGCTTTGTGGGCTCGCCTGACGCTGTCAGGAGTCCATGCTTCGAGTATAACGAGCGGCTCTCTTACAGGGATGTTGATAAAACACCCGGGCCTAAGAGTGATGAGTATCCTGCCGACTGTATGGTGGAGGACTGCCTGATACATAATGTCAGTGTTGTTGAGAAGCAGGCGACAGGGGTGCAGATCTCGATGTCCAGCGGCATCACTGTGCGGCATTGCTCGATATACGATGTCGGCAGGGCCGGCATCAACATCAGTGAAGGAACTTTCGGCGGGCACATTATTGAGTACTGCGACGTGTTCGATACTGTGCGTGAGACCGACGATCACGGCAGCTTCAATTCCTGGGGGCGTGATAGGTTCTGGCAGCTTGAAGACGCGCCTGAGGAGGAGCTGGGTGAACTTGCTATGCTGGACTGCGAGAAGACTGTGATTCGAAACAGCCGGTGGCGCTGTGATCGCGGATGGGACGTTGATCTCGATGACGGCTCGTCAAACTATGAGATCTACAATAACGTGTTTCTGCGCGGCGGCCTGAAGCTTCGGGAAGGTTTCCATCGCAAGGTTTACAACAATATCGGGATCAACTGCACACTGCACGCGCACTGCTGGTTCTCCAACAGCGGCGACTCGGTGACACGCAATATATGGATGAAGGCCTGCGCGAATCCCATTTCAATGTGTGAGGGCGAGTGGGGAGATGAAGTTGACCGCAATATGTTCATCGACGAATGGCAGCGTGACATGTTTATCCTTAAGGGGTGGGATGTGCATTCGGTGGCGGGCGATCCGATGTTTACAGATCCGGGTTCCGGCGATTACCGGGTAAAGGACGGGTCGCCGGCGTTTGAGATAGGCTTCGAGAACTTCGAAATGGGCAGGTTTGGCGTAACTAAACCTGGACTCAAGGCGATTGCGCGGAAGCCCGTGTTTCCGGAGCTTAATTTCGATGTGCAGCAGGACAGGCGCTGGGGAAAGAAGGACGCAGGCAAATGGAAAGGCGCACTGTGGCTGGGTGCTGCAGTTGCGGCGCTTGATGGTGAAGAGTTCTCCGCTTTTGGAGTGGCCAAGGAGGATGGAGGTGTGCACCTTGTGTCAGTGCCATCCGGCTCAGACGCAGCCGCGGCAGGACTGATGGCGGGTGACGTTGTTCAGCGGATAGGCCAAGAACCCGTGAGGACCGCGGAGGACCTTCTGGAGGTGTCGAAGCGCGTCAGCGGCGAATTTGAGATAGGAATCGTTCGGGGCCAGAATGCGCAGTCCATTGTGACGGAAATCGCCAAGGTATAGGGGAAGCGTCTTGAAGAAGCTTAGTTTAATCATAGTTCTGCTGCTCGCGGCGCGCGGAGTGCCGCCGGCGTATCCTTTCCGCACGGATGACTGGGGCAGGGCCGCGGCGAAATGACTCCAGCAATAAAATTAAAGGAGGCGGCGAAATAATGAAGATGGGTCACAAGTTCTGTATGGTGATCGCCTTTGTGTTGATCGCCGGAACGGCTATGAGCGTAGAACTTCCAGCTAAGGACAAATTTCACGTCTATCTGCTTGTCGGCGGCGAATATATGGCCGGCAGGACCGAGCTTGCCAAAGATGACGGCAAGGTCATAGACCGCTGTTACCTTTTGAATGAGGACGGTAAATGGGA
>JBFIFS010000293.1:0-2371 GCA_041602695.1 Kiritimatiellia bacterium
AGAGATTCCGAACAGGTCTGACTCAGCAAAGATCTTGACGATCTCCCAGGGGAATTCGCCGCTCTCATCCAGTTCTTCGCGTACAGGCTTGATCTTGTCCTCTGCGATTTGCTGGCAGAGTTCTTTGATCATAAGTTGTTCTTCAGTCAGTCCGTAATCCATTACACCTCTCCTATTTGATTGCTCGAAAAACTTGCGCATCATACGTCGGTACGGCCCAGTATGCAAGCATAGAGAATGCGAGGGAAAACCTGCAACCTGAGACCTGAAAGCTGAAATATGAAGGGCAGGCAAAGATCGCGAGAAGCGTGGGCGAGGGCAAGGAGCAGGGAGCGTGGGGCAGGGGTCTTCAGGGGGTCTTGATCTCCCTGCCCCGTGCTCCATCCTCTCACGCTTGTAGCCGTGATTTCTTGTATTTGAGCGGGAAAAGGGTAGAGTTATGCTTAATATAAAAAGGAGAAAGACATGGCACGGGCGTCGGCAAGGCATATTCTGGTGGAAACCGCTGAGGAATGTATGAAGCTTAAACAGGAGATTGAGGATGGTGCTGACTTTGCGGTCGTGGCGGCACAGCACTCAAAGTGTCCGTCAGGCCGGGACGGTGGTGCTTTGGGAACATTTTCTCCGGGACAGATGGTTCCCGAATTCGATGCGGTAGTCTTTAACGATGAAGTCGGCAAGGTGCATGGGCCTGTCCAGACGCAGTTCGGCTATCACCTCATAGAGATAACTGAACGCTCATAGTGCTGTTAAGGCAACGTGCCTCTGCCCGGCGTGGTGTTATGGTGGGCAGGACGAGTTATTGTGTGATATCCGGCGTACAGCTCGCTCCAATCACACAAAAAGCCGCCTTCCAGTAATCATGGTGGAAGAGCGCTGCTGAGCTGGGTGCGTGATAAGAAGATGCAGGAGGTGTTCTAGTGGATTCATACGAAGTGCTGCGGGATGCGATAAAGGATACTGGGGTAAAGACTGTTGCTTCGGAGATGGGGCTTTCGACCTCGCTGATTTACAAATGGTGTGAACCGAGCGAAGGTCATACCGCTGCCGGCGCCGACAACCCGCTTGACCGTGTCGCGCGGCTTTGCTCCGTCACCGGCAGCAACGAGCCTGTAGCCTGGCTCTGTGAGCGGATAGACTGCTTTCTGGTTGCGAATCCTGATGTGGACAAGCAGGGGCAGATTCCCGTATTGAACGCGACCAAGACGATACTTCGTGAGTTCTCTGAGGTGCTGGAAGCGGTCACCGACAGTGTTACGGACAGTCACGTCGACGCGAAGGAAGCCAAACGTATACGGTCCGAATGGGAAGAGCTCAAGCGCGAGGGCGAGCAGTTTGTCGTCGCGTGCGAGCGGGGCGTTTACGGCAAGGGTGAATAGAGGGCAGCCGCCCGCCCTGTTCAGTATGACCGGTCCAGGTCGTAGTCCACAGCGAGCGTCTTGAGTGCCGCGGCCCTTTCTTCTTTGGGGCAGATTTCCTGCAGCTGATCCCGTCGCGCTTCGAAATGCCGAATCGCCCAGGCCTGTGATCCCTGCCACTTGCGCCAGTCGGGGTCACGCTGGTCCATGACTTCCAGGTGTTTGCTGATCAATCCGGCGATCCCTCTTCTTATCACCTTGGTTTTTGCTTCAGACTCGTACCATGAGCCGGATTCGAGCAGCGGGATTAACGACGGCAGTGACTCCGCGGTCAGTTTCTTGAGCACGACCGGTCGGAGCGCGCGGGGCTTGCCTTCCCTTATGCGTTTGACGTTGTACCTGGCGCACCAGTAGTCGTTGGGCGTCAGTGCAAGAGCTGCAACGGCAGTGTAGAACGCGAGTGCGTAGGAACGCAGCATCCATACCGCCCCCCGGTTCATCTGGACCTTCCTGGCCATGATTATCAGGCCAACTGCCACAAGTATGGATCCGTATATTCCTGTTATCCGGAGATGCGTCAGGCCGCTGTAGTCTATATACATCTGAAGCCGCCTGATCGCGCCTACGGCTAAGAAGAGGTTCTGTGCCGCCCAGACGTATGACAGGAGCTTGAGGCGCGGCGTCGAGGGACAGAAGTTAAGAGGGCCGCGAAAGATCACGGCAAGGGTCAGGGTGCTTATGAACAGCCCAAATGTGAGCCACCCGCATCCGGCGTGGGTGTAGGCCGACCATGTAATGCCTTCGGGAAGCGTGGCTTTGAAGTAGAGGTATACTGAATCCAGACAGTTGTAGGAAAGGAACATGATGTTCAGCGCGATCAACGTAATCATAGCCGTCAGAGCGTGGTCGGCACCCGGCTTAGGCTGCAGGCTCCTGTCCAGGGATTCCCTGGCGGCCAGTAAGCGGTCGCTGATAACGTGGCGGAGGAGCGGAGCTGTCAGTGCAGAGAACAG
>JBFIFS010000294.1:0-2267 GCA_041602695.1 Kiritimatiellia bacterium
AAGAACCGCTATGGCACGTTTCTTCCGGTCGTCCAGTGCAGGCACCCATTGCTCAGGGTCGGACTGGCCAACCTTCCATCATTCCTTGAGCTGATAGTTACAGCGGACGGTGAAAAGCTGGATATGGAGCACGGAAAGATCAGCGGGTACCACCGCTGGCTGGATATCAGGGAGGCAACTCTCTACCGCACCTTTGTGTGGGAAACAAAGAGCGGCTGCAAGCTGAACTTGCTCTTCAAACGATACATCAATCCGGAAGACCGCTTTGCCTGCGTGCAGGAATGCATGATTGCCGCGATAGAAGGCTCGCCCGCAGTCAGCATCACTAGCTCCGTTGATAACAACGTCCGCACGAACGGACTGGAAGTCTTTACGGAATACAGCGTAGACGCGGATGGGAGTGTCCTGCTCAGCGATGTTACAACCAATATCGGCAAGCGTGTTGTGACGGCCACTGACACGCGCGTATCTAAAACGGATAGTTACACGATCGAAAAGAAGGATCGCGTCGTCTCGGCAATCTACGCATTCGACCTCGCGGAGGGCGAGGAGGCGGCTGTTAAGAAGGTGTCCTTTGTGGCCTCGGATATGTATTACGGAGTTGATGAGCTGGCAGAAACAGCGAAATGCGAAATTGCCTCAAGGATTGATAAAGGCGCAGAAGAGCTGCACAAAGCGCACGTTGCCGTATGGGAGAAGTCGTGGGAGATGTCGGATGTCGTTATTGAGGCGAACGACTCTGAAGGATATGACTCCCAGCTCTCGATGCGGATGGCGGTCTATCACCTGCTTCGTGCCAAGGGGAGGGATGAGTATCGCTCGCTTATTGATCCCAAGGGCATGACTTCAGAGGTCTACTTCGGATCGGTCTTCTGGGACATGGACATCTTCATCCAGCCGTTCTTCATATACACGGACCAAACTCCGGGCAAGACGACCTCACTGTACCGATACCACAACCTTGAAGGCGCCAGGAAGCTTGCCAGTGAGGCGAATTACAATGGCGCGCGTTATCCCTGGATGGGTGACGTTGACGGTAACGAAGTGTGTCCTCTGTTCGAATACGCCGAACATCAGGTCCACGTCACTACAGACGCGGTAATAGGTATCTGGCATTACATAAGGGAATGGGACGACAGGGACTTCCTGTATAACAATGCTGCGGAGATCATGGTTGAGACGTCCCGCTATTGGGTGGACCGCGTAGACCGGCTCAAGGGCAGGGAAGGCTGGCACATCCTTGGCGTCATGGGGCCTGACGAGTATACGCATTTTTCCAATAACAATGCCTATACGAACCACTCGGTCAAATTCTGCCTCAACCTGACGGTCGATGTGCTGAATGAGATGAAGGCCGAGGCACCTGACGCTTACGAGGCGCTGTGTCAAAAGACTGGCCTGAAGGACGGCGAACTTGCCGTTTTCAAGGACGTTGCTGACGGACTTTCGATTCCTATAGACGAAGACAGCGACATTGTCTGGCAGTGCGACAATTATGACACGATCTACGCTGATATAGATATAGAAGGAATCTGGAAGGACAGGAACAAGGCCTTTGGCGAATACGTCCTTCAGGAGAAGAGATATCGCTCTAAGGTCATGAAGCAGTCGGATGTGGGTGCGCTCCTTTGCCTGTTTTCGGAAGATTTCACGCTGGAGCAAAAGAAAGCGTCTCTTGAATACTACAAGCCGTACAATACGAATGAGTCATCGAATTCCATGTGCCATAACATGATTCTCGCGGCGAACGTGGGTGACGCAGAGCTCGCCTACGATTCATGGAAAGCCTCACTGGACATAGATTTCGGGGCCCGGCCCAGGTCGAGGGACGGCATTCACTGCGCGAATGTCGGCGGTATGTGGCAGCAGGTGGTGCACGGCTTTGCCGGCATGGTGAGCGTGCTGCATACGGACACACTGACTTTCCGGCCATGTGTCCCCAGGCAAATTGAGAAGATAAGCTTTAAGCTCTATTGGAAAAAGGACCTGGTGCGCGTTACCCTGACCCAGGAAGAGCTGGCGATCGAGAACCTTTCGGGCAGCGACGTGGCGTTCAGCGTCAATGGCAGGCAGGAGTCCGTTTCGCCGGGCGGGACAAAGGCGATCGCTTACGCCTAAGGAGGACAGTCCGAATGAAGACGCTGGTAACCGGACGCGAGAGCATGACGTCGAAGGAGCGGGTGCAGGCCTTCTTCCGGAATGAGGAGCCCGATCGTGTCCCAATCGACATGGCATGGAATCCGTTGATAAAGAAGCGGGTCATGGAC
>JBFIFS010000295.1:0-2250 GCA_041602695.1 Kiritimatiellia bacterium
ATTTCGCTTTCGTCCATGTGCTTTGGAAGCGGGAGCTGCACGAGGATGCCGTGGATCTTCGGGTCGGCATTCATCTTCTCGATAAGCGCCAGCATGTCTTCAGATGAAGTGTCGGCTGGAAGGCGGTTGTCGTCCGAATAGATGCCCGCCTCTTCGCAGGCCTTCTCCTTTGCGGTCACATAGGAACGTGACGCGGGATCATCGCCGACCAGGATAACGCCGAGGCCGGGAACAATGCCCTTCTCCTTGAGCGCAGCTACCTCTGCCTTGAGTTCAGCGCGGATGTCCGCGGCCACCTGCTTGCCATCTATAATATTCGCCATTTTGTGTTTCCTTTCATTTGCTCTCTATTAGCCGTCACATATACCTTTGAAAGTTTCGTAAACGCCGGCCCACTGCCCGGTATCTTCCGGGGCGTATTCGCTGATAGGGAACGCCTCCTGGATGTAGGGCAGGGCCTCCTGCATGTTGGAGATTATCCCGAGTCCGAGGGCCTGGACCATGAAGTTGCCGACAGCGGTGCCCTCGACGGGCCCGGCCTTCACGGGAACACCGACTGCGTTCGCGGTGAACTGGTTGAGCTTTTCGTTCTGGCTGCCGCCGCCGACAATATTCACCTGCCTGCTTTCCTTGCCGCAGACGGACGTTATGAGCTCGCTGATGTAGCGGTAACGCAGGGCAAGGCTTTCGTAGACACAGCGGAGGAATGACCCGCGTGAGGCCGGGGGCGCCTGGCCTGTTTTTTTGCAGAACTCCACAATGGCCGCTTCCATGTTGGCGGGGTTGTAGAACGACGGGTCATCGGGATTGATAAAGCAGGCAAATGCCGGCGCCGCGTCGGAAAGCCTGTTCAGCTCTTCCCAGGACATTTCTTTCCCGTCGGCCTGCCGCCACACCCGCCTCAGTTCCTGTGCAATCCATGTGCCCATGCAGTTCTTGAGGAAGCGGATGTTGCCTATGCCTCCCTCGTTGCTGATGCCGGCGTCCATCGCCGCCTGCGAGGTTATGGGCTCCGGGATGAGTTTGCCGACGAGTGACCAGGTCCCTGAACTGATGATCAGCGCGTCGTCCGGGTTGGCCACAGGCGCTGCCGCGAAGGCGCTTGCCGTGTCGTGGGCGGCGGCGGCTATCAGGCTGGCCTGTTCAACGCCCGTCATTTCAGCAATTTCGCGGTGGAGTTTACCCACCACGGTCCCAGGCGGCACTATTTCCGGCATGACTTCCGGCGGGATGGAGAGGGCCTCAAGCATTTCCGTGCTCCAGTCACGCCTGGCGGCGTCCATCAGCTGCGAAACGCTCGCGAATGACGTGTCGACCTTCTTGACCCCGCCGAGGTAGTAGTAGAATACAGACGGAATCGGCAGATAGAACGTACCCGGAGTGAGCAGGGCTTTCCGGTTCTGGACGAACCACAACAGCTGGTTCGACAGGTTGAAGGGCTGGAAGTGAATGCCCGTTATCTCGTAGATGCGCCGCGGATCCAGGCGCGCCTTCACTTTGTCGATCATGTCGTCCAGCCGATGGTCGCGGTAGCAGTAGATCTTGCCGAGCATATCACCGTCGGCGGTAACAAACTGGCCGTCAGCGCCCCAGGTGTCTATACCTATGGAATCGAGCTTGCTGCCTTTGACACGGGAGTACTCGCTGAGCCCCTTCAGGATGTTGTCATACAGAAGGATATCGTTCCACACCGTGCGCTCGGTGAGCTTCCCGGCGCTGTCGTTCAGGAAAAAGGACACGCCTTCATGCGCGAAGCGATGGACCTCGTCCATCCTGAAAGTGTCGTTCTCAAAGGTGCCGGCGAAACATTTTCCGCCCGATGCCCCGAAGTCTATGGCAAAGAGGTTCCTTGCAGGCATGCTTACTCCTATTAATTCGGATTGAACGTACAATTCTGGGCAGAATGAGCCGAGCGTCAAGTGTGGATTTGCCTTCACAGGTGTCTAGCGCCCATTGTCTTTGGGTTTTCTATGGGCCGCGTTTTGGTGTATAGGTGCGGCGTAATGCACTTATATGTACATATTCCCTTCTGCGACGGGAAATGCTCATACTGCGGGTTCTATTCAACCCGCTACTCGCGCGAAAAAGCGGAAGGGTTCCTGTCCGCGCTGGAGAGGGAGCTGGACGGGGCCGCCGCCTCTGGCGACGCGCCGCTGAAAACGCTATATTTCGGGGGCGGCACCCCCTCGGCGCTTTCGGCAGGCCAGCTGGACCGCCTGACGGGCATGATTGCCGACAGATTTCGTATCG
>JBFIFS010000296.1:0-2249 GCA_041602695.1 Kiritimatiellia bacterium
ACAGCTATACCGGCGAAGACGCCGTTGAAATTCAGTGCCACGGCGGCAGCGTATGCAGCCGCCGAATCCTGCAGGCCCTCATCAGTGAAGGCGCCCGCCAGGCCGAGCCGGGCGAGTTCACTCGACGCGCGTTTCTCAACGGCCGGATTGACCTGCTCCAGGCCGAAGCCGTAGCCGACCTCATCCATGCTCAATCAGATCGCGCCGCCGACTCCGCGCTTCGACAGCTCGAAGGCGATGTAAGCAATTGGTATAGAGGTATTTATGATGATATAGTAGGCGCTGCCTCTTCGTTTGAAGCAAGCCTCGATTTTCCTGAAGAGGAGCTCCCCTCCTCCATTTATGATGAGCCCATCGAAAAGATAGGCTCAGTTAAAGACCGGCTTGCCGACGCCCTGGAGACGTGGAATGACGGGCGCCTTTTGCAGGAAGGCATAAGGGTAGCCATCGCCGGGCGGCCCAACGCAGGCAAGTCCTCGCTTTTCAACGCGCTGCTGGGATACGAGCGCGCTATCGTCACGCACGTCGCCGGCACAACGCGTGATACCGTTGACGACGCGATTGTTATCAGCGGCGTAGTGATACATTTGACTGATACGGCCGGATTACGGGTATCTGACTGCCATATTGAAGCCGAAGGCATCAGCCGCGCCCAGAAAGCCGTCCGCCGGTCTGATCTCACTCTTTATGTCATCGATGCATCAGCAAGGCACGATCCGGACGAGCTCGAAGAGCTTAAGCAGCTAGATCCCGCTCAAACCCTTATAGTGCTCAATAAGTCAGACCTCCCCTCAGGCCCAGGCAGCGTCGTGCCGTCCGATATGAGCTCCTGCCGCTGCTCCTGCAAGACCGGCGACGGAATAGCAGACCTCAAAGACCATATCTTCTCACACGTCGAAGGCTACTCGCCCAGCCAGCTCAACTCAATGAACGCCCGCCACCGGACACTGGTAAAAGAAGCCCTCCACGCTGCGCGCAAAGCCTCCGAACTCGCGGCTTCAGGCGCTGAAGCCGAGGCCGCCCTCATCGCCTCACAACTTCGTACGGCTGCCATCGCAATAGGCGGAATAATCGGAACAGAATATCATAACGACTTGCTGGATAATATCTTCCAACGTTTTTGCATAGGCAAATGACAGGAGCACCCACATTTTCTGAGCATGGCGAGGCCTCCCCTCTCCTGTCATTCCAAGCGAAGTCGAGGGACCTCGAACCGGCATCATGAGCAACCAGGCATATGATGTGATAGTTGTCGGCGCCGGCCACGCTGGCTGCGAAGCCGCGCTGGCTTCCGCCAAACTTGGCTGCCGCACCGCACTGGTCTCCTTCTCGCTCGAAGCCGCGGCCCGCCTGAGCTGCAATCCGTCCGTAGGCGGCATTGGGAAATCACACCTCGTCTTCGAACTAGATGCCCTAGGAGGAATAATAGCCGAGAATGCCGACTATACGGGGATCCAGTTCCGGACGCTTAACACCAAGAAAGGCCCGGCCGTACAGGCCCACCGCGCCCAGTGCGACAAAACCATGTATTCTGAACGCATGGCAGGAATCCTCGCCCAGACACCGAACCTTACCCTGGTCGAAGGCGAAGCAGCCGCGATTCTGACCGGCGGCGGCCGAATATCAGGCCTCCAGCTCGAGGACGGCACCAGCCTCACCGCCGGAGCGCTGGTACTCACGCCAGGCACATTCCTTAATGGAATCATGCACATTGGAGACCGGCAGATACCAGGAGGACGCATCGGAGAAGCCGCATCGCGCGATATAGCCGAGCAGCTCAAGGGCCTGGGGTTCCACGTGGAACGTTTGAAGACCGGCACCCCGGCCAGGCTTAGGTCGGACTCCCTGGACTACGGCAAAATGACCGCGCAGCCCGGATTTGATCCGCCACCGCTGTTTTCGTGGAAGGCCCGACGTCACCGTGAAATGTTCCACGTGGAACAGTCGGGGCCGGAAGCTCCCGAATCCTGGCACAAACAGACTCCGTGCTATATGACGTACACCACGCCTGAAACCCACGATATTATTCGATCTAACCTTCAGCGGAGCGCTCTTTACGGCGGATCTATCACTGGTACCGGCGTACGATACTGTCCGTCCATCGAGGACAAGATCGTTAAGTTTGCGGACAAGGATTCGCATCATGTGTTTGTGGAGCCGGAGGGTTTGAGTACCGATCTGGTATATCCCAACGGCATTTCGAACAGCCTTCCCGAGGACGCGCAGCTGGCCATGCTTCGTTCGATACC
>JBFIFS010000297.1:0-2238 GCA_041602695.1 Kiritimatiellia bacterium
GCCGTCAGGACGGATCGCTACAAATACATGGTTTACGACGCCGGCGATAATCACGAGTTCCTCGCGGACATGGAGAATGATCCCGGGGAGACGAAGAACCTGGCGTCTGCCGAGGACTTTCAGGAAGTGCTGGAGCGGCATCGTACGCTGCTTCGCAATTACATACAAAGAACCGGAGATATATTCCCGTTGGAAAGAGTAGGTGTTGTTTCATGATGCGATTAGTAACAAGAATAGCCGTGCTGGGCCTTTTCTGCGCGGCTGCCGGCCCGATGTTCGCAGAATCCGAGGACATCAATCCAGAGGTTGTCCACACACTTGCGCCCAGGCTCGCCGCGCCCTTCGGGGACAACGCGGTGCTTCAGCAAAAGGTCAAGCTGCCCGTCTGGGGAACATCGTTTCCTGATGCAAAGGTGACGGTTGAATTCGACGGTCAGGTCAAGACAGCGAAGGTCGACGACGATGGCAACTGGCGGGTAGAGATGGATCCAATGGACGCGCCCAGGCTGAAGTCGGTCAACGATTCGGTAGACGGCAAGACAATGCGCATCACCTGCGAGCTTGGTGACGAGAAGGAAGTTCTAGAGATCAGTAACCTTATCATAGGAGATGTCTGGATTTGCTCGGGGCAATCGAACATGGCGGGCCGCATGAAGACGAGTAGATCGCGTCACTGGCCGACCAACACAACCGAGCTGGCAAATTATCCGGCGCTGCGCCGCCAGGCGGCTGACGGAGAGGCATGGACGATATGCAGTCCGGAGACCGTCCAATGGTTCGGGAAGGTGTCATTCTTCTTTGCGCGACGCCTTCAGCAGGACGCGCTAGTGCCGATAGGTCTTATTCGTAAGGCGGTTGGCGGATCCAGTATTGAGTCCTGGCTTAACAAAGAGCCTTACGAGACAGGCGGCAACTATTCAAAGCTGATGGCGCCCCACGTCGGATACGGCATCAAGGGTGTAATCTGGTATCAGGGCGAGAGTAACGCGAACGACAAACGCGGCTACGAACCGAAGCTCAGGGCCCTGATTACCGGGTGGCGAGAGGCCTGGGGGATGGGCGATGTCCCGTTCTATTCTGTGCAGCTGCCCGGGATCGGCCGATCGGAGACCAACAATCCGGCCATGGGTGACGGCCGGGCGGAGATCAGGCAGTCACGGGTAGAGGTGCTGGATATGAAGAACACAGGCCTGGCTGTCACTATCGACATAGGCACACCAGGCGAACATCCTCCGAACAAATACGATACTGGTGACCGGTTGGCGAGGGCAGTGCTGCGGAATGTATACGGTTTCAATGAGACGCCAACGTCACCTCTCTACAAACAACACAAAGTGGAGGGGGAGAAGGTGCGAGTGTCTTTCGATTTTGCAGAGAGCGGACTGATGCTCGCTCAAAAACAGGGGCCGCTCGATTTTAAGCTGCCAAAGCCCACGCCGGATGCGAAGCTTGGATGGCTGTCGGTCCAGGACGCCGACGGTACCTGGTATTGGGCTGAAGGCGTGATTGATGGATCCGACCTGATAGTTTCAAGCCCGGAGGTGAAGAATCCTACAGCTGTTCGATATGCCTACACCGATCATCCGGTGGGGCCTCTGCTCTACAGTAAAGACGGCATGCCCGTGGGGCCTTTCAGTACAATAGGATATGGTCCCGCGCCTGCGCCTGAAGAGGGCAAGAAGAAATAGAAGTGCCTGAGCAACCGAACATAATTCTCATACTGGCTGACGACCTCGGATACGGCGATGTAGGCTGCTACAATCCGGAAAGCAAGGTGCCGACTCCCAATCTGGACAGGCTCAGCCGACAGGGGATCACGTTCACTGATGCGCATGCGCCTTCGACAGTCTGTACGCCGAGCCGGTACAGCGTTTTGACCGGACGCATGGCGTTCCGCACAGGAATGAAAGGGGTCTTCACTGGGGCCGGCGGCCCGTGCATGATTGAAGAGGACCGGCTGACACTGCCCGGAATGCTGCGCGATGCCGGGTATACAACTGCGTGCTTCGGTAAGTGGCATGTCGGACTCACGTTCCTGGACAAGGACGGCAATCCTATCTGCGAGAACGGCATGGAGCCTGTTAAGAGAATTGACTATTCCCGCTCGATTCCGGACGCGCCCATACGCCGCGGCTTCGATCACTTCTACGGAACGGCGTGCTGCTGCGGTACTGATTTCCTTTACGCATTCATTGATGGTGACCGCATTCCAGTACCGCCGACAGGAATGCTCGATAA
>JBFIFS010000298.1:0-2212 GCA_041602695.1 Kiritimatiellia bacterium
GGTATATCAAGCTCTTCGATATTGTATCCGGTGGCACGGCAGGAGAGCGTAGCTGGCTGGGTCTCCGCTGGAACATTAAGCTCATATCCTGCCAGCGCGACGGCATTGGCGTCCCCAGTCGCATCAACCAGGACGGCAGCCTGAAACTCACTCAGGCCTGTCTTCGTGCAGACCTGCAGCTGCCAGCCCGCACCCGGCTCGCAAGCGCGGACAGAGGCAGGCATCGCATGAAAGAGTATATTCGCACCGGCCTCAACAAGCGCCTCATCACATAGAGCTGCGTAAATGAACTTGTTGACCCTGACCTGAAGCCGACTGTGGTGGCCCTGGTCGTAATCAGAAAAATCCGGAAGGCTCCCAGCCATTTCCTCGACAGCCCTCGTGACCAGCTCCCAGCCTATCCCGGCAACAACCTGCTTCCCCCAGGCGTGAAACAGGCCGGGAAAGTTGACGCCCGCATTGATCATCGTGCCGCCAAGAATGCCGGTCTTCTCAACCAGCAAGGTCTTCGCACCGGCGCGAGCGGACTGGATGGCGGCAACCACGCCTGCCGTCCCACCGCCTACAACTATTACGTCATATTCCTTCACTAGCTAACAGTCGTCCTTTTCAGACTTCAGATCTCATACTTCAGGTTTTCTGCCATCTTACCCACACATCGTAGACATATCCGCGTTGTCATATTCCGCGACTATATAGGGATGGTTCTCGTCATAAACACACAGAGGCACGGGATTCTCAACAATACCTATGGGCCTGCACCCCTTGCCTTCGATCTCCAACAGTGCATCCCCAAGGTCCTCGCGCGCCTTCTCAGCCAAAGCCATCAGCTCCGCGACAACTTCAGGGTTCTCGGCGAAACAATTTATGCTCTCACCGATATCCGCATCGAGGTCGTACAGCTCTTCAAGCGGCTGATAATCTTTCGGCTCGACCTTTCTCCCCCTTGCCAGGTGAAGCTTCCATTTGCCGCGACGCACGGCCTGAAGGCGCTCGCCGGCATAGTAATAGAATGCTTCGTGCGGCGATCGTGCACCATCCTCACCAAAGAGCAGCGGCGAAATATCTTTGCCGTCGATTGTACGGTCCTGTGGCTCAGTGGTTCCTGCCAGCCTTGCGAAAGTCGGCATGTAGTCCATTGACGTTATGAGCTCATCACAGACCCGGCCTGCCGGAACTTTTCCAGGCCATCGAACGATACAAGGAACACGCTGACCGCCTTCCCAGGTGGTTCCCTTCGTCCCGCGGCATGGCGCGTTACTTCCGCCTTCGTCCTGCGCGCGCGACCCATTGTCGCTCGTAAATATGACCATCGTATCCTTATCAAGTCCAAGCGCCTTGAGCTCGTTGAAGATCACGCCCGCTACCCAGTCAATGCATTCCACAGCCCCGCCGTAGCCGCCGTTCCCTGACTGCTCCATGAACCTCTGGGGCACGAACAGCGGGACATGCACATACATATGCGCGAGATAGAGGAAGAAAGGACCTTCTGCATTTTCCCGCAGGAACCGCACACATTGTTCGGCGTAACGCTCCGTCAGGCCACGCTGGTCCGGCTGCTGCTGTATGACCTCGTCATCCTTGATGAGAGGAAGTGGAACCGCATCTTTGCGGCCCTGCTGCCGGCCCATATCATTACTGTACGGTATCCCATAGTACTCATCAAAGCCGTGCTTCGTCGGAAGGAATTCCGGCTGGTCACCCACATGCCACTTGCCGACGATTTTCGTCCGATAGCCCTGCCCCTTCAGCATCCGCCCGATAGTGATCTCATCCGGGTGAAGGCCTTTCTCAGCCCCGGGGAAAAGCACGCCGGGCATCCCAATACGCTGGGGATAGCAGCCTGTGAGCAGAGCTGACCGGGACGCGGAGCAAACAGGCGACATAACATGATAGTCCGTGAAGCGAACACCTTCCTCGGCCATCCTGTCCAAATAGGGCGTCTTATTGACCTTGGATCCGTAGCATCCCAGGTCTCCGTAGCCAAGGTCATCACAGTTAATCAGTATTATGTTCGGTTTGTCGCTCACTTGTCTCTGCTCCTCATCCCTTAAGCCAACGCCTTTACGGCGTCGGCAACAATCTTGAATTTCTCCACAGTCACCCCGGGCGGGCACGAATCAGAGTTTGCCAGCACAAATGGTCCGCCCTTGCCTTCCTCAATTACTTGCTCCACATATGGCGCCAGTTCCTTCTCAGAAAGGTTTAAGAA
>JBFIFS010000299.1:0-2205 GCA_041602695.1 Kiritimatiellia bacterium
CTTATCGCCGGCTGGCGTAAGGCCTGGGGGCAGGGCGACTTTCCATTTCTCCACGTCCAGAAGCCCAGCGGCGGAGGGTGTGCCTGGAATAACGAGCATCCGACTGATCGAAAGCCGCCCCTCAAATGGGAGCCGCTGCCCTCGGAAGGGCTCCCTGAAGACCGGAAATGCGAAAAGAACCTTGAGCACGTCAGAATGGCGACACTCAAGAATGCCCCCTTGGTGACAACATCTGATCTCGCTCCCGGTACGCACCCCCCCACGAAGTACGCGTATGGTAAACGTGCCTGTCTAGTCGCCCTGGGGAATGTATACGGCAGAGACCTTGTGACGTGCGGCCCAATGTACAAGTCGCACAGTGTAAAGGGTGACGCAGTGGAAGTGGAATTTACCAATATCGGCAAAGGACTGGCCTTCAGGCACGGCGAAAAGCTGCAGGGCTTTGAGATTGCCGGGGCGGACATGAAATGGGCCTGGGCTGAAGCGCGCATTGAGGGTGACAAGGTGGTAGTCAGTAATGGCGGCGTAACGAAGCCTCGTCATGTCCGATACGCATTCAGCCGGATCTTTAACTGGGCGAATCTTTTCAACAAGGATGGACTGCCGGCATTGATGTTCACAACAGAACGCAGGTGATGCTGAGGGCATCGCGCAAGGAGGATTAGGATGAGAAAGATAATTGTGCTGATGATCTCTATGGTCGCAGTCTCGAGTATGGCGGCGGAGCGGTATCATGTGGTCACCGTTAACGGATTCGACAGGCAGCCTGACCACAGGCTGATGACCGATGATGAGCTGAAGCAGATGAAATCTTCAATTTCTGCAGAGAGTCTGTTCTTCTCTCGTGCTGTGAGTGCGGCGAAGAAGGACTGGGCCACGGACGAGTCCAAGAAAGGGCAGCGCTTTCCGATGCTGGCCAAGCGAACGCTGCGTGTAGCAAGAAGCTTTCAGGAACAGGACGATGCTATGAAGGCTCTTCAGTCCCTGATGCCGAAAGAGAAGGCCGAGGACAAGAAGAAGAGCAAGAAGAACAAGGAAGAGCCCGGCGACTCGAGGGAAGCGATTATGAACGAAGCGGTTCAGATGCTTGCCGGAAAACTCTCCGAGGTCTCTGGCGGCAAGGTCACGGGCGCTACGCTTGGTGAGACTGCTGCAGTGCAGGTGACAGCTAAAGCGAAGAGCGGAAAAACCACGGCCGGCCAGCGGCTGGAGGATTTCGAGCTGGTAATGTTTGCCACGGTCTTCTATTTGCCTGAAAAGAACAGGTACAGTCTAATTCCGGTGCCGGGAACACGGGTGAACGGGAAGGCGCTGTTCAGTCCTTCGATATCAGAGGAGCATGTGAAACAGTTTGGCGTCACTGAAGAATGGGTAGATAAGAAGGTAAGGCTGGTGGCGACCACCATGTTAATCGACAAAGGTAATGAATATTCGGTTCGTCAGCCCAAAGCGATCAAAGTATTGGAGCTGGTTGACTAAAGCCGGGATTGTCCTAATCTCTCCTTAACAATGAGACCCAACATTATTCTTCTCGTCGCGGATGACCTGGGATGGTCTGACGTGGGCTATCTGGGGAGCCAGATCAGGACGCCCAACATCGATGCGCTTGCCGAGTCTGGGGCCAGGCTGAACCAGTTCTATGTAATGCCGTCCTGCACTCCGACCAGGGCCAGCCTGCTGACAGGGCGGCACCCGATTCGCTACGGCCTCCAGGTAGGTGTCATAAAGCCGCAGGACCGCTTCGGTCTGCCGGCCGATGAGAAGCTGCTCTCGCAGGAATTGAAGAAGGCCGGCTATCAGACTGCCATTGTCGGGAAATGGCATCTTGGATTGTCTAGCGCGGAATACCTCCCCACAAATCGCGGCTTCGATCACCAGTACGGCTGCTACAACGGAATGATAGATTACGTTACACATACTGTTAACGATGATCTCAGCTGGGACGCCCAGCTGGTTGATCCTGAGTCCATGGCTGAGCCAACGGAAGACCTTGTCGGACATGACTGGAATGCCGACGAAAGCGCGCATTATGAAAAGGGCTATGCTACCGACCTTATCCGGGATGAAGCAGTAAGGGTAATCAGGGAGCGGGACGTATCTAAACCGCTGTTCCTCTATGTGCCGTTCACCGCTCCGCACACTCCTCTGCAGGCAAAGGATCTTGACCTGGGTCAATACGAGGGCGTTGACATGGCTACCCCGAAG
>JBFIFS010000300.1:0-2203 GCA_041602695.1 Kiritimatiellia bacterium
CGTCCGGGATCCTCAGCAAGAAGCTCTTCGGCCTTGGAAATAGCACCTGGCATTCCCTTCGGCCCCTCTGTGAGAACAAGCTCGGCACCAAATGCCTTCAGGATCTTGCGACGCTCAATGCTCATAGTTTCAGGCATAGTCAGCTTAACCTTGAAACCCAGGGCCGCGCCAACATAAGCGAGGGCAATACCAGTGTTTCCGCTCGTCGGCTCAATTATCTCCATGCCTTCCTTAAGATTGCCCTTCTCAAGGGCATCCCAGACCATGCCGGCGCCAATTCGGCATTTGACCGAATAGGCAGGATTACGCCCCTCAACTTTACCTAAAACATTGGCTTTCTGGTCAACAACTTTGCGAAGTTTCACCAAAGGCGTGCGTCCGATTGACAGCGAGTTGTTATCGTAAATATTCATTCTGCCTTCCCTTCATTTCGTACACCCAAGCACTCATTTACATGACAAGTTTAAGGTTGCACCACCCGGTCACACTGCTAATATCCGACCAAATTTATCATTTCGATAAGGCCTTAACGGAAGACGGGTGACTTAATGCTGAGATTATCAACTAAGAGCAGATATGCAACACGGATGTTGGTATACTTGGCCATCAATGCGCAGGAAAAACCCGCAAGCACCACCCAGATTGCCCATGCCGAAGGCATATCAAAAGACTATGTTGAACAGATACTGTCCCGACTTCGAGCGGCGGGCATAGTGGCAAGCCACAGGGGTATAAAAGGCGGCTTCTCTATCGCAAGGGACCCCAGCGACATCACCGTGAAGGAGGTCGTGGAGCTTACAGAAGGAACGATCTCCGTGGCGCCTGGCACAAAGGAGGACTGCAACCGCGCATCGCAGTGCGCGACGCAGACCGTGTGGGACGCGGTAGACAAAAGCATCGAAGATACTCTCTCTCAGTTCAGCATCAGTGATCTTTGCAAGCTATTTAAGGAAAACCAGAGCACGCTGTCATTTCAGATATAGAAATCGAACGTAAGAAAAAGAGGGAGCACTACCATGAGCAACAGACCGGAAACACTGGCACTTCACGCCGGACAGGCCCCTGACCCGACAACAGGAGCCAGGGCGGTTCCAATTTACCAGACCACTAGCTATGTTTTTAACGATGCGGAGCACGCGGCGAACCTCTTCGCGCTGAAGGAATTCGGCAACATTTACACGCGCCTTATGAACCCGACAACTGATGTCGTGGAAAAGCGTATCGCAGCGCTTGAAGGCGGCACCGGCGCCCTTCTCACATCCAGCGGAATGGCCGCGATATTCCTCGCAATCCACAATATAGCCAAAGCGGGTGATCACATTATTTCATCAGCTTCCCTTTATGGCGGAACTGAGACCTGCTTCAAATACACTCTTCCCCGCATCGGCATCGACGTAACCTTTGTCACGGACCCAACTCCCGAGAAGATAGCAGCAGAAGTAAGGGAGAACACTAAGGCCGTCTATCTCGAGACAATAGGCAACCCAAAGGGCGACATTCCCGACATTCAGGGAATCGCAGATGCTGCCCACAAAGAGAATGTGCCCGTAATCATAGACAACACTTTCGCCCCGATCCTCTGCAAGCCTATTGAGCTGGGAGCTGATATCGTCGTCCATTCCTGCACCAAGTGGATCGGCGGCCACGGAACTTCGATCGGCGGCGTGATAGTCGACAGCGGAAAGTTTGACTGGTCAACCGGTCGATTCCCCGAATTCACCACTCCTGATGACAGTTATCACGGCCTTGTGATATGGGACGCGCTTAAGGACGTTCCTGGCATGGGTAACGTGGCTTACATTCTCAAGGCACGCATACACGGCATGAGAAACATCGGGCTCTGCCCCAGCCCGTTTAACTCGTTCCTTTTCCTCCAGGGACTGGAAACACTCCCTCTCCGGATCCGCCAGCAGTCGGCGAACGCTCTCGCGCTTGCCGAGTGGCTGAAAGACCACCCGAAAGTCGAATGGGTAAACTACACAGGACTGCCCGAACACGACTGGCACGAACTCGCCTCCAAGCAGCTTAAAGACGGCTTCGGCGCCGTACTCGGTTTCGGGATCAAAGGCGGCCGCGAGGCAGGTGAGAAGTTCATCAACTCCGTTGAACTCGCCAGCCACCTGGCTAACGTTGGTGACGCGAAAACACTGGTGCTGCACCCAGCATCGACCAGCCACCAGCAGATGACTGCCGAGGCGCAGGC
>JBFIFS010000301.1:0-2201 GCA_041602695.1 Kiritimatiellia bacterium
CTTCGCCGCGCTTGATGGCTCCCCAAGGCTGTCGGCGCCCACGTGAATACTGCGGCTGAACTGGATCGCCGCGCCCTTCATGACAACAAAATCCGAAGTTGCGGCGTCCACATCCAGAACGGCCCGGCAGGCTTCGCCTTTTACGGCTTTGGCGTACCACGCGGCTATTGCCTCGGTGCTCACCGTCACTCTCTCGACTTCAATGCCCGCTTCCTCAAAGGCGTAGAAGACCTGCCTCACCACACTGCGTTGCGCGATCGCCAGCATTACCGCCGTGTATCCCGCGCGCGTTGCACCGACCAGACGGTAATCATACACGATTTCGTCCTTGGAATACGGGGTCTGCTTCCCTACCTGGAGGTCGACCATGTCGTCAATTTCAGCGGCGTCGGTGGAAGGCAGTTCGAGCATTCTTACGGTGACGAGCTGACGCGGCAGGCACGCAACTACCGGCTCCTTGGACGCCTTAAGCGCTTTCCATGCCCCGGGAAAGACCGCGCTGAGGCCGTCGACCCCACCCTCTACGGGAGACAGGCTGAGCTTGGAAATCTGGGGAGAAGCGCCAGCGCCTTCAATCATGGCTATCTTCAGCCAGTCGCCGCCCGCCTCTATTCCAATAATCTTTCCACTTAGCTTCTTAGCGTCTGCACTACTCATGGTCGCTGTACGTTACCCTTATCCCTAGGCTTCATTCCAGAACAAAATCCTGCCCTCTTCCTTACTATAGATGAACTCTATGGTCGCGCCGCCCGTGTGTGAAGGCCTGCCGCCCTCGACAATACCCCTGAAACAGGAGCCTTTCAGTGTTACAAACATCATCATTCGCATCAGCACGGCTTCCTCTTCAGCGCCCAGTATTCCAGCACTCTTTACTGCCGCAGCAATCCCCGCGGCGCTCGCCTCCGAGAACTGGCCGCCCGACCCGCGGAATCCCGAGATCTTCCCGGCGATTCCCTGCGCGGCCGCCTCGTCAGCCCCGGATGCTTCTGCGAGAACCCGGAGTGTCAACTCATCCGCAGTATTGAGGTTCACCTTGCCGCTCCCGTGCACCGTGAAAGAACCTGAAACGCGCTCGAACAACCCGCCGTCCATGCCGCGAAGCAGCAGAAGCTCATAAACTGTGTTGAAGTCGTCGTTCGCGCACGTATAGCCTGGCTGAAGGCCGCTGTAGAAGCCGCTCTCGGCTCCGCCATCGGTTAACTCATCATCCGCATCACGCCAGTCGATGACTGCTGCGGCCAAAGCCGCTGATTGTATGGCGTCTGCTCCGCCCACGATCCTGAAGACCGCCTCCAGCTGCTGCTTTGTCGCCTTGTTCAGGTTGATCCTGCTTTCCTCGTCTATCACGCCGGCGTTCGTTGCTCCGGCCGAATTGATATGGTAGACTCTGTAGAAAGCGTCGCCCAGGAGCTGGGACTGCCAGTCTATCTGCCCGCCTGACCCCCAGTCTTCGCTTACACCGTCCCAGCCGTTTGTATCCGCATCCAGAGTGGAGCGTACGTGTTCAATCCCCGCAAGCGCCGCCGTCCTGCCGTACCCGTCACTGGCGGCCGACCGGGCAATCATCAATCCGCCATTGACATAGGAGCCGACAGCAACTGCGAGGGCCGCCAGAAAAAACAGCGTCCACACCGTGAGTATCAGTATGCTCGCGTTTCTGTCATATGCAGCGCCCCGCCGCCCTTTCAGTCTTCCCGCCATAAGGCCTCCATCAGGGGTATTTCACGGCGCACCACAAGCGCCTGCCCCCCATACCCGAAGCTCATCTCGACAGCGACGGCGGCCGGGAAGTTCGTGGGCGTCTGCCAGCTCCCCGTCCACCCGTCCTCGACATCTGCGCCAGGCTTAAGGTATTGGAAGAACACCGCTTCAACGCCTGAAGCCAGGACCTCCCGGAACGCGTTGTCTTCCTGTTCTGGATAAGGCCAGGCCAGCCTGTAGAGCTGCTTTTCATAATTATCATGAAGGTACTTGATCGTGCCGACTCGAAAGCTCTCGTTACCGTCATCATCAACGGCGGGCACCAGTCCCGGAAAACTGACGAAGCTCTGCTCTCCTGCGATACCCAAGTCGTGGAATGCAAATGTATTTGCGAGGTCTCTCCTGACATTCTCCGAGCCGAAATACGCCTCCTGCTCGACGCGAGTAAGGGCATTGGCACTCTCCCACACCCTTATGCCGCCCGAGAACGCGGCAAGCAC
>JBFIFS010000302.1:0-2174 GCA_041602695.1 Kiritimatiellia bacterium
CGGCAGCGGTAACAATATTCCCTGCCCATCGGGACAGGAGGCATTGGGGGTTCGATTTAAGAACAACACGATCAGGGCGTGCTATTGGAATAACAATCCAAATTCAATAGCTGGCAGCAGCTGTGCCCCCAACACGACATACTTAATTGTTGGTAAATACGAGTGGGGCGCGGCCAATGATACGGTCACAATATATAATGTAGACACTAGTCTCGTGCTTGGCGCCGCGGCCTCTACGTTTTCCGTAAGTGTTGATCAGTCGCAGTACGACACCATATCTTTTGGCAGCAAGGGTGCGAGTCCTGCGCATGCCTTCGACGAGATCCGCTTCGGCTCGACCTACGAGTCCGTGATCGTGCTTCCGCCGCCGTCAGGTACGATCATCATGGTGAAATAACGAACGCAGGGCGCGTGCGGGTTGTCTCTCTCTAAGGCGCCTGCTCATGCAGAAAGGTGAGGACCCTGCGGCCAGGCAAGCTTCGTCAGGCGAAGTAGCGGCAAATGTGTCCGATAAGAATTAGCACCTTTACGATCCCTTGTAGTGCCCATATTCTCTATCATGAATAGAGGAGTATTGTGAGGCATGCAATTATAGGAAATGCACTTCTGACTGTGCTGCTGATTGGAGCGGTGATCATGACTGCAGAGAACTGTTTGGCCAGGGAGTACTTTGTGGCTCCAGATGGATCGGACACCAATCCAGGAACGAAAGCCAAGCCTTTTGCGACTATTAACAAGGCACGCGATGCCGTGGCAAAGGTCAGCGGCGCCATGACCGAGAATATCACTGTGTATCTTCGTGGCGGAACCTATGTGCTGTCAGAGTCCGTGGTTTTCAGCGAGAAGGATTCCGGTAAGAACGGCCACAAGATTATCTACAAGGCTTTCCCGAGTGAAGTCCCGATTCTCAGTGGCGGACAGGCGGTGACGGGATGGTCGCTGCACGACAAAGATAAGAACATATACAAGGCTAAGGTCATGGACCTTGAATTTCGCCAGATCTACGTCAACGGAAAGAGGGCGATCAGGGCGCGTCATCCTAACCGGACGAGCATGGTGACTCTGGGAGAGTTTCTGGGTCGGGCAAGAGTGACGGGAGAAAAGCCGCATCAACTTAAAGTCAACCCCGCGGAACTGGCACATTGGGAAAACCTTGACGAGGTTGAAGTCGTGATGATTACCCACTGGAAGCAGAAGAGGGCCCGTATTGCGAGCTTCAAGGACGGGCTCATCAGCTTCCAGGAGCCGGAAAACACAGCCCGGGCGATGCATCACTTGGAACAAGGGGGCACGCCCCATTTCTATGAGAATGCTTACGAATTTCTGGATGCAGAAGGGGAGTTTTACCTGAATACGAAGCAGGGTGACCTTTACTACCGGCCGAGGGCGGGTGAAGACATGTCATCGGCGGAAGTTATAATCCCAAGGGTGCATACTCTATTAGAGATCAAAGGGGTGTCCCCGTCCGGTTTGGTGCGCGACATCCGTTTCGAAGGGATCACTTTCGAGTACAGCCAATGGGTTGGGCCCAACAGCAAAGGCTACACGGTTATGCAATCGGCGGTAGGCATCAGCGGTGTGTCAGCGCACCGTGACCTCAAGGCGCCAGTACCTGGCGCCGTTCAGCTTGAGAATGCCGCCGGGGTGGAGCTGCGTTCCTGTACAGTGCGACGCACTGGTGCCCATGGCATCATCGCCATCAGGGACATCGTGAGCGATTGCTCTTTTGTCGGTAACCACGTCAGTGATACTGCCGCAGGGGGGATCTATCTCCTGCTTGACGATGAGAGGTCCACGGGAAACGTGATAAGCGACAACACGTTGGAGCAGATCGGCGTCTATTACTCTGACGGCTGCGGTATTCTTGTGACACGGACGCCGAACGTATCAATTCTCCATAACGAGATCCGTGATGTTCGCTATACAGGCATCAGCACCGGCTGGGAGTGGAAGGACACGGAGACCACTGCGCGAAATCACGATGTTGGCTACAACTTGATCCACAGAACCATGGGGCTGCATGATGATGGGGGTGGTGTTTATACACTGGGCAGGATTGATGGAACGAAGATTCATCACAATTATGTCCACAGCATCAACCGCTCCAAGTATGCAGGCAGCTATGGTATCTGCGGCATTTACCTGGATAACGGCAGCTGTTTCAAGCACGTGTA
>JBFIFS010000303.1:0-2170 GCA_041602695.1 Kiritimatiellia bacterium
AACCCGGTATACGACAATGGGCCCGGCGGATACGGACATGATCGCGTCAAAGGATACTGGCAGCAAATCTCACCCATGCACAATATCAGTGACAAGACGCCACCCACCATCGTGATGTTCGGGAGTGAAGACAATCTCGTAAGTCCTGAAAAGGCTTCGGAATACAAGCGCCTGATGGAAGAAAAGGGGCGCCGCTGCGACCTGCACATTTATGAGGGCCAGGGCCACGGCTTCTTCAATTACCGAAGCAGGAAGAACTACACACAGACTGTGGCCGACATGGACCGCTTCCTTGAGTCGCTGGGCTACCTCAGCAATAAACCCGATAAAGGAGAGTTGAAATGAGCGTACTCGATATGCTTCGGACCATGACAGTGGTTGTAGCTGATACAGGCGATATCGACTCAATCAAGAAACACGAACCCAGAGATGCGACCACGAACCCATCCCTGCTGCTCGCTGCGGCGCAGATGCCTGAATACGAAGCCCTGGTTAAGGACGCTCTTGATAACTGCAGCATGGACGTTTGTGATCCCTCCCAAAACATGAGGCCATGCCTGGAGAAACTCGCCGTCAACTTCGGTAAGGAAATACTGGATATCGTTCCAGGCCGCGTCTCCGTCGAGGTAGATGCCACGCTGTCTTTCGACTCCGAAGCAACGATGGAAACGGCCCGCAGAATAATCGGCATGTTCGAAAGCGACGGCATCGACAGGTCTCGCATCCTCATAAAGATCGCTTCGACCTGGGAAGGCATCAAAGCTGCGGAATTATTGGAAAAAGAGAACATCCACTGCAACCTCACACTGCTGTTCAGTTTTGCCCAGGCCGTAGCGTGCGCAGACGCCAAGGTCCAGCTGATCTCACCTTTTGTCGGCAGGATTATGGACTGGCACAAGGCCGCAAGAGGCGTCGATGCGATTCCGGCTGAAGAAGATCCCGGCGTGCTGTCGGTAAAGCGAATCTACGATTACTACAAGAAGTTCGGATATCAGACAGAAGTCATGGGGGCCAGCTTTAGGAATTCGGGCGAGATTAAACAGCTGGCCGGCTGTGACCTCCTGACAATATCCCCAAAGCTGCTGGCAGAGCTGGACGAGGACGACTCGGACCTGCCACGCAAGCTTGATCCCGCAGACTCAGTGGACCTCGATATCAAACAGCAATCCATGGACGAGAAGACATTCCGCTGGATGCTCAATGAGGATGCGATGGCAACAGAAAAGCTTGCTGAAGGAATCCGCAAGTTCAGCGCAGACCTCGAGCGACTTGCTGCCTATATGCGAGAGACACGTTGCGACAAACCCGGTTGACATCGGAAGATCGATGAAAGAAACGGCAGAACATCCAATTAACACACCGCCTGACACAGTGACACCGGACGCGACCGCCGGCATCATTCCTTACAAGAACGTCCCGGCCCTGCTCGGATATTATATGGGGGTCTTCTCTCTAATTCCGGTCATCGGCTTTTTCCTCTCTATCGGAGCGCTGGTCTGCGGCATTCTTGGCCTGATACGCAAGAAGAAGCACCCAAACGCGAAGGGGTCCGCTCACGCATGGGTTGGCATTATCGCCGGCGGCATTATGTTTCTGGTACATAGCGCAGTTCTGGCATTAATGATCACCGGCATTTTCTTGGCTTAATATGCAAAGAAACTACTGGGACAAAGTAGCAGACGATTTTGAAGAGGAGATCTTCAGCGTTTTCGACAACGATTCCTCAGGCCTGATCACAGCCGCAATCAAGAAGTATGCGGCGAAGACAAAGACAGCTACCGATATAGGATGCGGGACGGGAAGCTTCCTGCCCCTCATGAGCGAACGGTTCAAACACGTGACGGCAATCGACATATCCCCGAAAGTCCTGAGGCGCGCCGAATCATCGCACACGCACCTCGGCAATATTGACTTCCGCGTTGCAGATCTCTCGAAGCCGGGAGCAGCACTACACAAAGCCGACGTCTGCCTATGCGTAAATGTCCTGCTCACTCCATCGCTTGGAAGCAGAATTCGGATGCTCGACACTCTGTGCACTCACATCAAACGTAAAGGGCATCTGGTTCTGGTAGTCCCGTCGCTGGAATCGGTCATGCTTACCCACTCACGTCTGGTTGAGTGGAACTTAAAAGAAGGCGTAAGCCCAAGTCGTGCGGCCTCAGCTCGCTTC
>JBFIFS010000304.1:0-2141 GCA_041602695.1 Kiritimatiellia bacterium
CATGGGAACATCCTTCAGCATGCAGTTCGCGATATCCTGCGCCATAGGGATCTCCGCGCCGCCGTGATCGTCACCTTCGATCGGCCTGACCGTCTCTGTTTCCGGCTTCCAGTCAACCGGTGTATACTCCAGCGTGCCGTTAAGGACATTGCCGCGGATAGTGCCCCTCGTGCCGCACATATAAAACCGTCGTTCGAGCTGGGAGCTGTGCATGCAGAAGTGGAATGATACGCGGGCGCCGTTCTCAAGCTCCATAATAGCGACCTGATTGTCTATAGTGTCTTTATCATCGCTGAAGGGCGAAATGTTCTCTTCAAATCCGACTGCAGCGCCGGTTGTAAGCCCTTTATCGTAGAACTTGTAGCCGTCCTTGCCGACGCCATAGAGTTCGTTATGGTCGGAATTGGCCGCCGTATAGAAATCAAGTCCGCCGAAGCTCGCCACTCGCGCCGGCCTGCTTCCTGTGAGCCAAAGCATGATATCCATGTCGTGGCAGCATTTCTCGACTATCATCGGGCCGCTCCACTGCGTCTTCCGCCGCCAGTTTCCATGCATTGCCGAGCCGTGCTGAGGAGCAAGCGTTTCGTTGAATTCCATACTGATAAGCCGCCCGAGGCGACCCGCGTCGATCCATTCCTTCATCTGACGATAGAACGCGGAATAGCGGAGAACGAACCCGACAACAAAATGCTTGTCAGGATGCGCGTTCCTTGCCTCCAGAAGGTCAATGCAGTGCTGCCGCGTAGTGGCAACAGGCTTTTCACAAAATACGTGCCTGCCGGACCTAAGCGCCGCAAGTGCATGGTCGCGGTGCATCGCGTTAAATGATCCGATGAATATCCAGTCCAGCTCTTCAATTGCCAGCAGTTCCTCCACGCTGTCGCACTTTCGGATGCCCGGGTCCTTTTCAGCTATTCGCTTAATGGTCTTCTCAGATGTGTCGAAGAAAGCGTCGACTGTGACTTGCCCCTCGGCGACCTTCATGACGTTATCCAGCACATTCTCTATGCGCCGTCCGTAACCGATAACTCCTACACGCTTCATCCCTCGAACACCTCTCTCATTTTCTCACAATAATACCTGACAAGATCCCATTCGGCGCCAGGCGGAAGCCTGTGGTCTGGACACGGTATATAGCCGCCAAGCTCGACAAGCCTTCGCAGGCGCTCAACCTCTGCGTCGACTCCCTGCCTGTCTGTGGCCAGCACGTTCTTGTTCATTCCGCCCACCCCGCGCAGCTCTCTGCCATACTGCTCACGCCAAGGCGCAATACTCGCGTTCCAGGTCCCAACCTCTATCGGGAACATCGTGTTGACGCCGTTAGCAAGCCAGGTTGGAATCAGCGCGTCAATCAGCCCGTCACAGTCCAGTGACACGATATCGATACCATACTCCGACAGCAGGTCTGTAATACGCTTGTAGTGCGGACCTACCTTTTCTTCGAAAACACTGGGTATTACAAGCGGACCGTTCTTGAAACAGATGTCCTCCCAGAAGTGAGCAAAATCAAACTTCGCCCCGCTTTCCAGCGCGCACTTCACGTTGCGATAGCACAGCTCGGCGTTTGTATCGATAATCTCGGCGTACAGGGCCTCGTCGTCGCAGTAGATATAGCTGCTGCCCTCGACGCCAACGATGTTTCTTATGTAGCCAAACAGGCTCCCACAGTGGAGGCCATACAGATAATCCCTCTCGCCGGACTTCAGGAACTCAAGCCCACCCTCTGCGAATCGCACGACCTTGTCGTTCACAAGCACTCGTGCTTGTGTCACCCGGTCTTCGGACCACTCATAGCGAAACTTGTACTGCTCGTCCCAGCTCTTCCTGTCAGTAAGAGTGTGGCTGATCTCTGCCGGAATACTGCCGGCGCCCGGCTTCTGGCAAAGAACAACGCCGTTGCCGTTCATTACGTGCTTCGTTCCGTCATCAAACTCTTTGACGACCTTGCTCTCAAACTGCGGCCTTAAACCGTCATTCGCGGAAAACATGCATTGCCAGTTGAAATCCCATCCTAGAAGCTCGTTCAGCTCATAATCCGCCGGGTTCCCGTCGCCGTGCGCCTTAGCAAGGGATTCGCTGATATGCCCCTCCGCCGCCCACTTCTGAAGAGTCTCGCGCCAGTAGCCGAAATGGACTATCGG
>JBFIFS010000305.1:0-2103 GCA_041602695.1 Kiritimatiellia bacterium
ACACCTGCCTGCTGCGCGATCTGCTGCCAGGTGATTTTCAGGTATTCAGGGTTAAAAAAGTGAGGGCCGGCCTTTGGAATACCGTAGCTTTTCATTTCGTCGGTTATTTCGTCAAAGATGTTGCCCATGCCCTGGAGGGACGCGAACCACCAGCCGACGCCGCCGTGGGTAGATATGCCGCCCAGGCAATTCTGTTCCTCTACGAGCAGGACGCGTAGGCCTCGCCGGGCTGCGGCGACTGCCGCGGCAGATCCCGCCGTTCCGCCGCCCGCGACAACTACGTCATATTCAAGAGGCTTGCTCATCCTGGCCCAACATTATGCAGAGAATCAGGATTATGTCACCGCAGAATGACGAATTGCGGCGTGCATTCCTGAGGTATATTTGCGAGATTGCATGCTTACGAACGAAGGAGGATAGAGCCATGAAGAAAATATTGATTGCCGTCTGCCCGGTCCTTGCTGCGCTTATCTGCGCCTGTGTAACGACAATGGAAGACGGTGGCACAGGGAACGAGCCAAAGCATCTGCGAGTCATATGGGAGCAGGACCCGCAAACCAAAGCTATAGTGTCCTGGTCTACAGACGGCGAGGCAGGGCCGCATGTGGTCCACTTCGATACAAAATCACGGGCCGGTTCGGTCAGGAAGTACAAATCCAAGGTCATTTCGGGCAAGGATTTTCAGTTCGATGCTGATCCTAAGTCTACCAACGTCCTGTACGGTCACCACGCGTATCTCAAGGACCTGCCGCCGGGCGAGCGCGTGTATTTCGTCGTAAGGTCAGGCCGATCTGTTTCCGAGGAGTATCATTTTGACACCGCGCCGGCGGAAGACGTGGAATTCTCCATTATCTTCGGCGGAGATTCGCGCACCAGACGGGACGCGCGTCGCGCAGTTAACGAGCGCATAGCGGTCCTCGCAGAGGGGGACCCCTCAATCCTTGCCCTCGCGCATGGCGGCGATCATGTGAACAGCGGCCGCTCGCTTGAGCAGCAGATCCGATGGCTGGAAGACCATGAGCTTACTTTTACGAGCGAAGGTCGCATTCTGCCGATCATTCCAACCTATGGAAACCATGAGGCCGCGAACATGCACGATCAGATCTTTGCCGAGCCTGGCGGCGTTGGGAAGCGGTACTTTACAACGATGCTCTCTCCCGAGGTGAGCTTTGTTACCCTGAATAACTGTATCGACGTAGCGGGCGAGCAGAAGGAGTTTCTCGAGGCCCAGTTAAAGAGAGCTTCCGGTCTTCGCTGGAGCGTTGTGCAGTACCATAAGCCTATCTACGCGGCGGTGAAGGGGCCGCATGCCGCCGCGAAGGAGCATTGGGTTCCACTTTTCGAAGAATATGGGGTGGCCCTTGCCTGTGAGGCGGACGGTCACTGCATCAAGAGGTCAGTGCCGATATTTGAAGACAAGCAGGATGACAAGCGCGGCGTAGTCTACATCGGCGAGGGCGGCATGGGGGCTCCGCAGCGGAACATACATGCCGATCGCTGGTTTATCGCGCCGCTGAAGGACAAGAACGGCAAAGGCGACCACGTGCACGTCCTCAAGTTCGGAAAGAAGACTATTGGCGTGACGGTTGTGCTTGTGGACGGTAAGATCTTCGACTCATTTGAAGTAACGCGTCCACAGCGCTGAATAGGGAGCGATTTGACAGAACGGAGCAAACTTATGAAACGACATCTTGCGGTAATTGGTGTTCTCACAATGTGCTCTTCCGTGTTGATGGGTGGCGAGTCTGGTTCAGCCCCCGATGGACGGCGTCTGCGGGAGATTGTTGCGGAAAAGTTTCCGGGAGAAAACTTCTACATTGGCGGCACCACGGGCTGGAAGAAGAGGCCCGAGGGCTCGGGTGTTATCATTGACCGCGAGTTCAACTATGTATGTCCTGAGAACGATTACAAGCAGAGCACAGCGCATCCTGAACCGGGCAAGTGGAACTGGGAGCTGGGTGACGCTTGGGTGAAACATTGCGAGCAGACTAAGCAGGTCATCCGGCTGCATGGTCCAATCAGTCCTCAGTGTTCGAAGTGGGCAAAGGATGACGCCCGCACTGCCGACGAACTCAAACAGAACCTTATAGAATTCATGACGGC
>JBFIFS010000306.1:0-2100 GCA_041602695.1 Kiritimatiellia bacterium
CATTCAGAGCAGCAGTATTCAACGGGGCTCCTTCTCCAGAAAGGCGCGCATGATATTGACGTCATCCACTGGCTCGCCGGCGGATACACCAGTCGCGTCACGGGTATGGGCAAGCTGTCTGTGTATGACAAGTGCGAGCGGCGCTCTCCTGAAGAGCGGGGGGACGCCGGATTTAAGGTAGAGAACTGGCCGCCGCTGACGCAGAAGGGGATGTCACCGGTCATAGACGTTGAAGACCACAGTATGATCCTCATGCAGTTTGACAACGGAGTGCAGGCCTCATACCTGCAGTGCCACTACACGCCGGACAATGTCCGTAATTACACTTTCATAGGAACTAAAGGGCGTATTGAGAACTATGGCGACAGCGGCGCTTGCCAGATAGCCGTCTTTCATACCCGTCATGGCGGCAACGCTAAGCCGGCCGACGTCATTCACGAGCTGGCACCCCAGGAGGGCGGGCATGGCGGATCTGATCCTTCGATCGTACAGGAGTTCGTGGACTACGTGCGGGGAACCAGAGAGCCCACTACGTCACCCATCGCAGCGCGCATGGCCGTCGCAGCCGGCTGTATGGGAACGAAGTCGATTCGCAGCGGCAGCCAGCCTTACGATATTCCGCCGCTGCCTGACGGGATTAATTGATGACTGGATCTCGCACAGAGCACACGGAGTAAGAGATTGAGGTCATGCTGATTCGCTGAGAGGCCGAATCAGCACAATGGGAATCGCCATTCAACGCGGACCGTGTCCGAGTAAGCGCGCCGCTTGGACGTTGCCATGTTGAGATTTGCCCTCTCAGCAAATCTTAACGTCATGGATCTCTTTATCTCTGCGATCTCTGTGCGAGACTTCTGACGTCTCACACCGCCGATTTCAGGCTGACATGGATCTTTTCGGAAGCGGCGAGATCGACGCCCTTCGTCTCAAGGCGGGCCTTGACGCTCCAGCGCCTGCGTCCGCCCATCATGGTTCCGGTCATCGCAGCTACGTTGCCCAGGCCGGAAACGACGCTTTTCATTGCACCGTCCTCCATGCCCTCGGCCGCTTTCATCAGGGCGCCCGCACCGGTCATGACTGCGGCTTCTGTAGGCGCATCAAGTGTGAACTCATACGTTTCCCGGAAGCCCGCGCGTAGTTCTTCGTCCACCAAAACGTCGGCCTCATCGCGATAAAACTCTACCCATTTGGTGGAAGAGCCTCCATTGCTGGTGCGGCTGCGCACCTGCTTCTCGCCCACCAGGGCGATATACATGCGGTCGCAGGTGATGTGCTTCTTCGTCTCGACGCTGAGCGACCCGGAGATCTTTTCTCCCGAGCTGACGGCTTTTTGGCCGAGGATGAGCTTCATGCTGCCCTTCATTGCACGCGCTATGAAATACCAGGCTATGCCGATAACTACGCCACCCGCGATGGCACCCATAACTATCAGAGTTATGCTGTTCTTATCCATTGTTCCTCCCTATTGCTGCCCATTATTACCGCGGCGACGCGCTTATGCCATTATAAAACCGAATCAAAAATGTAGCCGCGCGCCATGCGACCTTTCTGTGTGTGGACGGGATAAACCCGTCCCTACCTATGAACGCGTGTTGCCTCTCCCGAGGACAGGTAGAGACGGGTTTATCCCGTCTATGTTTGGGAGGGCCGGCATTGCCGCTACGCTCCCCGGCAAGCCGGGGCAATTGCCCTGCGGACTGCGCTGCCGACCACTGCAGGGGAATCCGGACAGCAGCATGCTGTCCCTCCCAAATCCGACGTAGGCACCTCTGCCTGGATCGTCGACCTTCGATATCGCGGTGAGCTGAACTCTCTGCAGGATTGTATGGACTCACTAGAAGAGTCCGCCTTATACTCGATGGCTTTTACTGCGATTCCAAAGGACATCATATTAAGGAGGCAGAGATGCTTACTATACTGGTTGCTGACAAATTGTCGCCTACTGCTGTTGCGAAACTCGAGGGGCTCGGCGCCACGGTAAACATGAATCCCGACCTGAGTGCCGACGACCTGCCCGGCGTGATAGCCGAGTACAACGTGCTTATCGTGCGCTCCACAAAGGTAACTGCCGGAACGCTGGAGGCGGGCCGAAACCTTGAA
>JBFIFS010000307.1:0-2073 GCA_041602695.1 Kiritimatiellia bacterium
CTTTACTGCGCGGCGCGGGCAAGTTTGTGAATGAGTCGCAGATAGTCCTGGCCACGCTCGACAGCCGCGTGGGGCACGGTGAGCTGCGCCGCCAGGCGGAATCGTTCATCCTCGAACTCTATCACACTTACTGGAGCCTCTACCTCGAGCGGACGTACCTTGTCCAGAAAAGGGGACTGGCCGAGAACGCGGGCAGGCAGCTTGCGGCCCTTAAGCAGAGGGCGAATGTTGACACGCTTGAAAGCCAGATCGCCCGCGCGCAGGCTGAATACGCGAGTATTAAAGCCGACCTGGTGGAGGCCGAGAAAGCCGTACGCAACGCGGAGTCGAGGCTCAGGACGCTCTCGAACGTGCCGGAGCTCTACCAGACCCGCACTTTTGAGCCCATCCCGCTCTCCGGCTTTGCGAACCTTGCCACTCACCTGAATGTTGCCGAGGGGGTACGCGCCGCGCTGCTTAACAGGCCGGAGATCGACGAGCTCCTTCTGCAGATGCAGGCTTCGTCTATAAGGGAGAAGGTTGCCAGGAACCAGAAACTCCCGACCCTTAACTTCCTGCTCGAGGCATACCACGAAGGGCTGGCGGGCGACAACGACCTGGACGGTGCCATCGACAGCCAGCAGTCGGGCGACCTGAGCTACATGGTAGGTGTGATATTTGACATGCCGCTTTCGAGCCAGTCGGCGCGCGCGCGGCACCTGCGGCGCAAGCTGGAAGGGCGGCAGCTCTTTAATAAGCTCAGGGTAACAGCCGAGACCATAGTCCTTGAAGTGCAGATGTCCGCCAGGGAAGTCGAGGCGGCGTATCGTGAGGCCGAAGGCCAGTATGAAACCATGATGGCCTGCCGAACGGAATATGACGATCTTCACAAGAGGCAGTCGGTGGCCCTTGAAGGCGGAGCGGCGGGAAGCGAGCACCTTGAAAGGCTGCTTGGCTGCCTGCAGCGCCTGACCGAGGCCGAGGGCGGGTTCGCCCGCAGCATGGTAACTTACCAGCTTGCCTACTGGAACTGGGAGCGGGCGAAAGGCAACCTGCTCAACAAGAGCCGGGTCGCGATCGTGGAAGAAGAAGTCGACGGCATGCCCGTTCTTCAGCTTCGCGTCATCCCCCAGCCCGAGGAATAGCGCGGCCGCCATACGCAGGAACGCAGCGCCCAGGCAGGATTGCGCCGAAATATGTCTGGAAGAGGCCAGTGTGTTCCTATAGCTGTAAACCCTCGAGGCCGGAATCCAGTAGCAGAATCCTTCAGCAGTCCCAATGGCTGTATCGTATGCGGTGCAAATAGCTGGAATACAGCATGTTATATGTAATGCGGCAAAGGAGACCGGTCTGTGGTGGCTCCACTGCCGGGTTCTGAGAGCAGCAAAGCCCGGCCAGGGCTTTTAGGTCGGTATCAGCGAGGCTGTAAACAGGGTGAAAACTGATCAGTTATGTCATAGTTGACTCTTGTTAAGGAATTCGATAATATTATTGGTCCGGTGAAGAACCGGGTGGCCCGCGTTCTGGGTGCGCATCCTCCAGAATAACGAGTCTCAACTTCTGAGGTCGATGGAGGCATCTCGTCGAATTGAAAATGCGCGGTTATATTAACGCAGCAGTGCTTGTTGCGGTGCTTTCGCTTGGGAGCGCCGGACTGGCTTCAGCGCAGACTGCGCCTACGCTCGACGGCGTCGTTGACGGAGTCTACCTGAGCGCTGGCGAGAAGATAGACTTCCAGGGCTTTATCCCGCAGGCAAGGGCGTCCTTTTACGTCATTGATGACGTTGCAATCGACTCGAACTACATCTGGATTGCCTGGATAATCGCGACCGATTTCAACGATAACAGTTACAGCACAGCGTGGCCTGGTGGTGGCAAGCACCAGAGTTGGGGTGGTACCGGTCACGGGTTCTTTGATCTGGAAGAGAGTGATGTCCAGCGGCTGCTGCTCTACAATACCTGCGGTGAGCTGGCAGTAGATGTCACATTGGACTACTTCGCGCCTGACGGCACGACCCCGTCCGGGTATGGCCCCAGCCTCGATGCGGGATCAGAGAGCGTAAAGACCTTTATTACCGATGTGCCCGGCGTAGC
>JBFIFS010000308.1:0-2051 GCA_041602695.1 Kiritimatiellia bacterium
ACTCCTCGTGGCCGGAGGCAGGGCAGAAACAGCCCGGATCACAGACCCTGAATAGTGTTTACAGCTCTTGCTCAAGCATGCAGTTGAAGCATCTCGCCGGGGACACCGGCGCCAGAGTTCCCAAAATCGTTGCATAGGCAGTGGGCTGCCCCGTACCTGCCCTTGATCTTTTCAAGGTATTCTCTCTTCGATTCCTGAACCATAATTGATGCCTCCCTTCGGTAACATCAATTATGGGGCAATTCGTGGGAATGGCATCTAGCCGGCTGTTATGCGGAGTGGGGGGATGGTAAATCCTAGGATGTCGACCCGGCCCGCAATGAAGTGCTTCTACTTGGCGTCCTTTCGTAAAATGTGTTCTTCAGCGAACACGGTCTCAAGGGCTGACCATGTTTCATGTTTGTCCTTGGCAGAAAGCAGAAGTTGCCGGGACGCCTCGGCTTTGAGTGATCTGGCGAGAATTCCCAAGGCACGAAGCTGAACTTGCGTTTCGTCTATTGGAGTCAGGATTAGAAATACAAGGCGAGTAAGGCGGCCGTCCGGGGAGTTCCAGTCGATTCCAGCCTCGCTTCTCCCGAAGACGATAACTGGCGCCGTCAGCCCCTCAATTCTGGTGTGGGGCACTGCGACTCCGAGTTCGACGGCGGTGCTGAACTCTTTTTCGCGTGCCATAAGGAGGTCAGTGAGTGAGTCGGGATTCAGGTTTCTCGCGCTGGCAGCAAGTTCCACAAGTTCCCGGATGGCCCCGTCGCGGTTCTGGGCGCTTATGTCGTGGACCGTGTCCTTGGAGAAATACTCAAGTATGTGAATGGTCTTTCGTCTGCGCATGGCCGCTGCCATCCAGGGCCCCAGCATCGCCGTTGATGCTATGGCTCCACAGACAATGGACACAAAAACTGTGTCCGTAAGCAGTCCGTATTCCAGCGCGAGCAGGCTGACCACGATCTGCATTTCTCCGCCTGGCACGTGCCCTATGGAAATCAGGTCACGATTCGCCTTGGGGTGGTTGGTCAAGCCTACGCCTATCCACGCACCGACATAGCGTCCAGCCGTCCCGAGGATAAGCAGGAACAAGATGAGAAACGGATCAAAGCTTTTAAAGATGTCTATCTTCAGTCCTATGCTCGTAAAGAACAGGGGGACGAATATTGCATGGACCATCTGGGATATGACCTGCCTGGTGCGCTCAGAAAGGGCCTTTGCTTCGCCAGCCATTATGCCGGCTATGAAGAATCCGAAGAGAGCGTGTATTCCTATGAGGGTAGTGGCCGCGCCGCAAAGCAGTCCTAGTAGAACAATGAACGTCAATGATGTTCCTGGTTCAGGCAGTCCCGCGCGTTTTGTGAACGATATTGCGCGGTCCGAAATCCTGCGGCCGAAAGTGAGGCAGAGCACGGTGAATCCGAGTGTAGTTAGTGTAATAAGGGCAACCTGTGCGAGCTCGACCTGTGCCTTGGTCAGAAAGCCCAAAATCAGCGTAAAGACGACCCATCCGATGAGGTCGTTGACTGAAAGGGCGCACATTATCAGAAAGCCAAGGTTGGTTTTGTAAAGATGCAGGTCCTGCAGTACGCGAGCGGTCGCTGGCAGGGCGCTGATAGTCATGACGGCTGCCATGAACAGGCAGAAGCCTATTTTCCCTCCGGCTGCACCCAGATAGTGATCGGGCAGGAGAAGGCAGGGGACAAACGCTATTACCATGGGGATGATGACATCGGCGACGGCTATCTTTAATGCGTCCCCTCGCTGTCTCCACGCGCTTGAAAAATCAAGCTCCAGGCCTGTCTCAAGGAGGAACAGGAGAAGGCCTATCCATGCAACGGTTTCCAGCATGGTTTGCTGGGTTGGGTCGGCCGGAAATAATGCACCGTACATACCCGGGGCAAACCGGCCCAAAATCGTGGGGCCAAGAACTATGCCGACAAGAATCTCTCCGATCAGGCCGGGCTGTCCGATGCGGCGCAGCAGTTCGCCTGCCAGTCTGGCCAGTCCAAGCAGAAGGAAGACCTGTATGAGGAAGACCAGCAGATTATGTTCGTTAAGGTAATGCA
>JBFIFS010000309.1:0-2033 GCA_041602695.1 Kiritimatiellia bacterium
CCCGCCTTCTACCTGGACTGTGACCGATGAGCCCATCATGCTGGCCTTAACGTGGGCCGCGGTGTTGCCTTCGCAGTGACGATAGCCGTTGCTCCAGGGAACCATGCGGTCGAGCACGGTCTCCATGTCGGCGGTCACATCAGGATCGGCATTCTCGTTTATGGTGACCCCGGCCGTGGTGTGAGGGACAAAGACATTTACAATGCCGTCTTTCACGCCGGCATCCCTTACGGCGTCCGCCACCTGCGAGGTTATGTCAACGAACTGCGTCCTGGCTCTCGTATTAACGCTGATGGTCTTCATGCCGGAAACTTTAGACAGAATGGCCAGAATCGCAAGCTAATCGAGATGATCTTCGCTCTTTGCAGCGAAAGCGTTTGAAGTTCTGCCCGCAGACGCCTAAATTCTATGAATTGTTTGCGAATGAAAGGAAAGGCAATGAAACAGCTTCGTTATTCGACTTCCGGCAAATGGTTCAAGGGAAACACGCATATCCACAGCGACGAGTCAGATGGAGCAAAGTCCTTCCCCGAAATCGCCGAACTCTACGCATCGGCCGACTACGACTTCCTGTTCAGGACCGATCACTGGGTCTGCTCAGACGTCGCATCGGACAGCACCGAATACCCCCTGCTCTGGATCGACGGTATCGAGCTGGACGGCAAGGACGAGTCGGGCGCCTGGTACCATATCGTATGCCTGGGCAAGGTCAGCGGCCTGAAGCGGGAAGACGGATTAGACGCCGCGTTGAAATCAGCCAAGGCGCAGGGCGCGCTGACAATCATGGCCCACCCCCACTGGTGCGCGAATTCGCTGGAAGACGGATTGCGCCAGGATTTCGACGGAATCGAGATTTACAATCACGTCTGCCGACTGCTGAACGGAAAAGAAAACGGCATTGTCCACTGGGACGCAGCCATAATGCGAGACACCTCTGTACTGGCATTCGCGTCTGACGACGCGCACCTCAGGGAAGGACACGCCGGCTGGAACGGCGGCTGGATAGTGGTAAACGCTCCCGAGCTCACGGCCGAGGCCATACTGGCAAATATCCGGACAGGAAACTACTACTCGAGCTGTGGCCCTGATTTCCGCTCGATAAGGCTGGATGGCGATGAACTGAAGATAGAGACCTCACCGATAAAATTCGCCAGGCTGGTTGGACCCGGGCCAAACGGAAAGCGGCAGGGCTCTTCCGAAGTCGAGCCGTTTGAGCAATTCCAGTTCCCCGTCCCAAACGACTGGAAGTATACTTATATCGAAATTGAAGATGCTAACGGCCGAAAGGCGTGGACGAATTGCCTGTTCGTGTCCGACTAATCTCGGCCCAGACGGGGCTTGGTAAAAGGCTAAGAGATTTGAGTGACAGCAGAGCTTAGGAATACTAATTATGATTGAGGCAAGTTCAATGCAGACAATTACAGGCGAACTTAAAAGCGGAAAGACCAACCCATCACCCGAGATCGAATGCTGGATTCCTGAAGACAACCCCAAGGGGATAGGCATAGTCATCCATCCCGGCGGCGGGTATGGCGGCCTGGCAGAACATGAAGGCAAAGGCTACGCAGAGTACTTCTGCAAGGAGGGCATCGCCTGCTTTGTGGTCCAGTATCGCCTCGGCTCAGCGGGGCACCGCCACCCGGCAATGCTTGAGGACTCACTGGCGGCGATGTACGCGGTAAGGTCACGCGCGGCAGACTTTGAAGTGGACCCAAATAAGATCGGGATCATGGGCTCCTCGGCGGGCGGACACCTCACGGCCCACACCCTTGTTGCATGGGACACTTACGAAAGCGATGTCCCGCTCAGGCCCGACTTCGGCATACTATGCTATCCGGTAATTGCGTCCCACGGAATCACAGCCCACTCCGGCTCCATGAAGAACCTGCTGGGTGATGATCCGACGGAAGAGCTCCTGGAAGAGGTCTACACTGCAAAGCACGTGACAGCTGACACGCCGCCATGCTTCCTGTGGCACACTGGCGAAGACCAGGGCGTTCCGCTTGAAAACAGCATGCTGTTCGCGTCTGCCC
>JBFIFS010000310.1:0-1991 GCA_041602695.1 Kiritimatiellia bacterium
ACGCGGTTGAGATGCCTTGGGCTGATGCCGAGCTGCAGCGCAATGTCGCGGACCTGTATGGGGTGGGGGTAGTTTGACTCCAGGAACTCCTGCGCGTGACGGCACAAGTCCTGCGAACGGACGTCGCTGGCAGTTTCCTCGGCGGCCTGTCGCCAGGGAGACAGGTCAACCATAGAGTTGAGAAGGTCGATCAGTAGAAGTCGAAGAGCGCTGCTCACGGCCGCCGTATGCCATGCTTTAGGAGGAGGCGCGGTGAGGAATCTAAGCAGCTCGCCATGCCGGCTCGCGCATGAAGCATCGCTGACGAGAATCATGCTTCCTTTGCTGTTGTATGCCTTATGGAAGAAATCCTGTCGGGCCGAACCTGAGACATCGATCAATGCTCCCAGCATGACTCCAGCCTCCTTGCACTCCCAGGCATGGACTGTGTCAGGCAGGAACAGCAGCGACTGGTTCGGCTTGAGATCGAACTCAGTATCCTCGTGTTCAAAACGGAACACGCCGTTAAGAACAGACTCCAGGTGCAGGTGCCTGTGGATATGATCGCTCGCGTGATCGCCGGGTTTGTAACTCTTTTGGCCGAAATGGATCATGTGCCATGAGAAAGTGAGCCCCCTAAGCGCAAGCGGCGCCATATCCTGGGCGGCCTGCTGCAGCAAAGCGTTGGTACTGGCGACCGACAGCTCTGCCGCATGTCCCGATTCTGATAGTATTGGCTTCATTGTGATATTGTTGATGGCCTCTGTGGAAGATACGATAAGACTAGTCAGGACGTGCTGTCAAAGGTGTATGTCCTAAAAATGATATGAGGCAAGGATGATGACAAGCGGGATCAGTATCTGGAGGGATGAGTTCCACGTCGTCCGGCCGGATCGCTCGGAGCTGGAGCGGGAATAGTGTGCTCCAGAACCATACCCATGGCGGCGGCCGTAGTCCTGCTGCTGTGTCTTGCGCCATTCAGCGAGGCATCTAATGAGGAGGCAGGTAAGAAGATGGATCCTAGACATATAGACACTGGCTATAAGATTCCAGACGAGGGCTACTGCGATCAGCCATACGTTGTGGTGAACGAAGATGGTTCGTGGACGTGCGTGCTGACTACGGGGAAGAAGCATGAGGGCAGTCTTGGACAGCATGTAGTGTCGACTATAAGTCGAGACCGGGGTAAGACATGGTCTGAGTTGGTCGACATCGAACCGGAAACAGGCCCCGAGGCATCGTGGGTTGTCCCTCTTAAGACGAGCTTCGGGCGCATCTACGCGATCTATACCTATAACGGTGACAATATTCGCCCCGGGCGCAGCGATACGCACGGCTGGTATGCATTCAAGTACTCGGACGACAATGGAATGAGCTGGTCAAAGGAACGCTATCGCATTCCAATGCGCGAAACTGCAGCTGACCGTAACAACGGCCTGCCGAAGGGTTGTCCGCATTTCTGGGGCATTGATAAGCCAAAAGTGGTCGACGGCACTGTCTACTTCGCGTTCACCAAGCTCGCCAAGTACTTTCTCGGCAATGGCGAAGGCTGGTTGGTTAAATCCACCAACATCATGACCGAGAAAGACCCGGAGAAGATCAAATGGCAGATCCTGCCAGACGGTGATCATGGCTTACGACACCCCAACTACGGATCGATCCAGGAAGAGCACAACATGGTGCCGCTCACGCAGGATCGCTTCTACTGCGTTTACAGGACTACGAAAGGGTTTCCGGCCGTAACGATCACTGAGGACGCGGGCAAGACATGGACGAAACCCGAGCAGATGCGCTACGGACCTGGGAAACGGGTCGTGCGAAACCCGCGCGCATGCCCCAAGTTATGGAGATGTGAGAACGGAAAGTATTTGTTCTGGTACCATAACAATTCGCATCACAACTTCTACGCCAGGAATCCGGCCTGGATAATCGGCGGGGTTGCTGAAGGTGGCACCATTCACTGGTCAGAGCCGGAGATCCTGCTTTATCACAACGTGCCGAAAGGGCCCGGC
>JBFIFS010000311.1:0-1989 GCA_041602695.1 Kiritimatiellia bacterium
GAGATTGCGAACAAGCCTGGTGCTGTAAAGGCGGGCCAGCTGGCCGGAGAAATAGGCTTTGAAGACGTCAGTTTCTCGTATCCCACAGGCAACCCGATCCTGAAGGACTTCTCGGTTAGCGTCCCAGCCAAGACCTCACTTGCGCTTGTCGGGCCATCTGGCAGCGGGAAGAGCACCGTGGCACGCCTTCTCAACCGGTTCTACGATGTTGACAAAGGATGTATTCGAGTTGACGGCAGGCCGATACAGGACTACAGGATCTACTCGCTCAGGGCTCAGATAGGTCTCGTTCCCCAGGAGCCGGTTCTGTTTTCAGGAACCATATTGGATAATATCCTTTATGGCCGGCCTGATGCGGTATTCCGCGACGTTTACCAGGCGGCAAATAACGCCAACGCTTACGACTTCATCATGGAGCTTCCGGACAAGTTCCAGACGGAAATAGGTGAGCGGGGCGTTACTCTTTCGGGCGGGCAGCGTCAGCGCATCGCCATCGCGCGGGCATTCCTGAAGAATCCGCCTATACTAATACTGGATGAGGCAACCAGCGCGCTTGATTCAGAAAGTGAGCGCGTAATACAGGAGGCCCTGGACCGGCTGATGGAGAACAGGACAACGGTAGTCATAGCGCACAGGCTTTCCACGATCCGCAAGGCTGACAAGATCGCCGTGCTGGACGGGGGGGTCCTTGTTGAACAGGGGAGCCATGAAGAACTGATTGCGAATGACGGGCTCTACGCCATGCTCTGCAAGCAGCAGGAGCTTGCCTAGGGAGAGGAAGTCATCAGTGATCGGTGATCAGTAATCAGTCGCCGGAACAGAATGTGAGATTTCTCGACTTCGCTCGAAATGACAAAAGTGCTACATTTCCAATCACCCTGCTTGCCTTGCCCGAGTCCGTGGGGCCGAGGGCGGGAGAGTATTTGAGGCGTTATTTTAAGGAGACAAGGATATGACAGTTGATATGAAACAGTTCGACGGTAAGTCGACGATGGAAGAAGTGCTTGAGAGGTGCCAGAAGGCGTTCCGTAACTACACCGGGCAGGAACGTCTGTTCACCCGGGATTTTTCGAAGGAAGAACTGGCGGGGCGCCGCAAGAACGTCGCTGAAAGAATCGGTAAAGGCGCTCACCTGTTGCTTTTTGGTGCCCATCCGCAGCCGAGCCACCTGGCGAGTCAGGATGCTACATTCTACTATTTCACCGGGCTCGAGGTCTGTTATTCGTACCTCCTGATAGACTGCAGTGACGGCAGCAGCACGCTGTTCCTTCCGCCGCGAGATGAGACGGACGGCGAGGCCGGCGACAAGGTCGGACTTGAAGACGCTGACCTTGTCCGGGAAAAGCTAGGGCTCGATGACATCAAACCCAAGGAGAAGCTTACCGAAGAACTGGGTAAGGTTAAGAAGCTCTACCTGCCGTTCGCGGAGCTTGAGGGCGGCGGCGTGACACGCTTCCTGGCAAATGGGTACGCGGGGCGACGCGAGCAGGAAGAGTGGGACGGAGTAGAGCCCCGGTATAAGGCGATAGTACGTAAGCTCGGTGATAAGTTCCCGAACCTGCCTGTGGAGGATGCCGGCGATTTCATCGGGCGGACGCGCCGGATAAAAAGTGAAACTGAGATAGAAGTATTGAGGCAGGCGGGGCACCTGTCCGCGCTGATAATGATTGAGGCAATGAAAGCCACGCATGTGGGGATGTGCGAAAGCCAGCTTGAGGCAATAGCGAAATACATATACTCGGCATTCGGCAACTGCGATCTTGGGTACGGTGTTATCGGCGCATGCGGTAAGCGGATCGTAAATGGGCATTATCATTTGAATAACTGCTCATGCCTCGAGGACGAAGTCATACTCATGGACTGCGGCCCGGACTTGAGGCACTACTCGAGTGATATCGCCAGGATCTGGCCTGTCTCCGGGACCTACAGTGACTGGCACAGGCAGATATACGGCTTCATCGTGGAATACCACAAAGAGCTGCTGAAGCA
>JBFIFS010000312.1:0-1939 GCA_041602695.1 Kiritimatiellia bacterium
CATGCTCGTTCAGGCCGCAGACCTGGCCCTGAACCGCAACTTCTCGGACGACATGGTCATCCAGCGGGACAAACCCGTCACCGTAGCCGGTTCGGCAGACAAGGGCGCCGAAGTTACAGTCACTTTCGCCGGCCAGAAGAAGACAGCCAAGGCTGACGATGCCGGCAACTGGCGATGCACGCTCGACCCCATACCCTCAAGCGGCAAAGGACAGAAACTCACGGCCTCCTCAAAAGGCAAGTCCATCACTATAGATAATGTGGTGGTTGGCGACGTCTTTCTGGTCGCACGCCAGACTTCTATAGATATTACGCTAGGCAGCACAGAAGAAGGAAAGAAGGCCGCAAAGAAGGCGCCTTTCCGCGCAATAGTCATAACAACGGATCCCTCGCCCGTTCCTCTCGCAGATCTTGCTGAGAGCGCCACAGAAGGCTGGACCGAGGTGGACACGGACGCCGCGCTTAAGATGACTGCGGCGGCATACTATCTGGGACGCGATCTCGCCGCGGATGTAGATGTCCCGATCGGCATCATCGACATCAACCTGGGCTCCGCATTCGCAAACAGCTGGCTGAGCCGCGAAGCCATCCTGGAGACTGACAAGTTCTATGACGGAGGGGAAGTCATTGGTCAGCTCAAGATGTACGACGAGAAGTACAAAGCGGAAAAGGAAGGTACAAACTTCCGGAAGATGAAGGAGCCGCCGAAGGGAACACTGAAAGAAACCCTCTTCCCGTGCGGCGGTTACAATGCCGTCCTGAGCCCTCTTAAGGGAACGGCACTAAAGGCCGCGCTGGTCCAGCTAGGCAATGACTATCCATACATGATTTACGCCAGGATTCTGGCGAGTGACACTCCATTTGACACGTCAGCACTCAATACGGCTTACGTTGAGACGTACAACATCCGCAAGGTCGGATTCCGCATGGAATCCAAGATTGTGCCCCGTATCGCACGCGAATGGCGCAAGTACCTTGGTGAAGAGGCCCTTCCCTTCGGCCTAATCGTGCCCCCAGGCTCTGACCTGAACACTCTTGGCCAACATCACCGTGAGATGCGTGAACTGCAGAGACTCGTTGCCGAAGACAGCAAAAACGTCGCAGTGATCCTGCCTGGCAGCGAGAACGTACCGTTCAGTGCTCAGCCTGCCGACGAAGACCTGCTGGCCTCACGCGCTGCACGCTGGCTGGAGGGAGCGGTCTATAAAAAGGACGGCGCTGTAGCCACAGGCCCAGTGTTCGACAGGATCGAATGCAAATTCAACAAAGCAACAGTCTACTTTAAGGAAGGCACCGCGAAATCGCTCGCCGCCAGCGGCGATGCCCTTGAATACTTTGAGGCGGCCGGAGTTGAAGGAGACTACTCCCCCGCCACTGCAAAGATCAGCGGGGAAACAATCCGGATTGAGAGCGACACTGTCCCGCGCATCATGCGTGTACGCTACAACTGGAACGCACGACCCAATCAGGAACTGGTAAACGGTGCAGGTCTTCCCGCAATCCCATTCCGCTCCGAACGCGCGGATTACCACTGGTTCGTCACCAACAAGGACGACGACCTGCCCGAGGAATACCACACGCCAGCCAATGAGTGGAAGAAGAACGACGTCACCCTTATAAACGCCCAACTCAAAACGCACGGCTATGGCAATTTCACTGGATGGATCGGCCCGGCGGGCTTCAGGACAGGCCCATTTGGTCCCAATATGGGTGTGCGCGAGGTTAAGCTAGGATCGCCGGCCTTCGGCAAGCTCTTTGTGGGTGATGTAATATACAGCGCCAATGGCAATATGCTCGGTGAAAAGGCCTGGGAAGTGATGGGAGCTGCTGTCACACAAAGCGAAACCAGGGAAGGCAAAGGCAAGCTTGTTCTCGGGGTACGCCGTGACAGCAAGAACATCGATGTTGAACTGACTCTTGAAGTAATGGGGAATTACAGC
>JBFIFS010000313.1:0-1905 GCA_041602695.1 Kiritimatiellia bacterium
CACTTGCCCGGAACGCCGCCCTTGAAGTCGACAACCACTTCCGCCGCCGGATCGAACAGGCGCGACAACGCCTCCATGGCGTTCGCGGTGACGGGAAGGGCCTCCGCTTCAGGAGCAGGCCTGACGACTGTATTCAGATGAATCTTATCCGGCGCAAAAGATCCGGCTATCTGGGCTATGCGGGCCACCTCGGCAACATGCGAGTTGACTCCCTCGACGAGCAGCACTTCAAGCCACAGCTCCCCATGAAACAGGTCCCTGAAGATCCTGTACCCTTCCACTATCTTCTCAAAGTCAATCCGGCTGGACGGTCGGTTGAGGCGCTCCATGGACGCCTGGTCCCAGGCGCCGAGCGAGACCTTGACGATATCTGCCTGCGCGGCACCCCGCCGTACGTCATCTAAAAAGAAGAGACTCCCGCTGCTCAGCAGAGCGACGGGAGTCTCTGAGATATCCTTTGCACCCCTGATCACATCACCAAACCCGGTGTTGAGCGTAGGCTCGCCGGTTCCGGCTAAGGTTATGTGATCCGCCCGGCCTCCGCCATCCACCCAGGACGACAGCTCCTCAAGGACAGTGCCGGACTTTACATATTCTTTTCGTTCAACCGTTAAATCCCTAGTTCGACCGACCTCACAAAAGATGCAGTCAAATGAGCAGGCCTTATCGACCAGCAGATCAACACCCAGGGAAAGGCCGAGGCGGCGGGATGGAACAGGACCGAAAAGATGCCTGTACACGGCTCCCTACCTTAGTCGGCGGAAATAGCCGACACGGGGCACTCGTCTACGCAAAGACCGCAGTCAACACACTTCTCTGCGTCGATCTCGTAAGTCTTTTCGCCTTCGGTGATTGCTTCAGACGGGCATGCCGGTACGCATGAACCGCACTTAGTGCATTCTTCAGATATTGAATGTGCCATCTTTCTTCCTCCTTATTTACCAACTTCAAGACGTTGCGCCAGGCGCTCCGGCAGACCGGCGCCCAGGATCTTTGCCTGAACAGCCTCAATATCGTAGGGGATGCGCCTGAGTTCAATCGTCTTTTCTTTCATATCATAAATCGTGTAGGCCGACAGCGGGTTGCCGTCACGCGGCTGCCCGACACTGCCCACGTTTATGAAATACTTACTGCCGAGCGTCACATTGACCTTGTCGAACTCCTTCTTGCTCACCCGTCCCTTCTTTTCATAGACGACGGGGATATGTGTGTGCCCGTGGAAACAAAGCGATGTGCTCTGGTAATTGAAATTAGCATCGGCCTCGAGTGCGTCGAAGACGTAGCCCCATTTGTCAGGCATGTCGAGGGTGCTGTGCACGATTGTGAAGCCTGAAACAATGCGCGAGTATTTCAGCCCCCGAAGGTAGGCCATCTCGTCATCATCCAGTTGATGGCGGGTCCAATCGATAACGTTCGCCGCGAGAGGATGAAAATCATCGAGCGACTCGTCATGGGAACAATAGTGGTCATGGTTCCCCTTTACACACGTAAAATCGAGTCCTCGAACCTTCTCCAGGCATTCCGCGGGGTTGGCGTTATACCCTACGATGTCACCCACGCAAATGTACGCGTTAACGCCCTGGTCAGCAGCGTCCTTCAGGACAGCCTCCAAGGCCTCAAGATTGCCGTGGATATCACCCAGGATCGCGTATTTAAGAAATTGCATGCCCCTAAGTCTCTCAGAGTTTAAGCAGCGCCGCCGCCAGCGCCAGGTCATCCGCCGTGGTTATCTTTATGTTGGATACTGGCGCATTCACCAGATGCACCTTGGACACCTGCTCAACGGCAGATGCCTCATCCGTCACGGTGGACTTCTTCTTCTTTATCTTCTCAAACGCTTTCTCCAAGAGGTCCCGTTTGAAAGTCTGCGGAGTCTGCACGGCCCATAGCTTGGTTCGGTCTACG
>JBFIFS010000314.1:0-1888 GCA_041602695.1 Kiritimatiellia bacterium
AGCAGAACAAGCCTGCCTGTAAACTTGTTCTTCCAGCGCGGGAGGTAGATCCCCGAACCGTCAACACGGATACCGAGCAGGCCCCTGCCCTTTACCACCTCTGTCTTCTTGCATTGGACATCAGTCATGCAGCCAAGCCCGTCAACGAGCAGCGTACTCTTAGAGTATGGGCTTCGACCGAAGAGTTCGTGACCGCGCCTGGTAAATGTTGTACCCAGATAGCCGCCATCCTGCTGGTCCGTAATCATCGGCTCCCCGTTCACGCGGCAGCGTATGCTGAGAAGATCAATCATCCCGTGCCCGCTTATCTTACTCGAGCCACCACGCACAGCCATGCGCAGGCTCGGAAACGCGTCGTCATCCGCCAGAGCCGCCCAGCCCATGGGATTGTAGACACGGGCAACCGGTTGTTTCCGCTTCGCATGTGATTGCTCGAGCCGCTCAAGCTGCTTACTCGTTGGAATATCATCTGCGGCATACAGAATTTCTCCGCCATTGACCCTGCGCCCCGCCAGCGTGCCGCGTTTCTTTTTGTTGCCGCGCTCGGGCTTCATAAGGTACGTGGCGGCATTCATTGCAGCGCTCGGGTTATTAGTCCTCTTCGCAACTTTGAAGAAGAAGCAGCATGGGCCCCACCCATCGTTATCGCCGAAGGTGACGCCTGTGAAGTCGAGCGGGAAGTTAAGGGATCTGCCAAGCTCCTTTATCTTGAACGCCGGATGCTTCCTGCCGGTTGCATTCTCCCAGCTCAGCAAGTAGCGCATTGCGTAATTCATGCCGTAGTTCCAGTAGCCGGTTCCCTCAAGACAACCACCGCCATTCTCGATGTAAGACTTGAAGTATTCGCCCAGGCTATTCTCCACGAAAGGAATAAGCTTCTTGGCGCCCGGATAATCATCGTAGAGGGCCAACGCCATAACTCCCATGCCGCCGGCGCAGACACCGTTCCAGTTAGACCAGCTCTTGTTGGCCCACCACATGGGCTTCTCAACGCATTGCAGGGCCGCCTTCATCAGGAAACGATCGAAGACTCCAAAGAAGACTTCCTTTTCTTCCTGGGTCAGCTCCGGCTTAAACAGGTCGTACATCAAACCTATCGTGCAGGCCCACTCGCCATAGCTCAGGCAAAAGCCCATGTCCACGCTAGCGGGTATAGTGCGGTTCGCTTCGCAGCTGATCTGGTTGAAGGTCAAAGTATTGCGAAGATGCCTGATAGCTGCTTTGCGATATTTCGCCTTCTTTGTAAGGACCCACGCCGTTGTCAGGCACTGCAGCTGACTGTCGATTGGACGAGTCACAGCCTGGTATCCGTGCATCTCAATCAAGTCCTCACTCAACGGCTTCGCCCTGACAAGACTGTCGGCGTCACGCAGCACGCCTTCCGCAGTTTTGATAAGGAACGGGCTGTGCAGCTTCGCTTTAAGGTTCTCCACAGTATCTTCGTCTACATACAGACGCGGCGATGGCTTCAGCTTGAGCTTTGGCATTAGATATCTCCTTTGAGCTGTCAGATTAGCGCACTGCCCTAAGTTATGAAGAAAAAAAACGAAGTATTCAGCTATTACCTGCGCCCTCGGGGAGATTTCTTGATGCCCTCCTCCGCGTGAATTATGTATTCAGCTGCACAGGACGCAAAGCCGTGGTTGCAGCTAGAGCGCGCACTGACATGTTCCCACAGGGTTCCCGTCTGGGCTGCCTGCGGGCCAAACACGCTACGCACGTCAGAGAGCAACTTTTTCCACTCCCCGTACCGCTGGAGAAGGTCAAAACGCAGCATCAGGCCATATAGAAGGCCGGCGGGTTCAAGGCCGTCCGCCTTGACCATTAGCCCGTCGCGCAGCCTTTCCCAAAGGTCCCCGCAGTCTTCCGGCCCGGCGACGTCAAAATA
>JBFIFS010000315.1:0-1844 GCA_041602695.1 Kiritimatiellia bacterium
GCATCTGGCTGTAGTCTTCCATGATGAATCCGTGCAGTCTGCTGACGATGTCAAATACCAGAACTACGTTGAATACGGACGCCGCATGGAAAAGCTTATCGCGGAAGTACGGGCCTGAGCAGAGCTCATCGAGTTATCAGTGATCGGTCACCAGTTATCAGTAGATGAAGCGGGCCGCATGGCAGCGGCCCTCTTATTTTCCATTTTGCCCTTGGCGGCCTTTGTGAGAGATCTTTCGTATGAGTGAAACGCTGACACCTATGATGAGGCAGTATCGGAGGATCAAGTCCGAGCTGCCAGGTGATGTTGTCCTGTTCTTTCGTCTGGGTGATTTCTACGAGATGTTCTTCGACGATGCGAAGCGGGCAGCGCCCGTACTCGATATCGCGCTGACCAAGAGGAACAACGTCCCGATGTGCGGGGTGCCTCATCACGCCCTGGAGAGTTACCTTGCCAAGATGGTAAGGGCCGGCCTCAAGGTGGCAATATGTGACCAGGTTGAAGAGGCGTCAGCGTCCAAGGGCATAGTCCGACGCGAGGTGGAGCGCATTGTAACCCCCGGCACAGTGACCGGAGAAGAGCAGCTGTCTTCTTCAGAGAACAACTTCCTGCTTTCAGTCTACAAGTCAGGGGAATCAGCCGCAGTCGCTCTGATGGACCTTTCAACCGGGCTCTTTTTTGGTGAGGAGCTGAGTGATGTCAGCCAGCTTCGCGACGCGGTTGCCAGGCACGCGCCATCCGAGTGCCTGGTGACTGAGGAGCAGGCTGAAAAGGAAGGGCTCGCAGCGGCGATAAGGACCAGTGCCGGCGACCAGGTGACGCTCTGCGAGGACTGGACGTTCGAATATGACACCGCGCGCGACACTCTGGTCCGCCATTTCGGCATGCAGTCGCTCGAAGGACTTGGCTGTGAAGGCAACGCCGCTGTTGCCGGTGCGGCAGGCGGACTCCTATATCACGTCAGGGATGGGCTGCGGAGAAACGTTGACCATGTAAGGTCGTTCAGCCTCCGAAGCACGGGGGACCGGATGGTTCTCGATGAAACCACGATAAAGAACCTGAACCTTATACCGACCCAGGGAGACGGCGGAGCAAACCTGCTGAAAGTCCTGGATGCTACCAAGACTGCTATGGGTGCACGTAAGCTTCGCCAGTGGCTGCTTGTTCCGCCGGCCAGGATCAATGAGATCAACAACCGCCATGACGCGGTCCAGAAGTTCTTTGATGACCGCGGGCTGCTGGCGGACCTGCGCGCGGCCTGCGCTGACGTGCGTGACATAGAGCGGCTGATAACCCGTATCGCGGCCGGCGGCGGGAACGCGCGGGACCTGCGTGCGGTTGGCCGGTCACTGGCGAACGTTCCAGCGCTCAAAACCCTTTTTGCCGCCGAGAAGCTCCCGCTCCTGAAGGAGCTTTCGGGAGCTCTTGTTCCGCTGCCCGAGATAGTGGACTTAATCGAACGAACCATTGTCGAAGAGCCGCCGCTCGCGGTAAAAGAAGGCGGAGTCATCGCGGAAGGCGTCAGCCCGGAGCTGGACGAGCTTCGGGAGATCGCGGTTAGCGGACGGAAGTGGCTTGCGGAGTTCCAGGTCAGGGAGCAGGAGCGTACGGGCATCAAGAACCTCAAGGTCCGCCACAACAAGGTGCACGGCTACTACATAGAGATCTCGAAGGGGCAGGTGGAGAACGCGCCCGAAGAGTATGAGCGCCGCCAGACCCTTGTGAATGCCGAACGCTTCATAACCCCGGAACTCAAGGAGTATGAAAACAAGATCGTCGGCGCCTCCGACAAGGCCAATGCCATGGAATACGAGATGTTTGCCGAACTTCGCGACAAAGTCGCC
>JBFIFS010000316.1:0-1778 GCA_041602695.1 Kiritimatiellia bacterium
AACAGCAATGACCGTCGACGGCCCCCATATTGGTCCACGCCAATATCCGTTTGAGTCATATTTCGGGCTGTCCGTCCGCTCAGTCGCGAGCCCCCATTCAGTCAGATGGCCCTCAATCCCGGATTTCAGCGATTCACGAAGATCTTCCGGAAGCCTCTGCCCAAGGATAACGGCAAGCCAGGGTATGAGGCTCCGGCTCTCAACTACAGTGCCGTCATTGAGAAGCTTGGCAACGAAATGATCACCAGCGCACAGCTCTTTCATCAAAAGACCGAAGAGACTGTCCGCGCGCCTCTTCCACTCACCTTCCTCATCACCCTTGCCGACCTCAACTGCGAGCTCCGAAAGGACGTCCATCTGCGTCACGAGCAGCGAAGCAAGGTCAGGAGCCACAAGCGGAACTCCCGAGTCGAACATGGTGCTGTTGTCCCATCCACTGTCATTACCGTGCAGGTAATAAGGCAGGCTCCTGTAGTCTGAAGAGTCGTCTATGTCGCCGGTGAGCTTGCGTCTGTAATTCATCCACCACTCAACCTGGGCCGAGAGGGATTGGTACATGGCCTGCATGACCTCTGAAGAAGGCTTAGACGGCATGCGGTCCAGGATGTCCCTGAACGCCCAGCCGTGGACAGGCGGCTTGGCAAAATTGAAATGCATCCATGTGTCGTTGATACTGTCCGGGTAACAGCCAAACTCGTCCTGATGATCAACCATTGTCAGCATCTGGTCGATAGCCAGTCCAGGATGCCCCTTCGCCAAAGCCATCCCGTTAAAACAATGGTCCCAGCTCCACACATTGCTCATCCACTGTTTTGACATAAGAAGCGACGGCCTCTTTATGTGGCCGCATGGCCCAACAGTGCATGACCAGTTGATATAACAGGCAAGCTCGTGCGTTCTGGCGTGTTTCTCCTCAACCGCGGGCATGGCCGCGACAAAGTCTTCAAATGCCTTCTGCGCAAGGGCGAGGCATTCATCGAAAGGCTTCCTGTCCGGCTTTACCCATGTGCTCCAGAATTCATCAACTGCTATTTCCCAAAAGTCGTCGCCTTTCGACGAGATCACCCCTCCGCATGGAAACATCGGCTGGGTCGGCACCTGCCTGCGGATCTGGAAGGATCCCTTAAGGACCTCTACTCCATAACGACGAAACGCACCGCGGCAGTTGATAACGAAAGAGCTATCGCCCTCACTGTAAACAAGGCTCTTCTCTCCAAGCTGAATGGCAAGGCCCTTCCCCCGCATACGAACTGTGCCGGGAGATTCAAAGCAGATCTGAATAAGGCCTTCGCCATGGGTCAGCGTCAGCGACCAGGGCTCGGCGGCAATATCCGCCCTTACTTCCTGATCACCGAGCAGGGCTATGAGTTTAAAAACGTTGTTGGCGCTGCTGTGATGGTTCCGAAACCAAATATTCTTTTCTTCGTTATTCTTCCGCGGAACAGCGATAGAAAGCCAGGACTCGTGATAACTGAACGGCACATCTTCAATCGCAAACAGCTCGCTCATCATCCCCTGCCTGACTGAGCTAAGTCTTTCCAGTAACCGTCCATCTCAACCACCTTAAGGTTCTCCCTGGCCTCTTCAATACCGAAGCAGGTAAAACACGACTGTACGCCGCCCTCAAGCGTTGTCGGCATGGGAACATCCTTCAGCATGCAGTTCGCGATATCCTGCGCCATAGGGATCTCCGCGCCGCCGTGATCGTCACCTTCGATCGGCCTGACCGTCTCTGTTTCCGGCTTCCAGTCAACCGGTGTATACTCCAGCGTGCCGTT
>JBFIFS010000317.1:0-1736 GCA_041602695.1 Kiritimatiellia bacterium
AGAAGCCGTTCCTGTCCGCGCGATAGAGATGCTCCTTCGTCGAAAACCATATTGCGCCAGATTCATCCTTTACGAGTTTTCTTATTTTGTCGCGTGGCAGGCCGTCGATCCGGGTTATGTCGCCCGTACTTATTTCGACAATTGTGGCCTGGGTAAGCCAGCGGTTGAACATTATTAAATGATGGGGGGGCAAAATGTCAGTGAAGAGCGGTCGCCGCATTGGACCTTGCTGTTTAGAGTCGTCAGCTGTCCGTCCTTGTATTTGAGCAGACCCTCTGTCGGTGTGCCGAGAAAGACCTCTTCATCGGCCCTGCATGTCGAGGAGATGCTGTACGGGGTTACCTCGACCAGGGAGGACGCGTCATAGAAGCTTATGCCTGCCTTCTGGCATGCACACCAGATCTTGCCCTGCGCGTCCTGGGCCATGGAAAGGACATTGGGTGACGAAATGCCGTCCTGAGTGGTGAAATGGACTTCGCCGTCAGGTGTGACGCAGGAGATGGAGTGGGAGCGGTTTCTTATCCAAACGTTCCCCTCTCGGTCTTCAAATACCGGGGCGGCCGGCGAGTAGTCATGCAGTTTGGACCAGCCTTTGCCAACCGTAGAGAAGTCTGGAGATACGGTGATGACTCCTTCGCCGTCTGTCGCAACCCAGGCGGTGTCATCGTGAGCAACGACAATTTCCCAAAGAGGTGTGCTAACCCCAAGTTCGGCACGCCCAATGCTATGTGTAGTGTCCCCATCGTACCTGAAAAGATGATCGCTTGTGTCGAACCATATATCGCCTTTGTGTGACAAGGCCGCGGCGTTCAGCTTCCCCATTTCACCTTTGGGCACTTCGAGCGCCTTTATGACGCTGCCGTCAAAAACAGCAAGCAGCCCCGGTGTGCCTATTAGAACTTCCGATCGGGATGGAGAGGTCCATATCCAGTAGGCTTCGGGGAAGTCCTTGAGAAGCTCAGTATGGTCGCTTACTTCAGCCGTGGCCAGGTCAACGGTCAAGAGGCGGTCCTGCTCAGTAATGCCATACCATTTGTCGTCCTGCGTAAAGCCACCTGACTCGATGTTGCGCCATTCGCAATCGACAGCGAGACTGAAGACTTTGGCGCCGTCGGAATACTTGATCCCTTTGAGCCCTGACCACCAGACGAGGCCCTTCCGGTCCACGTGTACATGAAACGCATCACCTACCTCTTCAGGCAGGAACGTGTGCCAGCGGCCTCTCTTATGATAGATGTTTTTGCCGTAGCTCATGGAATAAACCAGAATGTTAATACCACATCACGACGGATCAGAGAAGAAATTTAACCGCCGCCGACGGCTTCGGCGGAGCTGTCAGAGCTGCAGGGCCCGAAGGGGAAGGCAGTTGCTCAGGGGGGGTGCTTAATCGGAGGTTTGCACTTATTTTCCGGCGATTGTTGGACTTTAGAACCCTTTCCGCTGTACTATCCTGCAGGTTAGTATTTTGGATCCGTGTTGTTAGCAAGTGAGGGCAGTACCACCCGAGGGCACTATCACCTGAGGGCGGTCCCAGGGCTCTCAGAGGGAGCGTGAATTATGGCGGCAGGAAATGGCGTTCTCCTCAGCGCGTTCGCTGTCGAGGCGAGTAAGGATGTTGGGGACCAGCTTGAGGCGGTGAGGCGAAACGGCATTACTCATATTGAGTTGAGAAATGTGGACGGCAAGGCACTGCATGAGCAGGAATTAGTTTCGATTCGCGAGATCAAGAAACGCGC
>JBFIFS010000318.1:0-1692 GCA_041602695.1 Kiritimatiellia bacterium
GCCACCGGACTGGGACACCAGCGGCATGGAATGCGGCCTCGCAGAGCGCCGCGCGCACGCACTCAGACTGATTCTTGAGAATATGCCGATCGCGATAGAACCCCATGAGCTTATCGTGGGGACGAGAACGGTCTTCACGGATCAAGCGTCGTCGAAAGTCCCTTTGGCCGGGAAGTGGAACCATGACTGCTTTCCCCGGACTCTAACCGAGGCGGAGAAGGAACAGCCGCACCGCCCTCCCAGGCTCAGCCACAACGTAGGAGGCTACGGCAAGATCCTGGAGAAGGGATTTGGCGGAATCGCCGAGGATGCCGCGGCCCGCCTTGTGTCGGAGACAGACCCGGCCAGGCGCAATTTTCTGATCGGAGTAAGAACCGCCTTCCATGCCGCCTCTGCATTCGTGTGCCGGTACGCGGAACTTGCCGAGCAGGGCATTGAACACAACGAAGGCTGTGATGCCGGGGACCTGGATCGCATAGCCGCCGTCTGCCGGAAGATTGCGGGCGGAACACCGGAAAATCTGCACGAGGCGCTTCAACTCTGCTGGTTTTCACACGTCGTGTTCATGATAGAGAACATGTGCCTCATGTCGTTGGGCCGGTTTGACCAGTACATCGCGCCGTGGTGGGACACCTGCCCGCCGGACGAGGCACAGGAGCTGCTGGAATGCTTCTTCATCAAGCAGAATGACCAGACCGACATCTGGATGGGAGAAGGCCATACTTCGAACAACGTCATGCTCTCCGGCCTTCGTCCCGACGGCACCGACGGGACCAATGACCTCACCTACGCGTGCCTCGACGCTCTCGACCACCTGCGTATGTCGGAACCGCTTTTCGCTGTCCGCATGCACCGCGATTCACCGGACAAGCTCGTCCGACGTACATGCGACCTCAACATATCCGGGTGCAGCCAGATATCCTATTATAATGACGATACATTCATTCCGGCCCTGGAGAAGGGAGGCATTGCGATCGCCGATGCACGAAACTACGCGCTGGATGCATGCCAGGACATCCTTATTGACGGATGCTCGACTCTATACAGCCCCGGCTCTTATACCTGGCACAACCTGACGGCCCTCATGCTGGCAACTGTCAATGCGGTTGAACCTACCGCGTCGTTCGAGGAGCTGGTAAAGACATTCAAAGAGTCCTTCGTCGAAAGGAACCGTGCGTTCTGCCAGGCACACGCGGAGTTCAGGGCAAGGAAGTTCTGCGTCCCAATGCCTTTCACTTCAGGGACCCTGAACGACTGTGTCGACAGAGGCAAAGACCTCGGGGACGGCGGTGCTCGATACAGCGACCTTGGAGTCTATATCAATTCGCCCGTAAATTGCGTCAACAGCCTCGCCGCAATCCATGATGTGGTCTACAGGAAGAAGGAGGCGACGCTGGCCGAAGTAGTCAGAGCGCTGGAAAACAACTTCGAAGGTGCGGAGGATTTGCGCAGGAAGCTCTTCGCGGCGCCCAAGTGGGGAAACGACGACGACGCCGTCGACCTGCTGGCCAAGGACATCTTCGAGTTCGCCTGCAACCATGTCCAGGCCCAGGCAGCTGACGAAGGATGGCATTACCTCTCAGGTATCCATCAGGCCCACCACGTCAGGGGCGGCGCCGAAGTCGGCGCTACACCTGACGGCCGCCGGGCAGGTGAGCCTTTCCCTGTGACATTGTCGCCAAGCAACGGCAC
>JBFIFS010000319.1:0-1681 GCA_041602695.1 Kiritimatiellia bacterium
AGATGGCATTCTCACTCGTTTACAAAGCTGTCTGTTTGATTAACGGCTGGCCGAGGATCTGATGAAGCGTGTTATAAATTCTGTAGCGCCAATTCGAATATGCGATCTTGGCGGATGGACGGATACCTGGTTCGCGAAGCAGGGCATCATCTTGAATATGGGAGTATATCCTTATGTTCAATGCCAGATGACTTTTGGCCCGGCAGCCAATGGCAGCGGCAGGCTGACTATCAGCGCTGAGAATTACGGGGACCGATACGTAATTGACCCCTCAAACGTCGTTTACGACAAGCACCCGCTCCTGGAAGCCGCCGTAGACGCCATGAGCATTCCCCGTGACCTTGAAATCGAGGTCAACATCTTCAGCGAGGCACCTGGAGGGTGTTCGACTGGCACATCGGCGGCAGTTTCAGTCGCGCTTATCGGAGCGCTGGACACCTTGACCGAAGGAAGGATGACACCTAGTGAGGTCGCCTCGAAAGCCCACGAGATAGAGACCCAAATGCTCGGCTTGCAGTGCGGAATACAGGACCAGATCGCTTCGGCTCGCGGCGGCATCTGCTATATAGAGATGTCAGATTATCCCCAAGCCCAGGTCACCAGAATTGAGCTGAGCAACGCAACATGGTGGGAGCTCGAGTCGAGGCTTGTCCTTGTTTATCTCGGGCGAATGCACAATTCCTCAAAGGTCCATGAGCAGGTAATTCGTGATCTCGAGAGCTCTGGCCCTGAAGATTCGCGCATGTATGCACTTCGGAAAGCTGCCGCGGACGGGAGAGCTGCCCTGCTTGACGGTGACTTTGACGCATTTGGTAAGGCCATGATAGACAACAATGAGGCACAGGCGGCGCTGCACACCTCGCTAATTTCCGAACGTGCCCGCGAAGTAATTAACGTTGCTGAAAAACACGGTGCAGTAGGATGGAAAGTCAACGGGGCCGGCGGCGAAGGCGGGTCCGTCACGCTTCTCTCCTCTCAGTCACATGCAGCCAAGCGCGCAATGATCCGAGAAATCGAAGGCATCGGAGACGGTGTGCGCAACATCCCCACCTATCTCAGCCGTTACGGCCTGCGGGTCTGGGAGGCCTGAAAACACTGCTGCTCACCACACCTGAGGCAGTCTCACGATTCATTAGCTCTCCGGATTTCACAGGATTTCCCGCAATACCGGCTCAAGACAGTCGGCCGCGCGGATGAAGCCCACATCCGTTGGATGTATTCCGTCTATGCATGCCTCGCCGTCTGTACCTATAAAGTCGCTTCCTTCGACGTAATAGAATTCAGTTAGACCGTTTCGGGTTAGGGCCGCGGCAATGTCCCGGCACTTCTGGTTCTTCTGATTTATCTCATCACGCGGCTTGGACAGTACCCAGCTGTTTGTCCTTGGAAAGTCCTCAATGAAGACAATCGGCACAGCTGGCCTTAGATCGCGAAGACGAAGAATGAAATTTGCCATCCGTTCAGCTACGAGTTCCAAAGTCATATTAGGCATGGGGTCAAGAATGTAGACAGCCGCATCAAGCTCACCGAGAAGATCTGCGAGCTCTATGTCCATATGTGCGTTGCCAGAGAAGCCGAGATTGATGACCTCCCGCTCGAAGCGCCTGCCGAGAATGGAGGGATATACCATACCCGCGCGTGATGCGTATGCGCCATGGACTATGGAGGTGCCATAAACCAC
>JBFIFS010000320.1:0-1641 GCA_041602695.1 Kiritimatiellia bacterium
AGGGAAGTAATGGAAGCCGTTATCAGGACGGCCCCCGTGCTCGCGTGCGAGATGGTAGACATAACCGGCGGCGCGCCGGAGCTACACCCGGACATACGCTGGTTTATCGAAAAGCTCAAGAGGCTGGGCAAAGCGGTGCAGCTGAGGACGAACCTCGTTGCCCTTACTGAAGGCCCCGATCCCGATTTGATGCTCTTTCTGAAAGACCACCATGTTGACCTCGTCGCCTCGCTGCCCTGCTACCTCAAGAAGAATGTGGACGCCCAGCGCGGCACAGGGGTGTACGAAAAGGCCGTTGACGCCCTGCGCAAGCTGAACGAAATCGGCTACGGCATTCAGGGCGAACTTGCGCTGAACCTTGTTTATAATCCGTCCGGGCCTTTCCTGCCAGGCGAGCAGGCAGAACTCGAAGCCGCATTCAGGAAGGAACTCGGCGAGCGTTACGGAATCAGGTTCACCCATCTCCTGGTAATAGCGAATGCACCCATAGGCCGCTTCCGGGCCGCGCTCGAAGCCGAAGGACAGCTCGACGAGTACATGTCGACCCTCGAGGAGGCATTCAACCCAGCGACCCTCGACGGCATCATGTGCCGACACCAGATATGCGTGGACTGGGACGGCAAGCTCTACGACTGCGACTTCAACCTGGCCGTTGGCCTGCCATGCACGCCCGGAGAGGCAAGCATTCAGGACATGACCCCCAAGGAAGTCGCCAAATTAGTCAACAGGACAATCGCCACGGGGCCGCATTGCTTCGCGTGCACAGCAGGTGCAGGCTCCTCCTGTGGCGGATCGCTGGCCTAGGCATAGTCCTTGCACCGGAAATTGGCTTGTTCTATTCTAATGAGACATGCCTGAAATGAAACTGGTACTTAAACAGAAGTTGATGGTGAGAGTACTCATCGGCGTCGCGCCGCTGGCGGCGTTCGCCGTGTACCAGTTCGGCCTCCGCATCCTTCTGCTGCTCGCGGCGGTGAACGCAGTGGCTTTTCTTACCGAATACGCCTTCACGCGGAGGGAAGGAAAGCCCGCATCCATGGCTGTCTTCGTAACAGCGACCCTTTTTGTCCTCGGCCTCCCCCCTCCCATACCAGTCTGGATGGCAATAATCGGCATCATCTTTGCGGTTGTATTCGGAAAAATGGTCTTCGGCGGGTTCGGCCGCAACATATTCAACCCGGCACTCACAGGACGGGCTTTTCTCTATGTAAGCTTCGGCGGCTACATGACAGCTATGTGGCACGAGCCTTTCAGCGGATTTCCCGGCGGCCTTACCAAATATGCCGTCGATGCAGTCACCCAGGCGACTCCCGGCATGCTCATGAGGACCGGCGAAACATTCACTCTCTCAGAGCTCTTCTTCGGCTCGATCTCGGGGACCATCGGCGGAACCAGCGCGCTGCTGGCCATTCTCGGCGGAACATACCTGCTGGTCACAAAGACCGCCAACTACCGCATAGTCATCCCGGGCATTCTCGGCTACCTGATCACACAAACGATCCTATGGAAGGCAGGCGTTGCTGACGCGTCACACCCCGTCTACGGCATTCTTGCCGGCAGCTTCATGATCGGCATATTCTTCTACGCTACCGACCCCGTCTCGGCCAGCCAGACAGATGAAGGACGTTGGATATACGGCGC
>JBFIFS010000321.1:0-1583 GCA_041602695.1 Kiritimatiellia bacterium
CGTCGCATAGGGCTACGACCTCCGTTTCATCCATGGAGTGAAGCCTTTTTGCGTGTCCGTTAGCTATGCCCCCGCACCCGAGAATTCCTACGCGAATCTTGTCCATCCTGCTGCTCCCGTGTTTGCAATTAGGTGTCATGCGGCAAGTCTAGATGGATGCCCGGAAAGTAACAAGGGGCATTGATCGGAAAAGAGGTGGTTCGTGTCTTTGCCCTGGGGACTGTGGCGGGCGCCGACATATACAGGTCGAAGCCGAGGCCGCTGTATGGCAATCAGGATTTGGCTTTGGCGTTTTCCCGGAGGACGCGGAGGACTTCCGGAAGCAGCTGCTTCTTACGCGAAAGGACGCCGGGCAGCAGGAAGATGCCGTCGGTAGTCCGGTGGTAGTTAAGTGATTCGTCGAGCGATGTGGCGCTGCAGGAAAGCAGCACGCTCCTCGCATGGATGATGTCCGAAGCCAGGACCATCAGCCAGTCGAGTCCCTCGTCAGAGCGAAGTTTCTTCATCTCGCGCCTTAATGGCTCGATTAGCTGGCCGACCTCGTCAAGGTCCGTTGTCTCGATCTGGCTGATTCCGAAGCTGACCCCAAATTCACTGTACTGCTTGAGGTCGCCGGTCACGAGGTCTGTGACGGACCGGGAGGCGAGCGCGCGGGTGTTCGCGAAGATCTCGCCGGCAACGGCCTGCCAGTCCTCCCCGGCGATAGCGGCAAGTTCTTCGAGGGCCGTCCGGTCCTCTTCAGTGGAAGTAGGGGACTTGAGCGCGAGTGTATCGCAAATGATCGAACTCAGCATCAGGAATGCCGTGGATGTCTTGGGAACGATTTCGTTCTTCTGGAACAGCTGATATATCAGGGTGCAGGAGCTGCCAACCGGCCGGGCGTATATGTGTATCGGATTCGTGGTAGTTACGCCGCCGAACCGGTGGTGGTCGAGTACCTCGCAGATTTCGGCGTCCGCGGCTCCGTCCACGGCCTGGTCGAGTTCGTTGTGGTCTACAAGTATCAGGCGTTTCTTTACCGACTTCAGGAAGTCGGACCTGGTCAGGATTCCTTCAAGGCGGCCGTTTTCCAGCACCGGTATGCCGCGCTGGTGCGTTGAGCGGAATATCTCCTTGGCCTCTTCAATCGTCGCGTCCGGCGGGAGTGTGCGAGCCGTTGAAACCATCACTTCGCTTACGGGTGTGCTGAGCACGAGCCTGCGGTATGATTCCAGGGTGTCATAAGGTGAGCATATTATCCATGTGCTGTGGGGCCTTTGAGGCAGGGCCGGCTCTTCGCCGTCGCTGAGTCCGGTGATTATCAGTGCAGCGAAATCGCGGTCGATGACATGGCTTATGAGGTCGGCCCGGTTTCCAACGATAAAGATGGAGTTTGATGTGTCCAGCTGGCCTATGCGCTGGGCTGCGCTTTCCGTGGGCATGGCCCCGATCATTACTTTCATGTTTGCCAAATCGCGGCTTCCACGCTGGACGACCCGTGCGTCGAGAACGTTGAGGACATTGTCGCCTGAAAAGAATATCCGGGTGCGGCCCTGTCCGGCAACAGAGAGAAGCTTCATGATCTCATCTTCACTGATGAGCCC